>JAGXHK010000038.1 GCA_024636255.1 Desulfuromonadales bacterium | reverse complement strand
GCGCTGGCGGCGGGAAGCATGCTCCTGTCCCTGGGTTTTGGAACCCCGGGGCTCGCCCCGGTCATTTTGTCCCTCGCTCTGGTCATCGTCTTCATCCTGCTGCGCGAGTACGCGCGGCACCTGAGTTTTGCCTGGCTGCGAACGGAAGCCGCTCTGCAGATTGACGTCTGTGTGGCCATCGTACAGCTCGGTGGCCTCGGATTTTTGGCTTTTCACGGTGGGCTGGCCGCACGCGAAGCTTTTTTCGTTATCGGTGCAGCGTGCGCCTTCGCGATTCTTTTCTGGTTTCGAGGGGCGCGGGAGCGCTTCGTGCGCCCTCGTCGAAGCCGGGTCGTGCAGGACTTTCGCCGCAACTGGACGCTGGGACGCTGGCCGCTGGCGGGCGGTCTTGCCTTTATGGCAAGCATTCAGATCTATCCATGGCTTCTTGCCGTCATGCACGGCAGTGCCGCGACCGGTGTTTTTGCCGCCTGCATGGGGATGGCCTTTCTGGCCAACCCTTTTATCATTGGAATGGGGAATTTCCTCGGCCCGAGAATCATGCACGCTGTCGCCCAGCGCGAGAGTCGTAAAGTGCGACGACTTATCAACGGCGGCTTTCTCGTTATCTGCTCAGCAATGAGCCTCTACTGCCTGGTGCTGTTTCTCTGGGGCGGGGAAATCCTGCAGATGGTCTATGGCGCCAAATATGCGGGACACGGGTTGGTGGTCGCTTTGCTCGCCCTGAGCCAGACGGCCGAGGCTGCCACCCTGCCGTTGAACAGCGGACTTTTTGCCATGGGGCGCCCCGATGTCGGCCTGAAGAGCTATCTGCTGGCGCTGGCGGTCACCTTGACTCTTGGAATCTGGCTGACCAGCATTCTGGGCGTCCAAGGGGTGGCGATCAGCCTTCTGGCAGCGAACCTGACCGCATCCGCCTACCGGTTGCTTGTTTACAGAAGAATGCGTTACTTCAGCGTACTTTAGTCGCTGGCCTTTGCCTTTTTCAAAGTTTTTCACAAGGAGAATTTATGTCCATCGTGATCGTCACAGGTTCTTGCGGCCTGATCGGCTCTGAGGCTGCGCTTTTCTACGGAAAATCAGGGTACAAGGTCGTAGGCATCGACAACGACATGCGGCAGTACTTCTTTGGAAAAGATGCCTCCACCCGTTGGAACCGGGAACGGATTGTCGCCGCACTCGGTGATCGATACGAGGATAACAGCGTCGATATCCGCCACCCTGAAGCCGTCAATGAAATTTTCGCCAGATACACTTCTGACATTGCCCTGGTCATCCATACCGCGGCGCAGCCCTCGCACGACTGGGCGGCCGAAGAACCCTTCACCGATTTCACTATAAACGCCAACGGAACGCTTGTCATGCTGGAGGCAACCAGACGCTACTGCCCCGAGGCCGTCTTTGTCCATTTTTCGACCAACAAGGTCTATGGAGACCGCCCGAACGCCCTGCCCCTGGTTGAACTCAAAAAACGCTGGGAGCTCAATCCGGACCATCCCTACTTTGCCCGTGGCATTCCGGAGAGTATGAGCATCGACGAGAGCATGCACTCGCTGTTCGGGGCATCCAAGCTCGCAGGAGATGTGCTGGTGCAGGAATACGGCCGTTATTTCGACATCAAAAGCGCGGTTTTTCGCGGTGGAGTCCTCAGCGGTCCGCAGCACTCTGGTGCGCAACTGCACGGTTTTCCCTCCTACCTGATGAAATGCGCCATGACAGGCACTCCGTATACGATTTTTGGCTACCAGGGCAAGCAGGTGCGGGATGTCATCCACAGCAATGATGTGATTTCTGCAATCCATGCCTTCTTCCAGAATCCAGGAAAAGCGCAGGTTTACAATCTCGGAGGCGGCCGGCAGAGCAATGTCTCTATGATGGAAGGGATTGAGATGTGCCAGGAAATTACCGGCAAGAAGATGGACTACAGCTATACGGACCGTCATCGTCAGGGAGATCACATCTGGTACATCAGCGATCTCACCCGCCTCCAGTCCCATTACCCGGAATGGAAGCTGAGCTATCCCGGTGTCCGTGAGATTTTTCAGGAAATCTACGCGTTCAACCAGAAGCGCTGGGCGGCATAAATTATGATAAATCACGGAAAACATCCGATTCTCGGAGTGCAGATTTCCGCTATCGATTACGAATACGCGGTGGAAACGATCATCGAGGCCGCGCGGTTGAAACAATCGCTCGCCGTGACTGCTTTGGCCGTGCATGGCGTCATGACCGGTTTCTACGATCCGGTGCACTGTCGCCGGCTTAACGGGTTCGACCTGGTCACCCCCGACGGGCAGCCGGTGCGCTGGGCATTGAACTGGATTCACAAGATCAAGCTGCCGGAGCGGGTGTATGGCCCGACCCTGACGCTGAAGGTGCTGGAGGCTGCCGCCATGAAAGAGATTCCGGTCTACTTTTACGGCAGCACACCGGAAACTCTGGAACGGCTTCTCGGCAATCTGCGAGAGACGTTCCCGAATCTAAAGGTGGCCGGGGCGGAACCTTCCAGATTTCGCAGGCTCTCTGCGGAGGAAAAACAGCAGGTCATTGCCCGCATCCAGCAAAGCGGGGCGGCGATAACGCTGGTGGGCCTGGGTTGTCCCCGTCAGGAGGTCTGGGTGCATGAATATCGCAAGCATCTCTCCATGCCGCTGCTGGCTGTCGGGGCGGCTTTCGACTTCCATGCCGGAACCCTGCCCCAGGCGCCGCGCAGGATGCAGAACCTGGGCCTGGAATGGCTGTTCAGGCTGGTTCAGGAGCCGAGGCGATTGTGGCGCCGTTACGTTTTGTTGAATCCGGTCTATCTGGCATTTGCGTTTCTGGAAGCCTTTTCCATCTCGAAAAGGCCGGTGCTGCTACCCGACGGCCTGGAGTCCGAAGAATCTTACGGGTAAATTTCGGACGAGGATTTTTACAGTATGACGACTCTGGAACATCAACCTGAAGGGCACCGCGGTCCGTCCAACCCGGTTGGGACCTGGTCGTTCTTTCTCCTGCTCATGGCGATACTCCTTTTTCTTCAGTATACGCCGGCCTCCATGCTCGCCATGGAGAACCCCCTGACCGGAGAGTCCTCGTCGAGGGCTCTGGCCCAGAATATCTCTGGTGGTGATTCCGCGCGGCAGTTCACAATCCTGCTGCTCGGGCTGGCGGGCGGCTTCTCCCTGCTCTGGCGAGAAAGAAGGGCTTTTGGAGTTCAGGGAATTCTCGGCTGGTCCATTCTCGTCTACGTGGGCTGGGTTTTTCTCAGCCTGGTCTGGGCGGATGACCCCTGGCTGACGTTGAAGAGGGTGGTCATTTTCGCCATCCTTGCCTTTGGTGCCCTCGGGGTGGTCAATCGGGCCACCCTCGAGCAAATTGTCTGGGTCGTGTTCTGGAGTTCCCTGCTCTATCTCCTGGTCGGCCTCGGTTCGGAAATCATGCACGGCACCTTTGATCCCTTCGGTGCCCATTACCGCTTTGCCGGCATGTTTCATCCCAACTACCAGGGACTGAACTGCTCTCTGCTGATCCTTTCTGCGCTCTGTCTCGCCAGCATGGGACACAGCAAAAGCATTCTGGCTGCGATCGTCTGCCTCGGCCTGGCTTTTTTGCTCCTCACCAAATCGCGCACCGCCCTCGGCAGTCTGGTTGTAGCTCTGCTCGTTTTCGGGTGGCTGGTGTGGTCCTTCGAGCGCAAGCTGCTCCTGCTGATCGCCGGCGGGTGGGTCGGCTCGCTTTTGTTTTTTCTGTACCAGGATTTGATTCTCGCCCGTTTCTGGAAAATTTTTCTGCTGGGCCGGGACATCTCGCATCTCAAGACGCTCACGGGCCGAGTCCCCCTATGGGAGGCCGCTCTCGACTACGTTTTCGCGCGCCCCCTGACCGGATACGGCTATCAAGGCTTCTGGACCAGTGATCATACCGGCCAGATCGCCTCGCGCATCGGCTGGGCTCCCTACGCCGGGCACTCGACCTACATCGACCTGCTCCTCGGCCTGGGCCTGTTCGGCCTGCTGGTCTTTCTCCTTGTCTATGCGCTTGGCATCCGGCGGGCCAGAAAAAACTTCCGGCAGACAGGCAACGTCATCTACGCCTTCATGGCCGCTGTGCTGTGCTTCGCTCTGATGCACGGGCTGCTCGAAACCATGCTGCTGACGGCGAACTGGTTGAGCTTTTTATGCCTGACAGTCCTCGTGATTCTCGGTTTTCAGGAGCCGGAGCCCGCGCTTTCGCCCGGCGGGAAAGTACCTTTTCCGGACGTGAACCAACCTGTGCTGCGAAAACAAAGAGCGCCTTACTCGAGGGATTATGGATATCAGCGTCATCGTCACCACATATAACCGCGCAGCCATGCTGGCGGGCACTCTGCAGAGCCTTCAGGTGCAGCAGGGTCGGGAACATTTTACCTTCGAGATCATCGTGGTCGATAACGCCTCGACAGATGACACGCGAGAGGTGGTTGAAAGCATCGCGGCGCATGCGGCAATTCCTATGCGGTATGTGCTGGAAACGCGGCAGGGGGTCGCCTGCGCCCGAAACCGCGGTCTGCGCGAGACGAGAGCAGACTGGGTGGCTTTTTTTGATGATGATCAGATTGCAGAAGCAGACTGGCTGAGGCAGCTCTTTGCCGTCGCGGCGGCCAAGCAAGCTGCATGCGTCGGCGGAAAGGTGCTTCTGCGGTTTCCCGTCGCGCCCGTTCAACTCGACCCGATCTGCAGGCAGATCCTTGGCGAATCGGCCTTCGGCAACCGGCCCCACCCGTATCCCGGCAAGTTTCTTCCGGGAACCGGGAATGTTCTGCTCTGCCGTCGCGCGGTGGAGGCGGTCGGTCTTTTCGACGAGTCCTTTGCCTACGGCTCGGAAGATACGGAGTTCTTCCGCAGAATGCGCCGGGGCGGCCATACTCTCTGGTATGCACCTCTGGCCGTGGCGCATCACCTCATTCCCGCTCACCGTCTCAGCACCAGCTATTTTTTCTGGGCCTCCCTGCGACAGGGAGTCAATTACGCCGCCCTCGATTATCGTGAGCAAGGGCTCGGCAAGTTGGCTCTTTACTGCAGCGGCCGAGTGGCAAAATCCTTCGGCGTCACCCTTCCCCGGCTGATGTGGGCCGCTTTGCGAAACCGCGAGACCGAGCGAATCGGTGCCGCGTGCCTGCTGTGGAGAACCTGCGGGTACCTGCGTAAATCTCTGAACCTGCTCTCACCGCGACTTTTTTCTCAGAGGCGATTTTTTGAACGTCTTGAGTTCCGCAAGGAAAAAGCAAGCGTAGCGTGCGGTTCCTCCTGAAAAAGGCACCGGCCCGCATGGTGCCGGCGAGATGAGAATGAAAATCTGCCTGGTTCACAACACCTATCAGCTCAAAGGCGGAGAAGACGTCGTCCTTGCGAACGAGACGGCGCTTCTCAGCGAGAAAAACCAGGTTCGCACCTACCTGGCCGATAATGCCGCGATCAATTCGCTACGCAAATCGATCTCGACGGCCGTCGATCTGAAATATTCCCGAAGGCAGAAGAGTCTGTTCAGGAATTTTCTGGAGAGCCACGCGTTCGATATCGTCCACGTGCATAACCTGTTTCCTCTGCTGACTCCTTCCATTTACGATGCGTGTGCGGAAAAAGGCGTCCCCGTGGTGCAGACGCTGCACAATTTTCGCAATATCTGTCCGGGTGCCTACCTTCTGAGAGACGGCCGGATTTGCGAGAAGTGCCTGGCGGGCAGCCCCTACCATGCCGCCCTCCACGCCTGTTACCGCAACTCTCACCTCGGCTCGCTGGCGGTTGCCCGTATGGTGGATTACCACCGCCGGCATCAAACCTGGTCCAAGAAGGTCGAGCGCTTCATTGCCTTGACGCAGTTCGGTAAAAAGAAATTCGTGGACACTGGTTTTCCTGCGAAGAAGATTGCGGTTAAGCCGAACTTCTATCCGGGACCTGGGCTCAGTGCTGCTGAAGTGAATACCGGGGAACGCCGGGGGGCGCTGTTCGTCGGCCGGCTGAGCCCGGAAAAAGGCGTGCATACCCTCTTGCAGGCCTGGGCCGGATGCGATCTGCCCCTGCGCCTGGCCGGGGTGGGGCCTCTGGCAGGCGAGATCATGGGCAATAGCTCAGACAAGGTGCAACTTCTCGGACAGCTCACCGGCGAAGAGGTCTCCAGAGAAATGCGCACAGCGGCATTTCTGGTGATGCCTTCGCAATGGTATGAAACCTTCGGCATGGTCATCATCGAGGCTTTCGCCCACGGGCTGCCGGTCCTCGCAGCGCGCCTGGGCGCCATGGCGGAAATCGTCGCCGACGGGGTCACCGGCCTGCACTTCGAACCTGGCGACCCGGGGGATCTCGCCGCAAAGGTTCGCTGGCTGCGTGACCACCCGTTGGAGACGCGCCGCATGGGTCAGGCCGCGCGCAGAGAATTCGAACGCAGGTACACCCCCGAGCGCAACTATGATCTGCTGCTGAACATCTATCGAGAAGCTGTCGACAACCGCCAACGCTCGTAAACCGCGTGAGGACGAACATGAGAAACTATGCTGTTTTTCTAAGACAACTTCATCGCAATTTTCGTGATCTGGGTCCGCGGGACTTCGCCCGCAAACTGCTGCAGCAGCTAAAGCAGCAGTTCGCGCGCAAGGAATTTCTGTTCACCCTGGACTGCCGGCAGTGCTCCGCGCAGTGGGCCAAGGTCCCCGCCGATTTCACCATGGCCAAATACGAGCAGCGCGAGAATGTCCCTGTCGAAATTCTTGATGAAATCCGCACGCGCATTTCCAAACCTGAAATGAGTCGAGAAGACGCAGAGTTCCACCTGGAGCGCACATTGGCGTTTTTCGCGCAGGGAGGGACCCTGTGGGTGGCCCGGCTGGAAGGTTATAGCGCCGGATTTCTCTGGAGCTTTCGGGCGCAGGACGATTTTCAGCCGCATTTTCCCCCCTTCCCCATCGCTCCCGGCGAGGCGGTGTTGATCTCGGGCTATGCGTTTCCTCAGGTCCGCGGAAAAGGGACGATCCCGAACCTGATCCGCTACACAGCCTCTGAACTCGCAAAATCCGGAGTGACGCGCCTTTACGTCACCTGCAGAGTCTGGAACGAGGCGAGCAGGCGGTGCATCCTCAAAGGTGGGTTTGAACCCGTGGGGGTGTTCCGAGCGGCCAGGGTTTTCTCCCGCTGGCTTGTGCTTTGGCAGAACAGAAACGAAGCTGCGGACCTGCTGTACATCTCGCCCGAATCGAGCACGCAGCAAACCTCCTCCACATCCATACAGAATAAATGAGCGGCGATGAGGATTTTTGCACGGCTGAACAAGCACAATTTCCATTTTGCAGGAAAGCCGGGGGCCCCGGCCAGGGAAAGTGTTACCGCACGGAATTCAACCAGGTCACCAGAAGACAATGGGCCGATCTGCTGCGCATGTTCGCTGACGCCTCCATCATCCAGTGCTGGGATTTTGCCGGGACCGTTGGTCAGGGGCAGCATACCCATCGTCTCGTCCTGAGTGATCAGAGCAGGGTGGTCGGTCTCGCCCAGATCCGCACCGTCGTTCTTCCTCTGCTGGACAAGGGGATCGCTTACGTCACTCACGGACCTCTCTGGCGCAGAAAAGGCAAAGAAGCCGATCTGCAGGTTTTTGAGGCCCTGCTGACGGCCCTGCAGGATGAATACGTAGAAAAACGCCAGAGTGGCCCCGAATGTTTTCGCGTCCTTCGGCGCCCCGCAGGTGCGCATTCTGAACCGGTTGGGGTTTTTCCGTAATCCTGTCGATCGAGATGAACTGACCCTTGTTCTCGACATCTCCCCTTCCCTAGCGGAAATCCGGCGGAGCCTGCACCGGACATGGCGCAACCATCTGGCCAAAGCCGAACGCAGCCCGATCGAAATCCGCACGGGGACCCACAGCGATTTTTTCCGCGAACTGATTCCTTTGTATCTGAATATGGCCCGACGTAAAAATTTCGAGCCAGCCATTCATGGGCGGCGGTGGCAATCTCTTCAGAAGGAACTGCCCGAGTCCGAAAAACCCGTGTTTTTCATGGCATATTATGAAGCTCAGCCGATTGCCGGCTTGCTGGCCACCGGCTTGGGTGAAACAGGTTTTCCCCTCTTTAGTGCCAGTAATGATGTCGCGAGGTTGTTTTGCGCCTCCTATCTGCTGAATTGGCGAATGATCGAATAGCTGCAGAAAGAAGGGTGCCGTTACCTGGACCTGAAAGGTATCGACCCGGAAAAAAATCCGGGGGTGTATCGATTCAAAAAAGGCTTGAGGGGCCGAGAGGATCGATTCATTGGGGTCTACGACTGCTGTACCGATGCCGTGAGCCGGCTCACCGTACGACTCGGCGAGCCGGCGTTGCACTATTCCAGAAATTGTTTAAATAAGTTTCTGTTCGGCTAGCCTAATGGCAAGTATGCATCCGGAAACTCCAGGCTGGATTCGAGCGGGTTTCCGAATCCAATATCGCCCAAGGGGGCTTCGGTAGCGCCGCCGAAGAAAGTAAATCTCCTATTCCCGGAAATTTCCCATTTTATCTATGGCCTCTTTTCTCCCGGGACATGCCTGGTAGACTATACCCTTCGACCGAAGAGAAATTTAAGTTTATTTATGTTTAAAATTTTACAACTCTGCGAAAAAGAGGTTCAGTTTCCTGAAGGTTGCAATGAATATGAATGAGCCAATTAGAAAATCAGCGGCGGGAATACCGCAGCTCTCCCCCCGCAGAGAAGAGAGCGCCGGATACGAGGCGCAGTTCGATCAGGTCACCGAAGATGAATGGTGCGAGCTTTTGAGCCTGTTCGCGGACTCCACCGTCGATCAGGCCTGGGCCTTCGC
>JAGXHK010000037.1 GCA_024636255.1 Desulfuromonadales bacterium | reverse complement strand
CTTGAAGACGAAGCCGGAGAACGGTTCTTCGTACGGCGAGACCTCGCGCGTTTCGGTTGCGCGGGGCTTGGGCGGCGGGGCGATCTCGACAAAGGCGTCGAGCATCTCACGCACGCCGAAATTATTGATCGCGCTGCCGAAAAAGACCGGTGTCTGATTCCCCTTGAGATATTCCTCGAGTTCGAACGGATTGGCCGCCCCTTCGAGCAACTCCACGTCCGTGCGCAGGTCGTCGGCCTGATCGCCGAGCAGTTCATCGAGGCGCGGGTCGGAGAGATCGCTGATCGTAACCGCACTTTCTGAAAGCCGTTCCTCTCCTGGCGTAAAAAGAGTGAGTTCTTTTTTGTAGAGATTATAGGTGCCTTTGAAGCGCTTGCCCATGCCGATCGGCCAGGTCAGCGGCGCGCACTCGATCTGCAGCGTCTCTTCGATATCCGCGAGCACGTCCAGCGGCTCCAGCCCCTCGCGGTCGAGTTTGTTGATAAAGGTGATGATGGGGGTATTGCGCATGCGGCAGACCTCCATCAGCTTTCGCGTCTGAGTCTCGACCCCCTTGGCGCTGTCGATGACCATCACGGCGCTGTCGACCGCCGTGAGCACCCGGTAGGTGTCCTCCGAGAAGTCCTGGTGACCCGGCGTATCGAGCAGGTTGATCTCATAGTCGCGGTAATTGAACTTCATCACCGAACTGGTGACCGAAATACCCCGCTCCTGCTCCACCTTCATCCAGTCGCTGGTGGCATGGCGCGTCGCCTTGCGCGCCTTGACCGCGCCGGCCATCTGAATCGCCCCGCCGAACAGAAGCAGCTTCTCGGTCAGGGTGGTCTTTCCCGCATCGGGATGGCTGACAATGCCGAAGGTCCGGCGGCGCTCGATCTCTCTCTGGTTGTGCTTCTTCACGGCTGTCTGATCCATCTGCCTGTCTTGTTGAAAGTCGTTTCCGGAAAAACTCCGGCGCAAAAAGGAACGGGCCGCTCCAGCAGGCCCGCTTCGGACACCTATAGTATCCTGAACAGCAACCGCAGGTCAACTGGATCAACAGGGCCAGAACAGGCCGTCCGATGCGACCTGATCCAGCGTGCCGTACGGCGTAACTAGCAGAGGTTGCGAAACAAGTTGACATGAGAATTTTTAAATGTTATCAACATCTAATTACACATTCACCCTTAAATTCTGGTTGCCGCATATGTCCAAGAGCATTGAATCCACCTTGCACGCCGATCCGCTTTCATGCACCGATGAAGAGTCGGCGAAACCCACATTGTCCGTCAAGCCCATGCAGGCCTCGGCAAAAGAGCGCGCCGCAGCTTTCGCGACGGGGAGACACAAATACGCGCGCAACCTGATCCGGGCCTTTTTCCGGCGCAGCCTCTGGCTCACGTTGATCCTCTCGCTCGTACTGGCAGTGATTCTCCCCTCCATGCTGTACGTCATGAACATGAGCCAGTACAAAAAAGACTCGATCCGGCTGCTGGAGAACTTCATCCGGAATGATCTGGCCGAATCGCCCCGGGTTCTGCTCGACGACCCGCAGAAGCTCGCCCGAACGGTCGAGAAGATCGAAATCTTTCTCGGCTTCAGCGACTTCGTCGATTTCAAGATCTGGACCGACCAAAGCGCAGTCGCTTATTCCTATTCCAGTCCGGAGCAGGCCGGCCAGGTCTACGAGGGAGACGACCTGGCAGAGGTGCTGAGCACGGGAAAGATCCACATCGAGGTCGAGAAGCCGCACGATGAAGAGAACATCCATCTCGAAGGGATCGGGCGCGTGCTCGAGATGTATGCTCCGGTAAAAGTCGACGGGCGCATTCTCGGCGCGGTCGAAGTGTACCGCAAGGCGCCGCCCTTCGAACTCATCAATGTGCATATATTCTGCGTGCTGGCCGTCGTGCTCATCATGATGGCCCTGCTCTATCTGCTGCTTTTCGGCCAGTTCAAGAAAGCGGCGGAGACGATCATCCGCGACGAGAAAAAGCTGAATTCAGCCTACCGCAAGATCGGCTTTTCCTACTTCAACACCATACGCAGTTTGCTCAAGGCTCTCGAGCTCAGGGACATGGAGACCGAAGGGCACTCCGAGCGCGGAGTCGCCCTGGCCATCTATCTCGGAGAGAAATTTCACCTTTCCCACGATGAGATGAACAAGCTGGTCCTCGGTGCCTATCTGCACGATATCGGCAAGATCGGCATCCCCGACAGCATCCTGCTCAAACCGGGGCGGCTGACACCGGATGAGATGGAGATCGTCAAGACCCATGTGAAAAAAGGGAGTGAGATCATCGGCGATGTCGCCTTTCTGCAGCCGGCGACCGAGGTCATCCTGTACCATCATGAAAAATGGGACGGCAGCGGCTATCCGCATGGGTTGAAGCAGGAGGATATTCCCGTTCCCGGCCGCATTTTCGCCATTGTCGATGTGTTTGAAGCCCTTCTCAGCGAGCGGCCCTACAAAAAAGCCATGCCCTTTGCCGCGGCGAAGCAGATCATCCTCGAGGGGGCAGGAAGTCACTTCGACCCCGCCCTGATCGCTCTGTTCCGCGAAATCGAAGAAGAGGACATGCGCAGCATGGCCGCTGAGATTCATGAACGCGGCGTCCACAGCGAAGTTAAAAAGGCGGTGGAGAATCTACTGGGCGACTTCGTCACGCGGCAGAATATCGCTGAGACCTGACCCCTTTTCCTGTTTTCCGGTTTCGATACACGAAAGCCGCTTCGGAATCCATCTCCGAAGCGGCTTTTTCGTTTTCCAGGGCGAGGACAGGAGCCCCTGGTTCGTTTCACGCGCTGCGCTTTGTGCCCTTCAGAGAGCCATTCGTTCAATACAGCTTTCGCCGCGAGAAGGTTGACCCGATCACCGAAAAGGTATTTTCCACGATGAACAGGGCGTAATCGTCCGTCTTAAAGACGATCTCCTCGAGCCGCTTGAGTTGAATGTTGTTGATCACCACCATCAGCAGCCTCTTGTCAGCTTTCTTGTAGGCGCCGACGCCCTGCAGAAAGGTTCCGCTGATCTTAAGCTTGTCGATGATCTGGTCGGAGATCTCCTGCGTGCGATCGCTGATGATGAAACAGACCTTGCGCTGGTTGAACATCGACAGGGTGTATTCTACCAGAACCGAAGAGACAAAAGCGGCGATCAGCGAGGCGATCACCAGATCATTGTCGAGGCTGGCGAAACTGAAAGAGAACAGAATAAAGTTAAAGAAGAAGTAGGTCTTGCCGATGCCGATATTGTAGCGCTGGGTGAGCATGACCGCGATCACGTCGAGGCCGCCGTTGCTGCCGAGAGAACGCAGCACGATGCCGGCGCCGGTGCCGGCGAGCACGCCGAAGGTAACAGCCGCATAGAGCTGGTCGTTAATAGCGATCGAGAAGTCGATCAGCATGAACGCTACGGACGTCACGATCATCGCCAGGAAGCTGTACGCCAGGAAGCGTTTGGTGATGAAGACGTAGGCGAGAACGAACATGGGCACATTGAGGATCATGAACCAGATGCCGGCATTGAGCGTATCGGTCACATAGTTGACCAGGGCGGCCACTCCGAAAAGACCGCTCGGAACGAAGCCATGTTGAATGGCGACCGCCTTGAACCCGATCGCCTGAATGATCGAGCCGGCGGTAATCAGAAAAACATTCCAGCGCCGTGCATAGATAAAATCCCGTTTGCTCATCGCGTTACCCCGTTGTCCATAAAAATTGCCGGCTTCCGGGCCGGCTGTGCGAGAAAACCACAAGCCCATGCGACTGTCAACTCTTCAACCTGTTGGCAGCGACGATTTTTCTGACAGAATAAAAAGTGAGCCCCCCGAAAGAGAAAAAGACCGCGAAAAAAGAGGAATCCATGAAAAAATCGGGTAGACTATTTTTTCCATTTCGCATCCCCGACCAGTCGGCCCTCATTACTGAAGATTTCGATCCGGCCGGACACAGGGACGCCTTATTCATTCGAAATTTCTGGAGTGATCATTGAACACCACCGCACGAAAAACCCTGCTCGCCTTTCGCACCTTTTCGGCCATCGTTTCATTCGCGCTGATCGCGCTCCTGCAGCCCATTCCCTGCGCGGCCGAACAGAAGAACGACTCCTCGCAGAGCACAGGGCAGGTCCTGCCGACAGGACGGCTTTTCAAACCGTTGACCGCCGATCCGCGCTGGCCGCACTTCAGTTTTGCCTATCACCACTATCTCGATGATGACCGGCTGGAGAGCGTCGGCGCCACCAGCTTCGGCGAATCGCTGGGCTTCTACCGGAACCGCGCCCCTTTCGACGGTCAGTGGCAGGTGGGCATTCAGGCGGGAGTTTTCGCGATTTTCGACCTCGACGCCGATTCGAATGACCTGATCAACGCCGATTACTGGATCGGCATCCCCTTGAGCTATCGCGCCGGTCCCGTTTCAGCCCTGCTGCGCCTTTATCATCAAAGCTCTCATCTCGGCGATGAATTCCTGCTGCGCAGCCGCACCGACCGCGTCAACCTCAGCTATGAAGGCGTCGATCTCAAGCTCTCCCTCGCGCCGGTCTCCTGGGCGCGCATCTATGCGGGCGGCGGATATCTGCTGCGCACCGACCCGGACGATCTCGAGCCGTGGTCGGGACAAGCCGGGTTCGAACTGACCAGCCGCCGCGCCTATGCGGGCGGTCTGCTGCGGCCGGTCGGCGCTCTCGATGCGCAGTTCTGGGAGGAGACGGACTGGAACACCGATCTCTCGATTCGCGGCGGACTGCAGGTGGAAAGTGAAGTGACGGCCGACCACATGGTCCAGTTGCTCGCCGAGTATTACAACGGGCATTCCCCCAACGGCCAATTCTATGATCGCAAGGTCGAGTATGTCGGACTCGGGGTGCACTTCTATTTCTGAACCGGGAGGTCGATGGACTTCCCGCCTGCCGCTGTGTTAGAGTGAGCCCGTTTTCGCTGCCGACAGATCTTCATGCCGGCGGACTTCTTTTCTGCGGGACGATGCATCATGATCATTCTGATCTCCATCCCTCTCGGCATTCTTTGCCTGATGATCGCTTTCCTCTGCTTTCGCCACCAGCACGGAAAACACGCGCTGGTTTTTGGCTTGGCGGGCCTCGGAGCCATCGGCACGGGGGTGGTCTGCACCTGGCTTTCGATGCTGCTGGCGAGCAAACTCTGAGAACGGGCAGGTTTGCCTTGACCTCCCCCGGGGGACAAAAATCAAACCTGACACGAGTGCGGCAGCGGGACTTGACCGTGAACAAATCATCCCGTAAGATTATTGGATAACCGTTTGGGGATTTGGGTCAGGTAGCCGACTAAGCCGTAAGACGCGGGTCGCCTGGCTGGAAATTCCTTAGAGCAGGCAAGAACCCAAACCCACGGAGAACAACATGGCACAAGCAAAAACCGGTGATTCGGTTCAGGTACATTACACGGGCAAGCTTGCAGACGGCACCGTCTTCGATTCTTCCGAAGAGCGTGAGCCCCTTGAATTCACCATCGGCTCCGGCCAGGTGATTCCCGGCTTCGAAGAAGCGGTTTCCGGCATGGCGCTCGAGGAGAAAAAAACCATCAGCATCCCCGCCGACAAAGCCTATGGCCCGCACCGCGAAGAGATGATCATCGAGGTCCCCAAAGAGCAGTTTCCGCCGGATCTCGATCCTCAGGAAGGCCAGTTTCTCGAAATCAAGCAACCCGACGAGCAGACTGCCGTCGTGCGGGTCGCTGAAATCAAGGACGAAAGCGTGACTCTGGACGGCAATCACCCGCTGGCCGGCAAAGATCTCACCTTTGAGATCGCACTCGAAAAAATCGCCTGAGACACAATAAGAACGTGAAAGCATCAAGCGGCAGGGATAGCTTCCTGCCGCTTTTTTTCTTGGCGGCTTCTGATAGATGATTCTGCTTTTCAATCCGATCGCCTCTGGCATAATGAACCAAAAGGCCTGACAACGCAGATTATGGAGGATTTGATGGAAACCAAGCGCGCCAGCGGCATTCTGCTTCACCCCACCTCGCTTCCGGGCCCGGGCGGCATCGGCTCACTGGGCGAAGAAGCCTACCGCTTTGTCGACTTTCTGGCCGATGCCGGCCAGTCTATCTGGCAGATCCTTCCTCTCGGGCCGACCGGTTACGGCGATTCGCCCTACAGCGCCTACAGCGCCTTTGCCGGCAACCCGCTGCTGGTTTCACTTGCGGGTCTGGTGGCGGACGGCGATCTGGATGCCGAAGATATCGTCAGCGCCGGCCCCGACGATCCCACGCGGGCCGACTATGGCCATGCGACCCAACTCAAGGATAACCTGCTGCGTAAGGCGGCGCAGAACTTCCAGGCCAGGGGCCGGCAGGAGCGGCGCGCGGCCTTTCATGAATTCTGCCGCCACCAGGGGTTCTGGCTCGACGATTACGCCCTGTTTCGCGCCCTGCGCGCCCACTTCGGCCATACCCCCTGGAGCGAATGGCCCGATGCCATCAGGCGCCGCGAAGATGAGGCCCTGAGCCACTGGCGCGACGAGCTCGCCGAGTCGATTTTTCATCACCGATATGCGCAATTCGCCTTTTTTCATCAATGGTTCGAGCTCAAGCGCTACGCCAACGAAAAGGGAATCCGCGTATTTGGCGACCTGCCGATTTTCATTGCCTACGATTCGGTCGACGTCTGGGCCAACCGCCGCCTGTTTTTTCTCGATGAGCAGGATCTGCCGACCGTCGTCGCCGGCGTGCCGCCGGACTACTTCAGCGCCACCGGCCAGCGCTGGGGAAATCCTCTCTACCGCTGGGACCGCATGGCAGCGCAAGGCTATTCATGGTGGATCGCTCGCTTCCGCTGGAATCTGACGCAGACCGACCTGGTGCGCATCGATCATTTTCGTGGCTTCGAAGCTTACTGGGAGATCCCCGCCGATGAGGAAACGGCGGTCAACGGCCACTGGGTCGACGGACCGCGTGACGAGATTTTCCAGGCTCTGCACGATGCGCTCGGCCAGATTCCGATCATCGCCGAAGATCTCGGGCTGATCACGCAGGAGGTGGAGGCACTGCGCGACCGGTTCGGCTTCCCCGGCATGAAGGTTCTGCAATTCGCGTTTGGCGAAGAGCCGGAGAACCCTTACCTGCCGCACAACATTTCGCGCAACAGCGTCATGTATACCGGAACGCACGACAACGACACCACGCTGGGGTGGTGGAACACCCAGACGAAAAAGGACAAAGAGGCGGTCCGCCAGTACCTCGGCCACAGCGCCCGCGACATTCCCTGGGATCTGATCCGCCTGGCCGAAGCGAGTGTCGCCGACCTTTGCATAATCCCGATGCAGGACGTGCTCGGACTCGGCAACGAGGCGCGCATGAATCTGCCCGGTCAGGGCAAGGGAAACTGGGACTGGCGGATGGCGCCCGGCGCTGCGACGAAGGAACTGGCGGAGCGCCTCGGCCACATCACCTATATCTACGGGCGCAGAACCTGATCTCGCATTTTTCAAAATCCTTGTATCGAAAAAGCGTATTGTGATAATTTACCTTTTGGTGCCATTGGTTCATCACCAGAGCAAAGACAAAAACACTAATCGAGGTGGAGGAAAGACTGTGAAAAGATCCATGACACTTTTTCTTGCCGGCCTGATCGCCGCAGGAACATTGACGGCCTGCAAAGATGAAACGCCCCAGGTCGCCAACCAAGCCGCCCCGCAGAGCGGGCAGATGCCTGAAGGGCATCCGCCCACCAACAAAGCCAACCAGCCGCAGGCAGCCGGGCATACCGGGACTGTAAGCGAGACCATGAGCACCGCCGGATATACCTATGTTCAGATCGACACCGGTGACGAGAAGCTCTGGGCCGCAGCCCCCGAAACCCAGGTAGCGGTCGGCGATGTCGTCGCAGTGCCCGCCGGACAGCCCATGTACAACTATCACAGCCAGACGCTGGATCGCAATTTCGACGTGGTCTACTTCGTCTCCGGCATCATGAAGGGCGGCGAGAGCGCACCCGGCATGGGAATGGGCGGCATGGAGTCTGGAAACCCGCAAATGCCTGAAGGGCATCCCGATATCAAGGCCTCCGCCAAAGATGTCAATGTCGATCTGAGCGGCATCGCCAAGGCTGAAGGCGGACAAACCGTCGGCGAAGTCTTCGAAAATCAGGACTCCCTTTCCGGCAAGGAAGTCGCGGTGCGCGGCAAGGTGGTCAAGTTCAGCCCCCAGATCATGGGCAAGAACTGGATTCACGTGCAGGACGGCACCGGATCCGATGGCACCAACGACCTGACCGTCACCACCGATGAGACAGCCGATGTCGGCGACACGGTCGTGGTCAGCGGAATCCTCGAGACCGACAAGGATTTCGGCTACGGCTACCAATATGATGTCATTCTGGAAGACGCCAGGGTTGTGGTCGAATAATCTGACCGCCACCATCAGCTAAAAAAGCCTCCAGTCCACTGACCGGAGGCTTTTTTATGGTAAAAATAAGAAGACCATGTCTCTTTTATCGAAATCACAGGCACCCCGCATCGCCGGTGTCGCACACGCCCTTCCAGAGCATCGCATCGCCCAGCAGGATGTGCAGGCTGCGGTGGCCGATCTCATGAAAGCCTCCCCGGCCGAAACTGAAGAGCTGCAGAGAATTTTTACCAACAGCCGCATTGTCGGGCGGCAGTTCATGATGCCGCCCGACTGGTATGTCAGTCAGCGAACGCCTGCGGAACGAACCCGGATCTATCAGACGGCGGGGTTGGCCCTGGCCGAAGAAGCGGCGCGCGCCTGCCTTGAATCCTGCGCCTGTCCTGCCGCAGAGATCGATCACATCGTCTTCGTCTCCACCACCGGTTTGGCAACCCCCTCCCTCGACGCTCATCTGATCGAGCGTCTCGGGATGCAGCCCAGCACCTCGCGCCTCCCCATCTGGGGGCTCGGCTGCGCCGGGGGTGCTGCCGGACTGAACAGAGCCGCCGATTACGCCCGCGCCTTCCCGCGGCGCCGCGTGCTGCTGGTGGCGCTTGAGTGCTGCAGCCTGACCTTTCTGCTCGGCGATCAGAGCAAGAAAAACCTGATCGCCACCGCGCTGTTCTCCGACGGCGCCGCTGCGGCTCTGATCAGCGGAGCGCAGAGCGGCGATCCGGGAGTATACCTGCTGGCCGAACGTTCCTGGCTTTTTCCCGAAACCAACCGAATAATGGGATGGGATTTTGTCGATGAAGGGATGGAGCTGGTGCTCTCGCCGCGCCTGCCTGCGCTGGTGCGCCAGAGCGCGGCGCAACTGGTGGCCGACTTTATGGAGCTGGCCGGCTTGCAGACTGCAGAGATTTCGCACCACATCACCCACCCCGGCGGTGCGAAAGTACTCGACGCTTATCAGCAAGCGCTCGGCCTTGCGCCCGCAGCACTCGAGCTTCCGGAAGAGGTGCTGCGCGAGCACGGCAATCTGTCTTCGGTTTCGGTATTGCTGGTGCTCGAGAAATGGCTGAAGCGCCGGGCGCGCCAGTCGCCCGGCTACGGTCTGCTCTCGGCCTTTGGTCCCGGTTTTTCTTCAGAGATGGTTCTGGTGAATTCGACATGAATTTATGGTGGGTCCTGCTTTTTCTGGCGGCGGAGCGCGGCGTCGAGCTGCTGATCGCGCGCCGCAACCGCCGGCGGCTCCTGGAGCGCGGCGGACGGGAGCGCTTTCCCGAGAGCTACCGCGAGATCGTGGCGATGCACATTCTCTTTTTGCTCGCCCTGATCGTTGAGGGATATCCCTGGCAGGTCCCTCTCGACCTGCTCACCTGGGCCTCTCTCGCCGCCCTGGTGCTGCTGCAGATGCTGCGCTACTGGTGCATCGCCAGCCTCGGTATGTTCTGGAACACGCGGATCCTCGTTCTGCCCGGCGCCCCCGTGCGCAAACGGGGGCCCTACCGCGTGATGCGCCACCCGAACTATCTGGCCGTCACCCTTGAATTTCTCTTCCTCCCCCTGCTCTTTCGCGCGCCGCTGACCCTGCTCATCTTCTCCCTGGCCAACCTCATCATCCTGCGCCGCCGCATCGCCCTGGAGGAAAGAGCGCTTCGCGAGGAGACCGATTACCAGAGACAATTCGAAGGGTGATTCGCATCACGACCGCAGGAGCGCCCTTTTATTTCTTTGCCGAAGCCTCCCGAACCCTGCGGTGAATCTCGCCGGCCAGGCTCTCGGAGATCCCCGGCACCGCACATAAGTCAGTCAGAGAGGCCGCGCGAACCTTCTTCAAGCTTCCGAAATGGTTCAGCAGTGCTTTGCGCCGCGCCGGACCGACGCCGGGAATCTCTTCAAGCGCCGAGCGCAGGGTCTCCTTGCCGCGCAACCTGCGGTGATAGGTGATGGCGAAGCGGTGCGCCTCGTCGCGCAGGCGCTCGAGCATGAACAGGGCCGCCGACCCCTGGCGCAGAATAACCGGGTTTTTTCGCCCGGGCAGAAAGAAGCGCTCCTCGCTGCGCTCCACGACTTTGCCGCGCACGTTGGCATGCACCCGGCTCTTGGCCATTCCGACAAGATCGAGACGATCCGCCACGCTGACCTCCTCAAGGATGCGCTCCACCGCCGAGAGCTGCCCCTTGCCGCCGTCGATCAGCAGCAGGTCGGGCAGATCGTCTTCTTCCAGGCCACGGCGCAGACGACTGCCGAGCACCTCGGCCAGCGAAGCAAAGTCGTTGGACCCCTCGACGTTTCGGATCCGAAAACGCCGGTAGAGATGCGAAGCCGGCTCACCATCGATGACGACCGCCATACTCCCGACGCTGTAGCGTCCCTGGACGTTGGAGATATCGAAGCACTCCATGCGCCGCGGCAGCCGTTTCAGATGCAACCGTTCGCGGATATCCTCCAGAACCCCGCGACGCGCCTCGCGCTTTTCTCCCCGCGTGCGACAGGCCTCCCGGGCGTTGCGCTCCGCCAGCTCCACCAGACGCAGGCGGGCGCCGCGCTGCGGCATCTGCACACTGACCTTGCGCCCCTTACGTTCGGAGAGCCACTCTTCCAGTGTATCGGCATCGCCGATGGCGAAGGGGATCAAAACCTGATCGGGAATCACTACCTCGCGCTGATAATATTCCTGCAGAAAGGAGGACAGCAGCTCATCCTCCTCGAGCCGCCACTCCAGCGAATAACTGCGCCGGTCGATGAGCTTGCCTTCACGGATGAAAAGCAGGGCGATCTCGACCTCGCCGCCTTCGCGATGAACGCCGATCACGTCCTGATCGCCGCCGCCGGCCTCGACCACCTTCTGGCGCTCCACCGTTTTCTCGATGGCGCTGATCTGGTCGCGCAGCCGCGCCGCCTCCTCGTAGCGCATCGCCTGCGCCGCCTTTTGCATGCGCTGCTGAAGCATGGCGACCACCTCAGACTCGCGTCCCGAAAGCAGCGCAACCACGCCGCGCACCAGCTCGGCGTACTCTTCGCGGCTTATTTTCCCATGGCAGGGTGCGCTGCACTGTTCGATCTGATAAAAGAGGCAGGGTCGCCCCCGGCGCCGGCAGGACGCCAGCGGATAGTGCCGCAGAGGAAAGACGCGATAGATCTCTTTGAGCGTTTCGCGCACCGCCGAAGCCGATGAATAGGGCCCGAAATAATAGGCCCCGTCGCGGCGCACCCTGCGCACCGTCTGCAGGGCGGGAAATTCTTCCCGCGGGTCGAGACGAACGGAGAGGTACGTCTTGTCGTCGCGCAGATTGATATTGTACCGCGGCCGGTGCTCCTTGATCAGCGTGTTCTCGAGAATCAGGGCTTCTTTTTCGGTATCTGTGACGATGGTTTCGATCCGGCTGACCCGGTTCATGAGAAAGCGGATGTGCGCGCGGCCGTCTCCGTGGGCGGCAAAGTAGCTGCGCAGCCGCGCACGGAGATTATTCGCCTTGCCGACATACAGAACCAGCCCCTCTTCGTCCTGCATCAGATAAACACCTGAGGCAGTCGGATACCTGCTGATATCGACTTTTTCCTCCACGAGGGCTCCTTATTGCTGTATTCATCCGGGGCCACACCGGACGGAATGGATTCTAGCACAGGTGCCCGCTTCGCGCCCAGCCGGTCCGGACGACAGGAATTCAGACGCCAAAGGCACCGTTCGCCACCTGTCGCAAAGCTGCAAATCGCCCGATTGCCTTTTGCAAAATTGCAAATCGCCCCCCCATCTTGAACGATATCAAAAAACACACATGATTTCAGGCGGTTGAACGCTAATACAGGGTAGTCACCGTAGTTCAGGGCGAAACCGTTTTCTTCGCATGCCTGCAAATCAAGCGGCCGTCCTGCCGCGCGACAAGCGCCTATCCCTCTGAAATTGCGTGCTTTTCATTTATTTTTTTCAGCATGGCACAACCGTTGCTCATCAAGATAGACATTGCTGCTCAATCGGTACAGGTGAGGCCCGGCGACCGTTGAGGGACGGTCGCCTCCTCACCACGTACGCCTCTTTGACGACCCGGACCGCGAGGTGCGCATGCATCAGAAAATTGTCTGCCCTTATTATGGGAAGAACGAGGATGAGTGCGACGTCGGCTGCGGCTACATATCGCCTCACGATGTTTCGGTGATTATCAAGCACTGCTCCTCCGCTTATCGCGACTGCCTGAAGTTCAATGAACTGAGCGAGCGTCCGCAGGCCACAGAGAACCCGGCGAATCCGGCAGCCGAGCCCCGGTGCGAGAAGACACCGCAGCCGGAGGCGCAGGGCGCATCGGGCGATCAGGACGAGCCCAGCGCCTGGGGCTTCCTCGCCCTCGGCTTCACCCTGCTGGTGCTGGGCTTTTTCGTCTCCGGCACCTTCGAGCAGATCGGGGCGACGGGTATCCTGCTGCTTTATTGCGGCGTCTGGCAGGTTCTGGTCGGCGTCTCCGAATGGAAACGCACCCAGGCTTTCGGTGCTGTCGCGTTTTCGGCGGGCGGCCTGTTCAGTCTCTCGCTGCTGCCGATGCTGATCCTGCCGCGCACCGGCTGGGGATTCGCCCCTGAGGACATGGCGCTTTCGGCTTATCTGGCCATGTGGTCGATCTTCGTCATCCTTCTGTTCATCGGAGCCAGCCAGTACCGCATCATCCTGCAGGCCCCCTTTGGCTGCTTTGCCCTTCTCATCGCGCTGCTCGGTGCCGGATCGGCGATCGCCAACCCGGTTCTTCTTCTTCTCTCCGGAACGGCCGGAGTTGTGGGCGGTCTGATCGGCTTGTACGCAGGCGCTGCCTTGCTTCTTGCCCGAAAATCAAGCACCTGCCGACTGCCACTCGGCCCGCGGCGCAAGGTCCTGTAACGCTGGCCCCCACCGCTATTGGCTTCCCCGAGCCCAGCGAAGCCTCTCGCGGCCCTCGCGCCCTTTTCTGTAACCGCTTTTGGTTGACATCCACCCCATCTGCGAGTAACTTTAAAACAGTAGTTTAAGAGTTTTTCAGGTACGCAAACCGGGCGAAACCCAGACGGACCATTCTGCTCATGATTCTCTCTGTGGATTCGCAAGCTTAGCGGGGGACCCATCGTGAATGCCAAGCTGAGCCAACACATGACCCTATTGGGAATCTGCGCCATGGCCTTTTACGGGGTCATGCTGGGGAGCGGAAAGCTCTCCATCGAAGTGCTTCCCCAGTTCGCCGTTTCAGCTCTCATCTTTTTGAGCTCCGGTCGCTTCATGCGCCGCGCCGCGCGCATTATGACAAATGATGAGGATGCCGAAAAAGAGAAAGAAGAGAAGGCGCAGCAGCAAAAAGAGCGCCTTGAAGAGCCGGACTGGCAGTTTCTGACCAATCTGATGAACTGGACCGCAGCCCTGATGATCGTCGGCATCATGGCCATTATCCTGATGAAGCCGATCGGTTTGACCTTTCAGGACGCCTTTTCCTCAAGCAACGCCCAGGAGAACTACTTCGCCGGCTCCGTGCCCTGAGTTGTTCTTCAATCCCGCACATCATAAAAAAGCGGCCCACCCTTTGCGGTGCGGCCGCTTTTCTGCTTTTCGCGCCTGGATTATCGTCTGCCTGCCGGATCAGCATAGGTGAAAAGCAGAACAGCATGGACCCGGCAATTGTGGGATATCCCCTCCAGAAGCTCGGACCTGCGCGTCAAATCACGCCGAACAGCAGGAGCAGCAGGAGAATCACCAGGAGCAGGCCCAATCCCCCAGTCGGGATATAGCCCCACCCCCGGCTGTACGGCCATGTCGGAAGGACACCGATAAGAATGATAATCAGGATAACAAGCAGAATAATTTCCATTTTCGCCTCCTGGCTACTGTGGCTGGGGTTTGCCGCCGTTAATGGACACTTGAGCGGCTACACGAACGCGCGTTCTTCCTTGCGCGGTTATTTTCAGTATAACCAAAAACCGGAAGAAGCAAATGACACGTCAAAGGAAAGTGGCTTTCATTTTATCTTTCCAGGATTCGAGAACATGGACGGCGGAGAGGATTGGGATTGATGAAGGGCGTGCATAAAAAAGCCCCGCTCAAGGGCGGGGCTGATCGAATCAAAGGGTTCCAAAGATCTCAATCGGCTTTCTGGTATGCAAGCTCCTGCTCTTCCAACTCTTCGGCCACCATCGCGGGACTTTCGGCGCCGACAGGGACGGTCGCGGCGGCCTTGCGGGGACGCAGCGAAAGAGAAAGCATCGCGCCGACCAGCAGCAAGACTCCGGCCACCACGAAAGGCACGGCAAAACTGCCGGTTTTCACCTTGATCATCTCCGAGACACGCACCAGGACGAATGCACCGATGCCCCAGGCGGAGAAGAGGATTCCATAATTCATCCCGAAATTTTTCATTCCCCAGTAGTCCTTGGCGAAGGCAGGGAACAGGGCCAGGTTGGTGCCGTAGTTAAAGACCATGAAGGTGACCAGCAGGACGACGACCAGCGGATGCGCGTTCTCGCTGAGCAGGCCGGGAAGCGCGGCGAACATCAGGACAGCCTGAAAGACCAGCATGATGATCAGGGTATTGGCGCGCCCGATCTTGTCAGAGACCACGCCGGCCACGAGGCGCCCGGCGGCATTGCCAATGGACATGATCGCCACGACCAGGAAGGCCATCTCGCCCATGCTCGCATTCGCCAGCCCCTTGGCGCTGCCGATCACCATCAGGCCGGCGCCCGCGCCGATGAAGTAGGCCAGCCACCGGGTGTAGAATTTGCCGTCGGTGAACAACTGGCGGGGCGACTTCTCATTGCTGGCGGGACTTTTCTTTTTCGCATCGGTGCTGCCCGGAACGAAATCGGCAGGGGGATTGGTAATCAACAGGGCCAGGCCCGAGACCACGATGGCAAAAGCGACCCCAAAAATAAGCATCGACTTCTGAAGGCCATAACCGCCAAGCAGGAATTTGGCCAAAGGTGCGATATAGACCGAGGCCAGGCCGAAGCCGGAGACAACGATCCCTGCGATCAGACCGGTTTTGGCCGGCGGAAACCACTTCAGGGCCGGCGGGGTGGCAGCCGAGTAGCCAAAGCCGATGCCGGTGCCGGCCAGTAGGCCAAAGCCGAGAACCCATGCCCAGTAATCGGTCGTCTGAGAGACCCAGATAAAGCCGGCGCCGACCATCAGACCGCCGAGAATGGCGGTGAGGCGGGGGCCGAGGGCATCCTGGCACTTTCCGGCCAGAATCATGGCAAAGGCGAAGGCCAGGCAGCACGCGGCGTAGGGATCATTGATCGAGGCCATGTCCCAGGCGAAGGCTCCTTCGCCGCCGCGGGCGATCGATTCGGAGATCTCGCCTTTAAAAATGCTCCAGGTGTAGAGAATGCCGAGCGCCAGGTTGATACCTGTACCTGCCAGGGCGACCGTCCAGCCTCTGCGGTTTGATGTCTTTTCCATAGTCATGATCGTCTCCTCCTTGGGTGAAGTCGTGCTTGTCAGATAATTTCCCGAAACGTAGTGCAGGTGAAAAGGAAGCGGCCAGCGCGCCCGGAAAGGCTTCACCTCGGGGCGGCTGCGGGAGACTTTGCGAAGAGCACCCTTCTTTTCCGCGAAGTGCTCCTCCTTCTCCTGCTTGGCCTCCCGCCAGCGCTTCTTTTCCGACCGGCCCCGGCCCTCCAGTGTGTTTACGGCAGCTTCGAATAGTGAACGCCCGGTCTTTTTGTCTGATCTGCCTGCAAAGCGCATGATGTCCTCAATTGAAGAGGGTTGAAGGCTCTTGCGTATACATACTGAGCAACGGGCATACCAATGTTCTAGAGATCGCGCTATTTCTCTAATTAACTCGTAGTTTCGGGCAGTTGGAATATTTCGGGAGCGCTGCTTCAGACAGGCTCGATTCGCAGGGATGCAAAAAACCTTCGAGATCCGGGGCTGGCGGCTGGACGGGACGAAAGGGGAACAACCGATATACGCAAGCAGACGGCACAGTTCGCCGCTTTCGCAAGAGCGAAAAGAGGAAAAACGCGGTTTTGCACAGATGCAAAAGAAGAAAACCGGCCCTTTTGCATCTGTGCAAACAAAAAAGCGCGCGGATAAAATCCGCGCGCGAGTAAAAACTGTGACGAATCGGGAAGCAGCCGATCCGCTATCTGCGCTTGCCCTTTTCTATCGAGGCGCCATCACTCAGCGTTTCCATAAAGGCGACGATGGCATCTTCCTGATCTGAATTCAGTCCGAGATCGCCGAGTTCGTCGGTGTTCACGTTCGCAGCGACTTCGGGCGCGGGCCAGCACCCCTGTGCCAGCGCGTCCCGCTCCGTGTACTCTGTTTCAGGCGGGCATGGATCCTTGGCGTCACGCGTGTTGTAGAAATGCACGACCCCCTTGAGCGATTTGAAGAAACCATTGTGCGTATAGGTCTTGGAGAAGTTTCTCCCCGGCCGCTTGCCGACGTTGCGCAGGGTGGGCACTTTTTGCTTGCCGTCGTTATCAGCCGCCATCTCTTCAGTGATCGTCATTGAGGCAATCGGATCCTCGACATAGTCCAGCTCTTTCCATGCGTCGTCTGCAGCCAGACTCCGCAGGAAATCACCGAGTCCGTTGTCGACCCAGTCGGCACCTTCGGGATTGATCGGCTCACCATTGTCGAGCAGAACCTGATCCATCCGGTAGAAAGGATTCTCAGGGTTTTTCGGCACGCCCAGATTGTCGTAGGTGAAATCGGTGAGCACCGGAAACGGCTCATCCCCGACCACGGTGGTGGGATGACAGGCGGCGCACATTCCCCCTTCGCCATCATCGTAGATACCGTCATTATTGTTCTCGGCCACGAAAAGGACCAGTCCGTCCCATTGCTGCTGCGTCAGAATATTGCTGGGATCGTAATCGCCTTTTTCGCTGTCGAAGCCCGGGGTCCCGCAGGCCTCCAGTGTATAGCCTTCTCCCATGCAGTTTTCAAGGTACGCATCGTATTTGGACGAAAACTGATTCACCTCACCCGAGGCTTCGTATTCCATGATCGCGAGGCCGATGAAATTGTAGGCATTTTCCACATTTTCAGGATCGCACGGGTCAAGCTCTGATGCGTAAAAGCTTTGAAATTCATCGACGAAAAGATCAGCGTATCGGGCATCGCACACCTGATCGATGACCGCTTGCTTGCTGGGATTGTTTTGCTCGACCGGATTCAGAAACGGCCCGAGAGCCTGATCCGCAGCGGGATTTCCAAGTATCCAGCCGGTGGCGCGGCCATCCCAGAAATTGCCGCCGACGAAAAGCTCTTCGTCCATGTCGAAATTCAAGACAGGGCTGAGCGTGGCATAACCCGAGCTCGGCGGCTTGCGGTTGCCGAAGCGCTGGGGAACCGCACCGCGGTACACAGACCCTTTCTTGTTAATCCCGGCAATCGGTCCCGTAAAACCGACTTTCTCGCCATGGCAGTCCGCGCAGGACATGGAGTCTGGATCGGAAATTTTGTCGAAGAACAGCTCCTTGCCAAGCTCGGCCATAGAATCGAGTTGGGCGAATGCAGGCCCGGAAACCAAACCCAGGACCGCCAAGCTCACTAGAAAAATACGCGAATACATGTTTCGTTCCTCCCTCTCCCAGCTTTTGTTTCATCCAAAAAACACCGATGCGACCTGATCCTTCCTGCCGTTCTCACCTCCCTTCGTGTCCGAACGGGTTGCCTCCTTCAACTCTGAAGAGATTTATCAGGAAAGCCTCTCATGTCAAGCTGCACCAGCCCATAAAAACACGAAAATTCAAAATGTTACCTGAATCATCCGGTTTCTGAAGCGCCCCGCGACGAGAGATTTAAAAAGAGTTTAAACGTCGTCAAATTAATCCAAATATGGATAATCTTATTTTTTTCGGTATAATGGCCGCAATGCAATGGAGCAACACCAGAGAGGGGAATCGATGAAAATTCTCGTCAATCTCAGCAATCTGCTTCTATCCGAAGCGCTGCACCAGCTGATCAAAGAGCGCGAACCGGATGCCGAGATTTTTCTCGTTGACCGGATCGCCACGCCTGGCGATGTTGAACCGGACATGATTCTCGTCGATGCCGGCCGCCTCGACCAGGAGCTCTTTCGCGACTGGCCGCAAAGCAAGGTGATTCTGGTCGATACCGGCCTCGACGATCAGGAGATGGCAGGACTTCTGGTCTACTACAATCTGGATGGCGTGATCGCGACGAATACCGATGCCGAGCTTTTCACCAAAGCCCTGCGGGTCATCAGCCGCGGCGAACTGTGGCTCGATCAGCGCAAGGTCAAGAGCCTGATGCACAGCAACGGGCCGATCGCGCGCAAGGGGACATTCGAGACCCTGAGCGAGAAGGAGAAAAGGATCATCGCTCTGGTTGCCCGCGGCTACAAGAACCGAGAGATCGCCGACCAGCTCTATCTCAGCGAGCAGACCATCAAAGCCCACGTCAGCCGCATCTACAAAAAACTCAAGGTCTCCAACCGCTCACAGCTCGTCTCGCTGGTCATGAAGCATCCGCTGATCAAGACGCCTGCTGACTGACGACCCGATTTTCCGCGACCGCGGCACCCGTCCCTCCTCGGGTGGGGGCATTTCTCCTCGGCAGGACCACCTTCCAGAACAAGAATCCAAATACGCCCTGAGGGTTGCAGCGCTGCCGGGTTCCCCTGTAGCATTGCACCGCCTACTTTTCCATAAATCCAGAGTGCGAAGGAACACCATGCCCGAAGACTCAATGCACCGCTGCCTGCAGGATCACTTCGGTTTTACCGAATTTCGCCCCGGCCAGCAGACGGCGATCGACTGCCTGCTGGCCGGGCGCTCAGCCCTGGCGATCTTTCCCACCGGGGGCGGCAAGAGCCTGTGCTACCAGTTGCCGGCCCTGCTTCTCGACGGCCTGACTCTGGTCGTCTCGCCGCTGATTGCACTGATGAAAGATCAGGTCGATGCCCTGCGCAGGCGCGGCATCGCCGCTGCCCGCCTCGATTCCAGCATCGGCCCCGCCGAGGCCCAGACGATCTATGCCCAGCTGGCGGACGGCAGTCTCAAGCTGCTCTACATCGCGCCCGAGCGGTTGGGCAACGAGCGTTTTCTGAACCGCCTGCAGGGCCGGCCCATTGCGATGCTGGCCATCGACGAGGCTCACTGCATCTCGGAGTGGGGCCACAATTTCCGCCCTGAATACCTGAAAATCGCCCGCCTTGCCAAAGAGCTGAAGGTCGGCCGGGTTCTGGCCCTGACCG
>JAGXHK010000036.1 GCA_024636255.1 Desulfuromonadales bacterium | reverse complement strand
CCTCCGGGTCGATCCAGCACTGCTCGTCGATAAGTACCGTGCGGATCGCCTGCGCAATCCGGTCCTTGGTGTTTGATTTCAGGATGTAGCCGTAGACCGTCTCGGGGGGAACGATGCGCAGCAGGGCGCGAATATACATTTCGTCCTTGTACTGGCTCCAGAACACGATGCGCGCCATGGGGCGCTTGTCCCATAGGGCGCGGGCGAAATCGACGCCGTTCATCTCGGGCATCTGGATATCGCTGATCACCAGCGGTTCCTCGTAATGAGCCGCCATCTTCAGGGCGATCAGTCCGTTGGGGGCGCGCTCGACCTGAAATTGCTCCTCCTGGCCCGCCAGCAGGTTGTCGAGAAACTCGTAATCCTTGGGATTGTCCTCAGCGATCAGAATTTTCAGCGGTTCCATGATCCCCCTGCGGTTCATTGCCGTTGCGCCCCGCGCAGCTGTTGAGGGGCAGAATAAGTTCGAAGCGGGTGCCGCTGGTAAAGCGCGACGGTCTCCAGGTCACGCTCGCGCCAATGGCTCTGGCCCGCTCGCGGATATTGTTTATGCCGCGCCCGCTCGGGTGCACATCGCGCTTTTCGATAAAGCCGATGCCGTTGTCCTCTACAGAGAGAATCAACGTATTTTCGCGCTGGTCGAGGCTGACCTCGTAGCGGCTCGCGCGTGCGTGCTTGATCACATTGTGAACCGCCTCCACGGCGATGCGGTACAGGGAGAGCTGGCAAAGACGGTTCGGCCCGGCTTTATCGGCCTGAGGCGAGACGTAAAGATGATATTCCGGCAGGCCTTCTCTGTCCAGATGCCGTTCGAAATAGCTCTGCAGGGCGGCGCCGAAGCCGAGGATCTCAAGTGTCTGGGGATGCAGATTCTCCATGACATCGCGCAGATTGGCCATGGCCCGTTGCAGATCATCCTCGAGCTTGGATACCTCTGTCTGGCAGGTGCAGCGCTCCTGCAGGCTCTGCAGGTTGCGCAGCAGGTCCGAGAGGTCCGAGAGCGACTGATCGTGCAGATCCATCGCGATGCGCCGGCGCTCCTCTTCGGCGCCTTCGAGCAGTTTTTCGGTGCTCACCACCCGGATCAGGCGGTCGGTCATCTGATTGATCGAGACCGCGAGCTCATCAAGCTCGTCCTGCACCCGTGGGGGGGCCGGCGGCGCCGTCAGGTCGCCGCGGGCGATGCGCCCCGCACTGTCGGAGAGAACCTGAACGCGGCGCAGCAGACGCCTGGCGAAAAAGAGGGAGAGAAAGGTGCCGAGCAGGATCGCGGCACCGACTCCGATAATCGAAACCAGAGCCGTGCGCGCAACCAGCTCATCGATGTTCTGCAGATGCACGTCGCGTAACTGCTCTCGCTTGAGTTGGGACTGTTCGGCCAGAGAGATAAGCTGCGGCCGCAGCAGACTCAGGGCCGAAAGATAGCGCTGCACGTCGACCCCGTGGCGCGGGTTGAGGTCGGTTACCGCCTGATTGAGAAGGGCTCGGGTGCTTTCGGCCAGGGGAATCAGATCGGTGATCCGGTAGACGGCGCTTTCCAGGTGCGCGTGGAGCTCGGAGAGCGTCTCGAGCTCGACCACCTCGAGCAGGGTCTCGCGCTTTAAGTGGGTAATGAGCCCCTGCATGCGCTGCGCAGCCAGGTCGGCCTCGGCCAGAGCGACGAAGATCTGGGTGACTTTGCGTGCCTCCTGGCGCTTGACCGAGAGATCCCAGTACGTGAACTGGAGAAAAATCAACACAAGCGAGGTCAGGATCAGAACCGTTGCCGGAGCCAGGATAATCTGGTGTTTCAGGGTGATTCGCATTCCGCCAGTAATAACATAAAAGGGAATAATCTTCACTGTGCATCTGCACAGTTTCCGAAGCCGCAAGCGTCACGCAAAAAATGCGCAAATCAGCCTGTATCTGCAGGCCGGGGCCGGTTATTGTAGAGACCATCAAGGGCCTGTTGTGGCAGGCGGGTTCTTGAGAATGAAAACTCCCTTTTCATTGCTTTACTCCCTCTTGCACGTGAAAAAGACCGACTGTCGGGATTACCTCCCCCGGCAGCCGGTCTTTTTCTTTTTCAGGACCTTTTTATTTTTCAGAAAGTCGGGCCGCCGAAGGCGGTCCGTGCTTCCTCGCGCAGAACTTCAGGATGATCCTGGTAGCGAGGCGAGTGGTGGAAAACCAGCAGTCTGGCCACCTGTGACTGACGGGCCAGTTCGCCGGCGATCCGGGCAGTGAGATGGTTGCGCTCTCTGGCCCGCTCGATTTCCGCGTGAGAGAACGTCGCCTCAATGGCCAGCAGGTGTGCCTGCTCGGCAAGCGCGACGATTTTTGAGAAATTCTCTGCGTGCGGCGCAGCATCTGTCACATACGCCACCTTCATTCCGGGCTCGCAGTGAGAGATGCGCTCGCGAAGCGTGCCGAGCGGAAGTTCGAGGTGCCCCTGGTTCTGCAAAGGAACCCTGATCAAGGTATCCAATGGGTCCCCAGCCCTGATCCGGTCCTTGAAGACCGTCAGCCACGGGCCCGGCCGGTAACCGAAATGATCGAGGGCATCTTTGTGGATGGCCACGTGCAGCGACTCCTCCAGAGAAAAAGCCAGGGAGATGATGCCGCCGTGGTCGAGGTCGACGGCACGGATGCGGTAGTGCTCGTTTTCGAGCAGCAATCCGTCGGGGCAGGTGAAGGGGGCATCTTCCGAACGGGTGAAGCCGCTGGCCGCGGTGAAAAGAGCCCGGCGCCCTTCTCCGTGCGGGCCCCATTCACGGACTTCGATTTTCAGAGGATATCCTTCGATCAGATTCCAGGTGTAGCTCGCCAGTCGGTGTTCGATACGCTGGATAATCCCTGGCGGCCCATAGAGGGTGAACGGATTCTTGCGGTAGAGAAAGAGGCGCAGAAGGATATCGAAGCCGAACAGGTGATCGATGTGCGCATGGGAGATGAAGGCCGCCCGGATTTTGAGAATGTCGCGTGCCGAGAGAGGATGGAGATCGCCGCAGTCGAAGAGCAAAGCTGCGCGCCGGTGCGCGACCCGCACGTAGAGCGCCGGATCGCCGAAAGAGCCGTTTACCAGGTGGGGAAAGAAGGTCGAGCGCATGAAAAGGTCCTTGCGATGCCGGTTTTTGCGACGAACTGGTCTGACTGGCGCCCCTTTTTTCTGCTAAAAAGCCCCGAGCCGAAGCGGCAACGGGGCTTTTTAGCAGAACCGCCGATATCTTAGCGGACCTCAAGGGTGGTGTAGAAGTGGTTTTCGCCGCGCTGCACAAGCAGGCGCAGCATTCGGCCCTGTTTGCTCTTCTGAACGATATCGCGCAGATCGGACACGTTTTCGATACTTCTGCCGTTGATCTCCACGATCACATCGCCCGGACGCAAATTGGCCATGGCGGCAGGCCCGGCAGGATCGATCCTGGCGACGACCACGCCCTGATCGGCCTTGAGATTGAAGGCCTGGACCGCCTCAGGGGTCAGATTCGACACGACCAGTCCGAGCTTTTCTTCGCCGTCATCTCCCTCCCCGTTTCGCGCCGTTTGCCGGGGTTCTTCAGGCATCTTTTCGACCTCCACGCTGACCTGACGCGTCTTGCCGTCGCGAAAGATGGTGACATTGGCTTCTTCGCCGACCGGAGTGGCGGCAACCAGCCGGGGAAGATCACTCATATCCTCGATCTCCTGGCCATTGAAGGCAAGGATGATATCCCCGCGCTGAATGCCGGCTTTCTCAGCCGGCGAGTCGTCGAAAACCCGGGCGACCAGGGCGCCTTTCGGTTCGTCTAGCCCGAAGGATTCGGCCAGTTCTTTGCTGACCATCTGGATCGAAACCCCCAGAAAACCGCGGACGACATGTCCTTTCTCCTGCAGTTGAGGGAGGACTTTTTGCGCCGCATTGATCGGGGTGGCAAAGCCGATCCCCTGGCCGCCGGCGATGATCGCGGTGTTGATGCCGACGACCTTCCCCTCAGCGTTGAACAACGGTCCGCCGGAATTTCCCGGGTTGATCGAGGCATCGGTCTGGATGAAATCATCATAGGGCCCGGCGCCGATGACCCGCCCCTTGGCGGAGACGATTCCCACCGTGACGGTCTGATTGAGGCCGAATGGGTTGCCGATCGCCATAACCCATTCTCCGACCCGAAGAGCATCGCTGTCCCCCATTTGTGCTACCGGCAGATCTTCATCGGTTTCGATCTTCAGCAGCCCGAGATCGAGCTTGGGATCGAGTCCGCGGATTTCGGCGTCAAACGTGCGGCCGTCGGCCAGACGGACCTTGACCTCATCGGCGCCCTCGATGACATGGTTGTTGGTGAGAATGAAACCATCTTTCGAAATAATGAAGCCGGAGCCGAGCGATCTCTGCGGCTGGGGGGAAGCTTCAGGCATCCCGCGGAAGAAGTGTTCGAAAAACTCTTCAAACATATCGCGCCCGGGCCCCTGGGGGCCAGGAAGTTGTGGGGTGCGCTGCGTGTCTTCAGCCGCTTTGGATGAGCTGATATTGACCACGCTCGGCTTGAGATTTTCGGCCAGCTCGACGAAGTCGGGCGGGGTCGGGGCCGAGATGGCCAGGGCCGGCAGTATCAGCATCAGAGCTGCAAATAAAAGGCAGCGGCTTTTTGCGGGAACAGAAACCATGATTGATCCTCCTTGTTTTTGAAGTGGCGGACTTTATTTAAACATCGACCAGGAGGATGTCAATCGCAGGGGGGTGTTGTCGGAGTTAGAAGTGCAGAGCGGCCTCGAGGAGCAAAAAGTCAGCTCTGCTGCTGAGGGCCGGCGGCGGGCAGAGTGATGCGGAAGGTGCTGCCCTTGCCCTGCTCGGAGTCGACATCGATGCTGCCGCCGTGGGCATCCACGATCCACTTGACGATGGAGAGCCCCAGCCCGGCGCCGCTTTCACCATGGCCGCGCCCTTTGTCGATACGGTAGAAGCGCTCGAAGATTTTCTCCAGGTTCTCCCTGTCCATACCGATGCCGGTGTCGGAGACGGTGACGACGCCACCGGCATCGGTCGCCTCGAGCCGGATATCGACGCGCCCGCCGGAAGGGGTATATTTGATGCCGTTGGAGATGATGTTGAGAATCATCTGGCGGATGCGCAACTCATCGGCGGCGATGATGACCGGGTCCGGAGGCAGGTTCAGGCCGACTGCCACCCCCTTGTTCTCGCCGAGAACGCGGCCCTGCAGATAGAGCTCTTCAAGCATCTCGCTCAGGTTGACCTGTTTGAGGTCAAATGGGATTTCGCCCACCTCGCTTTTTGCCAGCAGCAGCAGGTCTTCGACGATATGGCTCATCCGGTCGACCTCTTCGAGGTTCGACTCGAGAATCCTGCGCAATTCTTCGGGATTCTTGGTCCAGCGCAGGGCGACCTCGGTCTCGCCGCGCAGCACGGTCAGGGGGGTGCGCAATTCGTGTGAAGCATCCGCCGCGAACTGCCGCACCCTGCGGAAGCTCGTTTCGAGATGCTCGAGCATGGCGTTGAAGTTTTTGATGAGCCGGCCGAATTCATTCTTTTCATCGGCTCCGGGCAGACGCTGCGAGAGATTCTCCGTGTTGATCGACTCCATGGTCCGGGCGATGGCTGCAACCGGAGCCAGGGCGCGATCGGCCAGGAACCATCCGCCGAGCGCCAGGGCGAGCAGCGGAAGCGGAATGCCGATCAGCAGAATGGTCCAGAGCCGATCCAGAATGCGTTCGACCCATTCCAGACTGGCGCCGACCACGACGTAGCCATTGATGCGCGCTCCGTCGTAAAGAGGGTAGACCAGCAGTCGCAGAGGGGCCCGTTGCTGCCCCGACACGCTGACGTACTGAGGTGTCCCGAGGGCGGCCTGCTGAAGTATCTGAGATGAGGGGGAAGGGATATCCTGCGGCGAAGGCCGCGAATGACAGATCGGCTCTCCATCGCGACCGAGCAGCGCCAGAACGTTTTTCTTCCCCGCCAGTTCAAAGCGCTGCGCTAACTCACGACAGAGATCCAGAGGAAGATCCTCTCGGCCGAGTTCAAGACGCACGCCGGCCGCTCCTCGCGCGGCGGCAAGCAGGCGCTCATCCACCTCCGCGTGCAGGCTCCGGGATAAACTCAGGTACCAGAAAATGCCGGAGGCCCCCAGAATGAGGGCCACCGTCAGAACGAACCAGAATGTGATGCGAAAGCGTACCGAGTGCAGAGAGAGCAACTATTCTTCCTCTTTCAGAACGTAACCAATGCCCCGCACCGTATGGATGAGCTTTTTATCGAAATCGCGATCAACTTTTTTGCGCAGATAGTTGATATAGACGTCGATGATGTTGGTGAAAGAGTCAAAGGTATAATCCCAGACATGTTCGGCGATCATGGTTCGGGTCAGCACCTGATTGGGATTGCGCATCATGTATTCGAGCAGCGCGTACTCCTTGGAGGTCAGGTCGATCTCCTTGTCCCCGCGCCAGACTTTGTGACTGACCGGGTCGAGGCGCAGGTCGGCAAAGTGGATTTCGGCACCACGGTCCTGGGTGCCGCGCCGGATCAGGGCCCGGACGCGTGCCAGCAGTTCGGCAAAGGCAAAGGGCTTGGTCAGATAATCGTCAGAGCCGGAATCGAGTCCCTGCACGATGTCATCGACCGTATCCTTTGCGGTCAGGCAGAGCACCGGGGCGGCGACGTCGTGCTTGCGGATGTCGCGAACCACCGAGATGCCGTCGCGCTTGGGCAGCATGACGTCCATGAGGATCAGAT
>JAGXHK010000035.1 GCA_024636255.1 Desulfuromonadales bacterium | reverse complement strand
GTTCGAGTCCGACGGTTCGGTTGCGCGACAGATCGCCGGTACAGGTGAGAACCAAGTCGCCCATTCCGGCCAGGCCCGCGAAGGTGGCGGCCTTGGCCCCTTTGGCAACGCCAAGGCGCGTCATCTCAGCCAGTCCGCGGGTAATCAGTGCGGCGCGGCTGTTGTACCCGAAGCCGAGTCCGTCGGAAACACCTGCGGCCAGGGCGATGACATTTTTCAGCGCGCCGCCGAGTTCCACTCCGATCGGATCGTCGTTGGTATAGGCGCGAAAGGTTTCGGTACTGAACGCCTCCTGGGCACGCAGAGCAGCAGAGGCGCTGCGCGAAGCGGAGACCACCGCGGTCGGCATGCCGGCGGCAACTTCTTTGGCAAAGGATGGCCCGGAGAGAAAGACCAGCCTATTCTGCAACTCGCCGGGGAGAATCGCTTCGAGCACCTCCGACATGGTCTTCAGAGACTCCGTTTCGATCCCCTTTGACGCCGAAACGACCAGGCAGTCGGTGGAAATATGCGCCACCGCCTGCTCCATCAGCGCTCCCATCACCTGCGCCGGCGGAACCAGCACGAGCAGGTCCATCCCTGTGACCGCCTCGCTCAAGGAGTTGGTATACTTCAGCCCCGGGTCCAGAGAGTGCCCGGCAAGAAACAGATCGTTCTCGCGCCGCGCGCGCATGCGCTCCACCAAATCAGGTTCATAGGCCCACAGGGTCACATCGTGTTGTTTCCGGGCAACCAGGTCTGCCAGGGTTGTCCCCCAACTTCCAGCGCCGATGACTCCGATACGCATCTCTGACTCCTCCCACTTGCAAAAAACCCGTCCGGGGCTAAATCGCTTTTTTCTTTCTCGTCATTCGTTCACGCACCTGCTCCATTTTCTTATCCAGGGCCTTTTGGCTCAGATATTCGCCTTGAAGCGTTTCAAGAAGATCCAAGGCTGCAGCCAAGCGCTCCTGTTCCTCGTAGATGGCCGCCAGGGAAAAGCGCGCCTCCGGTGCGTACGGACTTTGCGGATATGCGTCCATCACCTGCAGAAACGTCTCTTCGGCCGCCTGGTAATCCTTCTCCAGCGACCAGGTGACCCCGATGCGGTAGAGCGCCTCAGGGAGCAGAGCGCTCTCAGGTGATCTTTTCAGCAGGGTTTCCCATTCGATGCGCGCCTGTTCAAAATTATTGAGCTTGAAATACGCTTCGCCGATGCGGTACTGAATGCCGTCGGCATCCGCAACGCCCTCGTCAAGCAGCTTCTGATAGGCCACGACGGCCCGCTCGAAATCCTCGAGCCTTTCCATGTAGAGCGCGGCGATCCGGCGCTGGGCGGTTTCGCGGAAATCGCTGTCCGGGTACGTTTTCTCCACCAGGAGAAAATCGAGCAGGGCTTTTTCCGGGCTTTCAAGATAGAGGTGCTTGATTTCACCGCTGGTGAACAGGGAGCGCGGAGCCAGGTGATGATTCGGATAGAGCTGGTAGATTTCCCGAAAAGCACCGGACGCATCCGCATATTTTTTTTCGGCGAGCAGCTTTTCGGCACGGGCGAACTGGCGCTCGGCAATCGCCTCCCGACTGTAAAATTCACCGCCGATGACAGCCCCGCCCGTCGCTACCAGAAGCAGGAGAAACAGAATTAGAAGTAGCCGGCGCCTACTCTTCCTGCCCTTCCTCCGGCTCAATTCCTCCTTCAGAATCCTCTTCTTCAGCTTCTGGACCGAGTTCGAGTCCATTCTCCTCATCCTTTTCGGCGAGCTTGGCCACGGCGACGATGCGCTCCTCCGGTTCAAGGACCATCATGCGTACCCCCTGGGTATTGCGCCCGATGATCGAGAGATGCGAAACCCGGGTGCGCAGCACTTTGCCGCGATTAGTGATAAGCATCAGGTCCTCATCTTCACCAACCAGCTTGATATCGACGACCTTGCCATTGCGCGCCGAGGTTTTGATGGTGATGATCCCCTTCCCCCCGCGGCTCTGAACCCGGTATTCGTCGATTTCAGTCCGTTTGCCATAGCCGTTTTCAGTGATTGTGACCAGAGTCGCGGCGGTCGCCCCGGTGACAACCTCCATCCCGATCACCTCGTCGTCGCCCTCGAGCATCATGCCGCGCACTCCGCGAGCGGTACGTCCCATGGAACGGGCGCCGGTTTCGTGAAAGCGAATCGCTTTGCCGTTGCGGGTGGCGAGCAGTATATCCTGCTCACCATCGGTGAGCCGGGCCGCGATCAGATGATCATCTTCGTCGATGGTCAGAGCGATGATCCCGCCGGTACGCGGCTTGGAATACGCCATCAGTTCGGTTTTCTTGACCACCCCTTTCTGGGTGGCGGTAATGATGTATTTGCCCTCCTCGAAGTCCTTGACCGGCAGGATGGTCATCACGCGTTCATTGGGTGCCAGATTCAGCAGGTTGACAATCGCTTTGCCGCGCGAGGCCCGGCCGCCCTGGGGTATTTCGTGAACCTTGAGCCAGTACACCTTCCCCAGATCGGTAAAGATCAGGATGTAACTGTGCGTCGAAGCAATGAATAAACGCTCGACGAAGTCCTCTTCCTTGGGGCGCATCCCGGTCTTGCCTTTGCCGCCGCGGCGCTGGGCACGGTAAAGAGAAACGGCGTTGCGCTTGATGTAGCCGGTATGAGAAACGGTCACCACCATGTCTTCTTCGACAATCAGGTCTTCGAGGGAGAGATCGCCGGTGTGCGGCACGATTTCGGTGCGCCGCGGGTTGGCGAAGCGCTCTTTGATCTCGAGAAGCTCGGTCTTGATGATCTTGAGGATTTCCACCTCGGAGGCAAGAATCTCCTTGAGCCGGCGTATCGTTGCCAGAACTTCTTCATACTCGGCGATGATCTTGTCGCGCTCGAGGCCGGTGAGTCGGTGCAGACGCATCTCGAGAATGGCTTTGGCCTGGATTTCACTGAATTTGAAGCGCTCGATCAATCGATCCTGGGCTTCGCGGGGATTGGCCGAGGTTTTGATGATCTGAATCACCTCATCGAGGTTCTCAAGCGCAATTTTGAGGCCTTCGAGGATGTGAGCACGGGCCTCGGCCTTCTTCAACTCGAAGATGCAGCGGCGGGTGACGATCTCTTTGCGGTGCTCGATGAACAGCTCGAGCATCCGGCGCAGATCGAGTATCTGCGGCTGTCCGGAGACAATAGCGAGCATGATGATGCCGAAGCTGGACTGCATCGCCGTCATCTTGAAGAGCTGGTTGAGTATGACGCCGGGGATCGCATCGCGCTTGAGTTCAATGACAATGCGCATTCCTTCGCGGTCCGACTCGTCGCGCAGGTCCGATATTCCCTCGATTTTCTTGTCTTTGACCAGCTCGGCTATCTTTTCGATCAGGCGGGCCTTATTGACCTGATAGGGGATTTCCGTAATAACGATGGCCTCGCGGCCGGTCCGTTTGTCCACCTCGACCAGGGCCCGCGCGCGCATCTGCAGGATACCCCGCCCTGTGCGATAGGCTTCGCGAATCCCTTCGACACCGAAGATGAAACCGGCGGTGGGAAAATCCGGCCCGGGAATCTTCTCGATCAGTTCATCCATTCGGATGCGCGGATCCTCGATGATCGCCACCAGCCCGTCAACGATTTCGCCCAGGTTATGAGGCGGAATCTTGGTCGCCATGCCCACCGCGATACCTTCTGCGCCGTTGACCAGAAGATTCGGGAATTTCGCCGGCAGGACAATCGGTTCATGCAGAGATTCATCATAGTTCGGTGAGAAATCGACCGTCTCTTTTTCGATATCGTCGAGCAGTTCCGAAGCCAGGCGGGCCATGCGCACCTCGGTGTAACGCATCGCTGCGGCCGAGTCGCCATCGATCGAGCCGAAGTTCCCCTGGCCGTCGACCAGAGGATGGCGCATCGAGAATTCCTGCGCCATACGCACGATCGTGTCGTAGACCGCTGAGTCGCCATGGGGATGATATTTACCGATCACGTCGCCGACCACGCGCGCCGATTTTTTATACGGCTTGTTCCACTCGTTGCCCAGATCGTGCATAGCAAAGAGAACCCGTCGGTGGACCGGTTTGAGCCCATCGCGCACGTCGGGCAGGGCACGCCCGATAATAACGCTCATCGCATAGTCCATGTAGGACTTGCGCATCTCGTCTTCGATATTGACGGTGAATTTTGATGATTCGAGCATTGTTCAATGGTCCTTTTTTAAAATCGGCCGATCGGCTCCTGGCCCGCAAGGCGCCGGGAGAAGAGCAGGTTCCCGGCACCGGCGCCTTATGCCTACAGGTCCGGCTTTCAGATATCCAGATTCGAAACGTTCAGGGCGTTGTTCTCGATAAATTGGCGCCGCGGCTCAACCTGATCGCCCATCAGCACGGTAAATATTTCATCGGCCTCAACCGCATCCTCGATCTTGACCTGCAGCAGCAGGCGTTTTTCCGGAGACATGGTCGTTTCCCATAACTGCTCCGGATTCATCTCGCCCAGCCCTTTGTAGCGCTGGATATACTGCCCCTTTTTGGCGCGATCGAGAAAATGCTTGAGCAGATCCTGTCGATCGGAAATCTCCTCGGCCTCCTTGCCTTCGTAGGAGATATAGGCCTTCTCGTCCAGGCAGATATCCTCAACCCGCTTGTAGGCCTGCAGCAGCATGCGGTACTCCTGGCTGGAGAGAACTTCGAGGACGTTCTGATCGATGCGCGCGCGGATATTGCCGAGGGTGAAAAGGATGCGGGCCGGGTCCTGCAGCACCTCGTATGTGGCCCGTGGATCGACGGCTCTGAGTTTGTCGGCAAGTGGGGTCAGATCGATCATATCTGCAAAACCGTTTTGAATTTTACCGGTGACAAAGATCTGCAGAAGATCGCGATTTACGCCCTTGTGATTAATTTTTTCGAACAGATTATTGTACTCGATGATGTGGCGCAGAGTCGGGATGATCTGCTTGCCGCGCATCACCTTTCCGCTTTTCTCCATCTGCACCGTGCCGCCCTCGGTTCCCTCTTCGAGCAGGTAGTCGAGCAGTGATTCATCGTCCTTTAGATAAATTTCTTTTTTCCCGCGTTTGATTTTATAGAGCGGCGGTTGGGCGATATAGAGATGGCCGCGCTCGACCAGTTCGGGCATCTGGCGGAAAAAAAAGGTCAGCAGCAGGGTCCGGATGTGCGATCCGTCGACATCGGCATCGGTCATGATGATGATGCGATGATAACGCAGCTTGGTCAAATTGAAATCGTCCTTGCCGATACCGGTGCCCATGGCGGTGATCAGGGTGCGGATCTCGGCCGAGGTGAGCATCTTGTCGAACCGCGCCTTCTCGACATTGAGAATCTTGCCCTTGAGCGGCAGGATCGCCTGAGTGCGCCGGTCACGTCCCTGCTTGGCGCTGCCGCCCGCCGAATCGCCCTCGACCAGATAGATCTCCGAGAGGGCCGGATCCTTCTCCTGACAATCGGCGAGTTTTCCCGGCAGGGCAAGCGATTCGAGAGCTCCTTTGCGCCGGGTCAGATCGCGCGCCTTTCGCGCAGCCTCGCGAGCGCGCGCCGCCTCGATTCCTTTTTCGAGGATTTTCTTCGCGACCTGGGGGTTCTCCTCGAGGTGCTCGGCAAGTTTTTCATTCATCAGGGTTTCGACATAGCCCTTAACCTCTGAATTGCCGAGTTTGGTCTTGGTCTGCCCTTCAAACTGGGGGTCGGAGATTTTCACGGAAATAACCGCCGCCATCCCCTCGCGCAGATCATCCCCGCTGATCGCCGTTTTGACGTTTTTGAGAAGATTGCTGGTGGCGGCATACGAGTTCATGGTGCGGGTCAGGGCCGCCTTGAACCCAGCCATGTGCGTGCCGCCTTCATGGGTATTGATATTGTTGGCGAAAGAGAAAATTTTCTCATCATAGCCGTCGTTGTACTGAATGGCCACTTCCATATCCACATTCCCCTTCTGGCCGCGAAAATAGATCGGCTGGGGATGCAGCGGCGTTTTGGCCCGATTGAGATATTCGACAAAGGAGGCGATGCCGCCTTCGTAGTGAAATTGATGGCTCTTTTCACTGCGCTCATCGCTGATGTTGATCTTGACTCCGGCATTGAGAAAAGCCAGTTCGCGCAGGCGCTGTGAGAGCGTCTCGAAAGAGAACTCGGTCGTTTCGAAAATATCGCCGTCGGGCCAGAAGGTGATGCGGGTGCCGCGTTTTTTGGTCGCTCCATCCTCGTGCAGAGGAAAGGTCGGCACTCCGAGCTTGTAGTTCTGACGGTAAATGATGTTGTTGCGCCGGATTTCCAGCTCAAGATCACGCGAAAGGGCGTTGACGACCGATATCCCGACGCCGTGCAGGCCACCTGAAACCTTGTACGAGTCGTTGTCGAACTTGCCGCCGGCGTGCAGAACAGTCATAACGACTTCGGCAGCGGACTTATTTGTCCCCTTGTGGGTTTCCACCGGAATGCCGCGGCCGTTATCCTCGACGGTCACCGAATTGTCGAGATGGATAGTGACTGAGATATCGTCGCAGTAGCCGGCAAGCGCTTCGTCGATGGAATTGTCGACGACCTCGTAAACCAAATGATGCAGGCCCGCGATCGAGGTCGAACCAATATACATGGATGGACGCTTGCGCACCGCGGCCAGGCCCTCAAGCACCTTGATGCTGTCGGCCCCATAATCTTCCTTAAACGGCAGGGCGTTCTCTTCAGTTTTGTTCGTCATCGTAGAGCTTACCTCTTTTCACGTGAAAATAGCGGGCTTGGTCCAGACCTTCGCCGCGCAGCGAGCCGGGATCGGTCGTGGTGATAAAAACCTGCCCCCGCTGCTCGAGGAGAAAATGGAAGAAAAAATTCTTGCGCTGGCTGTCCAGTTCGCTGGTTATATCGTCGAGCAGCAGAACCGGGGGTTCTCCGACCTGCTTTTCCAGATCTCCGATCTGCGCCGTTTTAAAAGCCAGAATAAAAGAGCGCTGCTGGCCTTGAGAGCCGAAGCTGCGCAACACGCGTCCGTCCACGCTAAAGAGTGGATCATCCCGATGGGGGCCGGACAGGGTCTGGCCGAGGCGCTGTTCCGCCGCTCGATTACAGCTCAGTTCGCGCTGCAGGGCTTTTTCGTAATCACTGCGAGACGGCTGCTCCTGGGGGTAGTCCAGGCTCGCCTGTTCCCGTCCGGCGCTAATCTGCCGATACGTTTCCTCGAGTAGCGGCCGCAGGCGAGAAATATAGCGGCTGCGCTGCTCGCGTATGCGCGCCCCGCTTTCCACCAGCCCCTCAGTCCAGGGCTCCAGCAGGCGAGAATCCGCACCTTCGCGCAACAGACGATTGCGTTGGCGCAACTGCGCGGCGTACTGCTGGGCAATTTCCAGATAAGCCGGCTCCGCTTGGAAAATGGCACGATCCAGGAGATCTCTCCGGCCGGCCGGCGGTCCCTTGACCAGATTGACCTCTTCAGGCGCAAACAGCACCGGCCGCAGATAACCGAGAATATCCGCGGCCCGGCGCACCGGCTTTCGATCCAGCCGCACCCGTTTTCCCTGAGAGGATAAATGCAGATCAATGTGACGCTGTACTCCGTTTGTTGTCACCGTACCCGCAACAGCGGATTCCGCGCAGTTATGGGCGATCAGGTCCTCGGTGCGCGAGGTACGGAAACTCTTCAAGGTGGCGAGAAGAAAAATCCCCTCGAGGATATTCGTCTTTCCCTGGGCATTCTGCCCCCAGATCACATTGAACCGCGGCTCGGGACACCAGTCGACCTGGTGAAGATTTCGAAAAGCGGAAAACTTCAGGCCACCGATAAGCATACCAATCTCTCCCGTCAAAAAAAAAGCTTTTTAATAGAAAAAAGCCTTTCCGTTTGGCGGGAGCCGATTCCTCAAAGACGCATCGGCATGATCACCGCCAGGTAATTCCCCTCTTCCTCGGGCACGAGAAGCCCCGGGGAAAGGTTGTCCTTGAGCCGCAAATCAACCTTCTCCGCCTCCATGCTCTGAAGAATATCGAGAAGATAGCGGGCATTAAAACCGATGGACAGCGCCTGTCCATCAAAGTCTACCCCGATCTCTTCACGGGCGTCGCCAAATTCGGGGTTCGAAGAGGAAACCTCCAGCACGCCAGGCTGCAGGGATATTTTTACACCGCGCGATTTTTCGCTGGATAGAATCGCCATGCGGCGCAGGGCCTGCAGGAAAACAGCGGTCGGGATGATAGCCGAAACCTCGTTGTCGCGCGGAATGACCCGTTCGTACTCGGGAAATTCACCATCAACCAGGCGCATGACGACCACGGTTTTGGCGCGCCGGATGACTGCGCTGTTCTCTATGAAGCCGAGTTCGAGATTCCCCTCTCCCTCTTCCGACATTTTCTTCAACTCCATAATCCCCTTGCGCGGGAAGATAACCCCTTTGTGCAACTGCGGAATATCTACTGCGGGGATTTCACGCTCTATTTTGCTCAGGCGATGGCCGTCGGTGGCCACCAGGCTCAGATGATGCACCTGATCGTCGCTGAAGGAGCGGAAAAAAATGCCATTGAGGTTGTATTTGGTTTCGTCCGTCGACATGGCGAAAGTGGTTTTATCTATCATCTCCCTGAGAGTTTCGGGAGGCAGCGAGATGAACCCCTGCTGCGCCGTATCGGGAAAATGGGGAAATTCCTCTGGTGAAAGACCGACAATGTTGAAAATTGCTTTGCCCGAGCGGATCTCGATCCAGCAGTTCTCTTTCGCTTTAAAGGAGAGTTCACCCTCGGGCAACTCGCGCACGATTTCGTAGAGCTTTTTAGCCGAAACGGTGATCCGTCCCGATTCTTTTATTTTAGCCGGATAAAAGGATCGCATTCCGACTTCGAGATCGGTAGCCGTCAGACAGATTTCTCCCTCATGGGTCTCGATCAGCACATTGGCCAGAACAGGGATGGTGTTGCGTCTTTCGACGATGCCTTGAATTCTGGCAAGCCCCTTGAGAAAAAATTCCTTTTCAATGGCGAAATTCATAAAGCCTCCTTATTCACATGACCTATTGTTATTATAGGTTTTAAAGCTTTAAATAGTAGTACATAGTAGGGGCTGTGTATATGTTGAAACGCAGCTCTGGCCCAGTCGCAGTCCGCTCTGGCGCGTGTGCATGGGGGTGTGGCCGAAGCGACCCTTCTGGCGGGCCGATTGTGGAAAAGTAGTTATCCCCCGATCCATCCCCCGGCACATACCGAGGTTATGCACACTCCATTTTAACGGGAGAGGCTATTTCTGAGCGTTGTGATCGCTGAGCGAAGCTGCAGGTCCTCCTCCATTTTCTTCTCAATTTTCTTAATCGCATGAATGATTGTCGAATGATCCTTGCCACCGAAGCGATCGCCGATCTCGGGAAATGAGAGAGACGTAAGTTGACGCGAAAGATACATGGCAATCTGGCGAGGCAGCACCAGGGCCTTAAGTCTTTTGGCCGATTTGAGATCTGAAATTTTTATGCCGAAATGAGAGGCGACGACCTTCTGGATTTCATCCACCCCCAATTCCCGGTTCTTTTCGATCAGAATATCCTTGAGAACGTCGCGCGCCAGCTCCAGGGTGATCGGGGTGGAAGTCAGACTGGCGTAAGCGCCCAGCCTTATCAGATAGCCCTCGAGTTCCCGAACGTTGCTTGATACGGAATTGGCCAGAAAAATAGCCAGATCCTCCGGAAGCTCAATCCCGTTTTTCTCTGCCTTCATGCGCAGAATCGCCTGTTTGGTCTCCACATCCGGTGGTTGTATATCTGCAATCAGCCCCCACTCAAAGCGCGAGCGCAGACGCTCCTCGAGACCCGGTATCTCCTTCGGAAATTTATCCGAGGTCACAACGATCTGCTTGTGCGACTCGTAAAGGGCGTTGAACGTGTGGAAAAACTCTTCCTGCGTACGTTCTTTGCCGGCGATAAACTGAACATCGTCGATAAGCAGGACATCCATGGAGCGAAATTTGTTGCGAAATTCATCCATTCGGGCATAGCGCAGCGAGTTGATCAACTCATTCATAAATTTTTCGGAAGCATAATAGCAGACGCTCATCTCCGGATTCTTCTTGAGGATGGCATTGCCGATTGCATTGGCAAGATGGGTTTTTCCCAAGCCAACGCCTCCGTAGATGAACAGGGGATTGTAAGTGGTTGCGGGATTATTCGCCACAGCCATTGCGGCGGCGTGAGCAAATTGATTTGATGATCCTGGGACAAAGTCGGTAAAAATATACTTCGGATTCAGATTCGAGGCAAAGCTCTCCGATTTGGCGGGAGTTTTTACCGGCGGCTGCGGCATGGCCGGCTCCGGGCGAGGTTCGGAACCGCGGCCGGGTTTTTCCCCGGGATGTTTTTGCGCCACCTGGAAGCTGACCTGGTAATCGATCGCGCCGATCGAGGAGAGGGTCTGCGTGATCTGGCCGGCATAATTATCCCGGACCCAGTCGAGAAAGAAGCGATTCGGCACCTCCAGATAAACTTCCGATTTATCGACCCGCACAAACCGGATCGGTTTAATCCAGGTTGTGAAGTGTTGGGGCTTCATCGTCTGTTCAAGAGCTGTTAATGTTTCGCGCCAGAGTCTATCCATTGAAAATACAATTATCTTTTTTTATAAGGGGAGGCGTTCGCGTTCTCTCCCGCCTTTTCAATACAGACAATTCACAGCTTATAAACAGCTGTGGAACAAGGAAAAAATCTTTATTTTCAAGGCTTTGTATCTAATATTCTGAATCCTTTAAAGGATTGAATAAAGTAACAGAGAGGGCGCACGGAATGCAAGCCTCTTTGTCGCTGGATATTTTGTGGATAAAGAGAAAAAATTTAACTCGGGAGTTTCTCTTTCGGATTTGGCGATTCGAAGAGCAACGGGTTGGCCTTTTCGCGCTTGACTTCGGAGTTGATGTGTGTTTTAAAATCCCCTTTACTTGACGCTTTTCGAAGAGAGATAAAGGAGCAAAAGAATGTCCAAACGAACTTATCAGCCGAGTCGAATCCGGAGAAAAAGAACACACGGGTTCCGCAAGCGGATGCAGACGAAAAACGGCCGTCATTTGATCAACCGTCGTCGCTCACGCGGGCGCAAGAGCCTGTGCGCAAGTACGCCGAAGAAGTAATCCGCGTGCCGGGCCGGGGTGAATTCACCTACCCTCCCGAAAAGAGATTAAGGCGGCGCAAGGAGTTTCTTGAGGTCAAAAAGGAGGGGCGTTTGTTGAAAACGCCCCACTTTATTGTTTACGTCAGAGCACGGGAAAAACCGCCGAGTCGCCTTGGAATAACAGCGAGTCGCAGAGTGGGCGGCGCCGTTGTACGCAACCGCGTCAAGCGATTTGTGCGGGAATTTTTTCGGAAATTTAGCACCGAATTTGAAAACGATTACGATTTCTCGATTATTGCCAAGCCGGGGGCGGCTCGGCTCAATTTCTCCCAGGTAAGGGAGGAACTCCTGCTGGGACTTGGGAAGAACACCTCATGGTCAAAAAAACTCTGATCCTGACGGTCCGTTTTTATCAGCAAGTCATCTCCCCTCTCAATCCGCCCACCTGCCGCTTTTATCCTTCCTGTTCTTCCTACTGCATCGAAGCCTTGCAGATCCATGGTGCCATCAAGGGATTGTGGCTCGGTTTCCGGCGTATTTTGCGCTGTCATCCCTGGCATCCCGGCGGATTCGACCCGGTTCGCTGCAAGGATTCGTAAACTCTATCATCTTTCATGAAAAAACAGACTGCGCTTCAGCGGAGGACATCTTATGGAAAACAAACGGACACTGATCGCCATCCTGCTTATGCTTATCGTCTGGATGGGATTTACCGTCCTGTTTCCCCCGGAAAAGCCGACCGGTGGGCCGGCTGATCAGCAAACCGAGGAAACCCGAGCACCTGTGGCTGAGCAGACGCCGGCATCCTCGATTGAGGGGACTGCGGATGCCGTCCCGGCTCCGCGTTTCACCGCCGATCGGCAAGCCGAAGCGCGTCGAATAACCGTTCGCAGCGGGATCTATGAGTATATCCTGTCCTCCCAAGGGGGGGTAATTAAGCAGGTCGCGTTGACCGAATATCAAAAGGATAAGGAAAAGGTAACCGGCGCCGTTACCCTTTCCGACTTTAGCGGGCGCCCGGGGGGAAGTTTGTTTACCCGCGGTTCCGATGGGTTCGGGGTAGAAGAAGACGCTCTCTATCAGGTGAATTTGGAGCGCGATGAAGTCCGTCTTGCTCCCGGGGAAGAGGTCGAAATCGTTTTTTCGACCCGCCTTGATAACGGCCTTGATATCGCCAAAGTTTATCGGTTCTCTGCGGAGAGTTACGACGTCGATTTTTCCGTCGAAGTTCTCAATCGCAGCGGCGGGACGCTGTCGGGAAATATTGCGGTCGGGGTGGCTGAAATTTGGGACGAGTCGATGGCGGGTTCTTACAATGAATTCGTTGGTCCGTCCATATATTCGGGTGGCGAATTAAATAATGTCGATGTCGATGATCTTGCTGAAGGGTCAAAGGAATTTCAAAATAATATTGCCTGGACCGGCTTTCAGAAGAAATATTTTCTTTCCGCATTTGTTCCTCTGGTAGGCTCGAGCGAGCGGGCACGGATCGAGGGAAGCGGCGATCTGGTGATCAATTCGGTAATCACCCCTTACCGGAGTCTGAACCCGGGAGAGTCCGCACGTTTTGATTTTCTTGGTTATTTTGGCCCGAAAGATTTCGATATTCTTAAAAGTGTCGATCATCAACTATCGGAGGCAATTGATTTCGGCTTTTTCGGTTTTCTCTCTCGGCCGCTTCTGCATGTTCTGAAATTTTTCTACTCTTTCATCGGCAACTACGGGGTTGCCATTATTCTTCTCACCGTGATTATAAAAGCTTTTTTCTGGCCTCTGACTCAGAAAAGCTATAGTTCAATGAAAAATATGCAGAAACTGCAGCCTGAAATGCAGAAACTGCGGGAAAAGCATAAGAATGACAAGCAGCGCCTCAATGTGGAGATGATGAATCTATACAAAGAACACCGGGTCAACCCACTTGGCGGATGTCTGCCGATGCTCATCCAGATCCCTGTTTTCTTTGCACTGTACAAGGTGTTATTGTTCTCTATCGAGTTACGCCAGGCCGAATTTTTTCTTTGGATCACCGATCTTTCTGCTAAGGACCCCTACTACGTCACGCCGTTGCTGATGGGTGCCACGATGTTTCTTCAGCAAAAAATGACACCCACACAGATGGACCCGACCCAGGCGAAAATTTTCCTGGCCATGCCGATTGTTTTTACCTTTTTGTTTCTCAACTTCCCCTCTGGCCTGGTGATCTACTGGCTGGTGAATAATGTTCTCACAATCGGCCAACAGGCCCTGATCAATCGCAAAAAAGACTAGCTGAAAGCGGAATTAAATCGTGTTTGAAGAAGATACCATTGTCGCCCCCGCCACCGCCATCGGTGACGGGGGTGTTAACATTCTTCGCCTCTCCGGGCCATCTGCACTTCCTTTATTGAAAAAAGCTTTCCGCCCCTCTGCCCGACTCAAGGATGAATTTGCCTCTCATCATCTGTATCACGGGCAGATCATCGGGCCTCATGGTGATGTGCGCGATGAGGTCATGGCTGTTTTTATGCAGGCGCCGCGCAGTTACACCCGCGAAGATGTCGCAGAGATTCATTGCCATGGTGGGGTGCTGGTGACTCGGCGCATTCTCGATCAGCTTATCGATCAAGGAGCACGGCTGGCTCGGCCCGGCGAATTCACGCTGCGCGCTTTTCTCAACGGACGCATTGATCTGGCCCAGGCCGAAGGCGTCGTCGATGTCATTCGTGCTCAATCCGAAAGGGCCTGCCAGTTGGCTGTCGGGCAGATGGAAGGCAGATTGTCTTCTCTGGTCTCAGAATTTCGCGACCAACTCCTCGATGCGCTGGCGCTGCTTGAATCCTGGATTGATTTTCCCGAAGAAGATATTGAGCGCACGGATATTGAACGTATCGCCTCAGGTATCGCAGAGGTCAGGGATGAAATTGCGGCCGCGGTTGCCACCTTTGAGCAGGGGCGCATTATCCGCGATGGCGCCCGGGTGCTTATTCTGGGTAAGCCGAATGTCGGGAAGAGCTCATTGCTGAATGCGCTTCTTGGCCAATCTCGAGCCATCGTTACGGAATTGCCCGGGACTACGCGTGATACCATTGAGGAAGGGATCTTCCTTGAGGGTCTGCGATTACGGCTTATTGATACTGCGGGTGTGCGGGTAACCGAAGATGAAATTGAAAAAGAAGGGGTTAAGCGAGCGACCGAAAAAATTGCAGAAGCTGACTTGATTCTTCTCGTGCTCGATGTGAGTCGGCCCCTGAATGAAGAGGATTTTGTTGCTCTTGACCTGTGTCCGGCCGAAAAAATACTTGTTATCGGAAATAAGCAGGATCTTGGAAAGAGTGCCCTCCCCTCCCCTTTTTCAGATTTCTCATCCATTACCGTTTCCGTCCATAAGAATCAGGGTCTGGAAGATCTGAAAAACGCGATTGTCGCTTTCTTTCGCCGCGGCGAGCGCAGCGAGGCTGCAGAGGATGTTGTGATTGCCGACCGCCGTCATCGGGATGCCCTTCTTCGCACATCTCGGCAACTGGAATCGGCTTTATCCGGACTCGGATCTGAGGTGCCTCCCGAGCTTATCGCCGTCGACCTTCAGGGGGCCCTTTCTGCGTTGGGGGAAATTACCGGAGAGACAACACCTGAAGAGGTTTTGAATCGAATCTTTGCGCGTTTCTGTATTGGTAAATAAGTCAGGTTTCACGTGAAACATAAACCTTAAGTTATTGAAGAGTAAGCGGAAAATGCTTTCAAGTTACGGGAAAAAATACGATGTCATTGTGGTTGGAGCGGGCCATGCCGGATGTGAAGCTGCCTTGGCAGCTGCGCGGATGGGTTGCTCAACCCTGCTCCTCACGATGAATATCGATGCGGTCGCCCTGATGTCCTGTAACCCGGCTATCGGCGGTCTGGCCAAAGGTCACCTGGTTCGCGAAATCGACGCTCTGGGCGGAGAAATGGGTCTCAATATCGACGCCACAGGGATCCAGTTTCGCACTCTCAACACGAAAAAGGGTCCGGCGGTGCGGGCGACACGCGCCCAGGCCGATCGCCAGCAGTACCGGCTGCGCATGAAACAGGTCATCGAGGAGCAGCCCGGCCTTGATTTAAAGCAGGGCTCGGTTGTTCGCCTTCAGATCGAGGGGCGCCGCGTCGTAGGGGTCGAAGTGCGAGAAGGACTCTCGTTTGCGGGGAAGATGGTGATACTAACGACCGGCACGTTCATGCGCGGGTTGGTGCATGTGGGGCTTCATCACTACGCTTCAGGACGGGCGGGCGAGCCCGCCTCTGAAGGAGTATCCGATCAGCTGCGCAGCCTCGGCTTCAAGGTCGGCCGACTGAAGACGGGGACCCCCGCCCGCCTGAACGGTCGGACGATCGATTATGAAAAACTCGAAAAACAGGCCGGCGACACTCCGCCGCCTCCATTCTCTTTTCTGACAAAAGGGATCGATCAGGACCAGATCTGTTGCCATATCACCTACACCAATGAGCGGACACACGAAATTATTCGCGGCGGGCTGGACAGATCTCCTCTCTATACCGGCGTGATCGAGGGTGTGGGACCCCGGTACTGTCCTTCCATTGAAGATAAGGTGATGCGTTTTCCGGACAAGGATCACCATCAAATGTTTCTCGAGCCTGAAGGGCTCACAACGCACGAAGTGTACCCAAGCGGAATGTCCACCTCGCTGCCGCCGGACGTTCAGCTGGCATTCTATCGCTCCATCGCTGGTCTCGGGCAGGTGGAGATCATGCGTCCCGGTTATGCCATCGAATATGATTTCGTCAACCCAACAGAACTTTTCCCCACCCTGGAAACCCGTCATGTGGAGGGCCTCTTTCACGCCGGCCAGGTGAACGGCACCTCGGGATATGAGGAAGCGGCGGCGCAGGGCCTTGTGGCCGGTATCAACGCAGCGCTCCGGGTCCAGGAAAAAGAGCCTCTGGTCATTACGCGCGATCTTGGTTATACGGGCGTTCTGATCGATGATTTGGTGACCAAGGGTGCTGAAGAGCCTTACCGGATGTTCACCTCACGCTCCGAATACCGTCTGCTGCTGCGCGAGGATAACGCCGATCTGCGCCTGACGCCGATTGGGCGCAGAATCGGATTGGTCAGCGAAACGCGCTGGGCAGCATTTACCCGTAAGGGTGAGGAAATCGAGAGGGGACGGAAAATCCTCGGCCAGCAACGCATCGCACCGGGCGAAAAAGAGAAAATAAAGCGCCTTGGCGTTGAAACCCTGAAAAACGGCGTGTCGCTCGAAGAATTGCTGCGCCGCCCGGAAATCACGCTGGCCGATCTTCTTTTTCTCGATGAGGATCTGGCGGGCATTTCAGGTCAGGCACGCGAGCAACTCGAGATCAGCACCAAGTACGCCGGGTATATCGAGCGCCAGCGTGAACAGGTGGAGCGCTTCCGGCGCACCGAAGACGTCCGCGTTCCGGAAAATTTCGACTTCGGCGCAGTTCCCGGGCTCTCTTCCGAAGTTCGCGAGAAACTGCAGAAGGTCCAGCCGCGCAGCCTCGGTCAGGCATCCCGGATCTCCGGGGTCACCCCCGCGGCGATCGCTATTCTTGCGGTCCTGCTGCGGAGGCGCTGATGGATGCAGCGTCCCGGTTGCGCAGCCAGGCGGCTGCGCTCGGCATTTCCCTGTGCGCCCAGGTCTGCGAGAAGGAGTTACTGTTCCTACAAGAGCTTCTGCGCTGGAACCGGCGCATGAATCTGACAGCGATCCGTTCTCTTGAAGAAGGGGTTGAGAAGCACCTGCTCGATTCGCTGACTCTCATACCTTTATTGAAAAAAGACGAGTCTCTTCTCGATGTTGGCTCCGGGGGAGGTTTCCCCGGTATACCGCTCGCAGTCGCTCTGCCGGAACTGCAGGTGACGAGCGTGGATTCGGTCGCGAAAAAAATTCAGTTTCAGCGTCATGCAGTCCGCCTGCTCGGCATTCAGGATCGGGTGAATGCACTGCATATACGCATCGAGGAGCTGGCTGCAAACGCCGAAGACAAGAACCGATTCGACGTGGTGGTCTCTCGGGCCTTCGCTTCGCTGAGCACGATTGTCGATTCCTGCGCGCCACTCACAAAAGAGGGCGGGCGTCTTCTGGTCATGAAAGGGGCCGAGGTGGAGGAGGACCTCTCAACCAGCCGCCAGAGGATCACGGAGAGCGGACTTTCCCTAAGCGAAACACGTTCTTTTAGACTGCCGGAATCCCGGTCCGCGCGCACCATTCTTGTCCTGCACAAGACAGTATGACGGAGTGGACAATAATTGTTTTCGCTTAACCTCCACCTGTGCTAATCTTTTGCTCCGACTGATCCGTGAGGAGTTCGATCCATGGCCAAAATTATCGCCATTGCCAATCAAAAAGGCGGGGTGGGAAAGACCACAACCGCGGTTAATCTGGCCGCATCGCTGGCGGCCGCCGAAATGCGCACTCTGCTTGTCGATATGGATCCGCAGGCCAATGCCTGCACCGGAGTCGGAATCGACAAGACGGTGTTGAAAAGCACGATCTATCATGTCTTGCTCGGTGAGGCCGATTTAGCCGATGCGATTATTCCCACAGATCTTGAACTGCTGCAGGTGGCCCCCTCCAACACCGATCTGATAGGTGCCGAAATCGAGCTGGTTTCAGCGTTTTCCCGCGAGACCAAATTGAAGGTTTCGCTGGACGGGGTCCGATCCGATTACGATTTCATCGTAATCGACTGCCCCCCTTCTCTCGGCCTGCTCACAGTCAATGCGCTTACCGCCGCCGATTCGGTGCTGGTGCCGCTGCAATGCGAGTTTTTCGCCATGGAAGGACTCTCGCAGCTGATGACCACCATTCACATCATTCAGCAGCAGATCAATCCGAAGTTGCAGATCCACGGCATCCTTCTGACCATGTTCGATGGTCGCAACAATCTCTCTCACCAGGTCTCCGAAGAAGTTCGCAAACATTTTAACGGCAAGGTCTTTCAAACCGTAATCCCGCGCAACGTGCGTCTCTCCGAGGCTCCGAGCCACGGACTGCCGGTTCTGCTCTACGACGTCAGCTCCAAAGGAGCCGTGGCGTATCTGGACCTGGCTCGGGAAATCATCGGATTGGGAGGATAACAAAATGGCAAAACGTCCGGGCCTCGGTAAAGGAATGGGCGCCCTTCTGACTTCGACGTCATCCGGAAGCGACGGGAGGCGATACTTTCTCTGTCCGATCGAAGAGCTCAAGCCCCATTCCGGTCAGCCGCGCAAGACGTTCAGCGATGAGAAGATGGAAGAGCTGGTCGCCTCGGTGCGGGAAAAAGGGATCATCCAGCCGCTGGTGGTGCGCCGCGGCGATGAGCATTATCAGATCATCGCTGGCGAAAGGCGCTGGCGGGCGGCCCAAAAGGCAGGCCTGACCGAGATTCCAGTGGTGATTCAGGATGTCACCGAAGACTGGGCCCTGGAGATGGCCTTGATCGAGAATATCCAGAGAGAGGATCTCAATCCTCTCGAAGAGGCGGACGCGTACCGCAACCTGATGGGCAATTTCGAGCTCTCCCAGGAAGAGGTGGCCCGTCGCGTCGGCAAGGATCGCTCAACGGTAGCGAATGCCTTGCGCCTGTTGCGTCTGCCGGATCCGGTGCGCAAGGATCTGCTGCTCGGACATCTGACCATGGGCCACGCACGGGCGCTGCTGGCGCTTGAGAATGAAGGGGATATTGTTGAGGCCAGCAGTGAACTGCAACGAAAGAAAATGTCGGTGCGCGAAGCCGAAGCGATGGTCAAGAAGATCAAAAACTTCGGCCAGCCCAAGAAAAAAAACGCCCGGGAACTCGATCCCGAACTTGTTCACCTGGCCGGAGAACTCAAACGGGCCCTTGGTGCCCCTGTCAAGATCACCCCGCGCGGTAAAGGGGGGCGGATTGAAATCTCCTACAATTCCGCCGATGATCTCAATCGGCTTGTGCAGCTGCTTGGCATCTCCTGATGACCTGGCGCGTGTTGGTTTAAATCATGTTCGGAAAGGGGAAACAGGTGGCGCGCAAAGAAACGCCGTTGGAAAAAAGTGATGTGAAGGCTTTTCTCGGTCCCGGAAGCCAGTTCGAGGGGAAGCTTGCCTTTACTGAAATTGTGCGTGTGGACGGGACCTTTCGGGGTGAAATTATCTCAAAGGATACCCTGATCGTTGGTCAGAGCGCCGATCTGCAAGCCGAAGTGAATGTCGGAGTTCTTATTCTCAGTGGCAAGATCAAAGGAAATATTGTCGCCAGCTCGCGGGTTGAACTGAGGTCCCCCGCACAGATCGAAGGCAATATCGAAACACCGGCACTTCTTATCGAGGACGGGGTTGTCCTTAACGGAACGGTGCAAATGCAGGTCTCAACTCCGGAAAAATCCGAGAAAAAATCGAAATAACAGTGACTTAGCAGGAAAATGCGAAGAATCCAAGAGTGTCCGGGGCGATGAAGTCGATTGACATTTCCTTACTCCACATGCTATTGCAGAACTGCATAATATGAATCGTGGGATACACGGAGTTATTCAATCAATGTACGCTCAGACGATGATAGCGCGAGCTATGAACGCGGTCGCCGCACAGGTGGCAACCGCAGGATCGCCTACGCCTGTCTGACGACTCTATCTCGGATTAATCAGCTTACGTCACCAGCGAGAAAAGGGCTACGGGCAGCAATGTTGCGTAGCCCTTTTTGCATTTAGATTCCATCAAAAAAAAACGTTGAGAAAGTGGGGGAATAAATCATGCGCAACAATATCGTTCATATCGGTGCTGGCGAGTTGACCTACGAGATTCGCGCGATTGTGGAGATCGCCGAGAAACTCAAGAAACTCGGCATCAAGGTCAATATGGAGAATATCGGCGATCCGGTCGCCAAGGGGGAAAAAATCCCGATCTGGATGAAGGAGATCGTGGCCGATCTCGCCATGAAGGATTGTACCTACGGGTACTGCTCGACCAAAGGCGTACTGGAAACACGCGAATTTCTAGCCGAAATGACGAACCGGCGCGGAAAGATCCAGATCACCTCCGATGACATTATCTTTTTCAATGGTCTGGGCGATGCGATCCAGAAAGTCTATGGTCTTCTGCGCCGCGAGGCCCGTGTCATCGGCCCCTCCCCCACCTACTCCACGCACTCTTCGGGCGAGGCTGCGCACGCCGGTCAGAGGCCTGTCTGCTACCGACTCGATCCGGATAATAACTGGTATCCGGACCTCGATGACCTGCGCCTGTCGGTTAAATACAACCCGGCCATCTCCGGCATTCTGATCATCAATCCTGACAATCCGACAGGAGCCGTGTGGCCGGAGCGAATTCTTCGTGAAATGATCGATATTGCCCGCGAATACGACCTGTTCATCATTGCAGATGAAATCTACCAGAACCTGGTCTACAACGGCCAATCGACCAAGCCGATATCCGACCTGATCGGCGAAGTGCCGGCGATCTGCATGAAAGGGATCAGCAAGGAACTGCCCTGGCCCGGTTCGCGTTGCGGCTGGATTGAAGTCTATAATGCGGACAAGGATCAGGTGTTTCGCCGCTATATACAAAGTGTTGTGGATTCGAAAATGGTCGAGGTCTGCTCGACCACTCTGCCGCAGAAAGCGATTCCGGCCATTCTGAGTCACCCCAAATACTCCGAATACCTGGAAGAGCGAAAATCGCGATACGAGCGCCATTCGAACACCGCCTACAAAATTCTCAAAGTTCTGCCCGGAGTCAAGGTCAACCGGACCAACGGCGCTTTTTACATGAGCGTCGCCTTCAAGGAAGGGGTTCTCACTTCTCACCAGAGCCTGCCGATTGAAAACCCTGAAGTCCGGGACCTTGTCGAGAATCTGGTCAGCGCGGGCGGAGTCTCTCCGGACAAGCGCTTTGTCTATTATCTGCTGGCCGCGACCGGTATTTGCGTGGTTCCGCTGTCATCCTTTTTCACCCCCCTGCAGGGTTTCCGCATCACTTTGCTCGAAATGGATGAACAGGAGTTCAGCCGGATTTTCGAAACGATCGCTAAAACGATCACTCGCTACCTGCACAGCTGATCTCTTGATGAAGCGGGGCGGATCTCCTTCTCATCCGGAGTGAAAAAATTGCCTCACTGGCGCTTCATGGTAAGGTAGAGCATGACCACAATGACAAAACCGGGCCTGGATATGCCTGTGCATTCGCCGCAGGATCTGGTCGACTATCTGGCAGGCGGAGCGCGGCCCCGGAAATGCTGGGGGATCGGCGCCGAGTCGGAAAAATTGGTGATCATGCGCGATAGCGGCGAAGCGGCCAACTATTCCGAGATCGCCCATCTCCTTTCCCGCCTGGAAGGGACCTCGCCATGGCGCGGGGTTCGCGAGAGAGATCTGCTGATCGCGCTCAGCGGCGCCAACTCTTCGGTTACCCTCGAACCGGGCGGCCAGCTTGAACTCTCCGGCGAACTCTGTCCCGACATCCATTGCTGCTGGGGCGATTTTCTGCGCCACCATCAGGAGGTGATCCGGGCGGCCGAGGGATTGGGGATAGCCTTTCTAGGTCTTGGCGTGCAGCCTTTTACCGCCCTCGACAAGATCGACTGGATTCCCAAGGGACGCTATCGGGTAATGGGCCCGTACATGTCCCGTACCGGGGATATGGGCCAGCGCATGATGAAGCAGAGCGCCGGTCTGCAGGTGAATCTGGATTTTGCGGACGAAGCCGACTGCATTCTCAAGCTGCGCCTGAGTCTGGCCCTAGCCCCCCTCTTCTACGCCCTGTTCGCCAATTCTCCCCTGCTCGAGGGTAAGCCGAGCGGCTTTCTCTCGACCCGCGGCGAAATCTGGGATCGCACCGATCCGGAGCGGACCGGGCTGTTGCCGGAAATCTTTGCTGAAGGGGCTGGATTTCCGACCTATGTGGAGTGGGCGCTCGATGTACCAATGTATTTCATTTATCGCAACGACGCTTATCTCGATCTGACCCGAGAGCGTTTTACTTTTCGCCGCTATCTGCGCGAAGGTCATGGCGCGCATCGCGCAACGCTGGCCGATTGGGACATGCATCTCTCGACCCTGTTTCCCGAAGCGCGCCTGCGCCCACAGATCGAACTGCGCTCCGCAGACAGCCTGCCGCCGCGCCTGACCATGGCGGTGGCGGCTCTGGTCAAGGGCATCATGTACGACTCGCAGGCTCTGGCGCAGGTCTGGGAGATTTTTCGGCATCAGAGCGCACAGGAGCGTCAGGTGCTTAACCGCGCAGCCTGGCGCCAGGGGCTCAGAGCCTCGATGGGCTCACGCACCCTGCAACAGGTCGCATTGGAGGTTGTTCAGGCGGCGCGTGCGGGCTTGGCCCGCCAACAGGTCCGCGATGATCGCGGGTTGGATGAAACGGTTTATCTCGACGAGATCGCAGAGATCGCCGAAAGCGGCATTACCCTGGCGGAACGTCTGCTGCAGCGCTGGCGGGGGGATCGGAACGAGAAAGTCGCGGCCCTGATTGACCACTGTGGTTTCAACGAACTGACGAGCAATCCGTGACCTGTGGAAATGCACAGTCTCCGAGTGCAGGTCCGCTATCTATTATTTGCGGGGAACACCGTAGAGATTGGTGGTTGCCGCGGCTATAGTTAAAACTATCGAAAGCCTGTTGTGGCAGGCGGGCTCTCGATGTGAAGAATCCCTTCTTCATTTCTTACTCCCTCTAGCAAGACCTTTCAGGGCCGGTCACCGGGAATGCCTCCTCCCGGTACCGGCCCTGAAAATTTTCTCCACCACTTTATTTCCGGTCGGCTTCTTCCATGGTCGTATGCGAACTGAGGAAGTTGCGATATCCCGGCGACAAGTCATGGTAATCGGCACCGCGCAGCATGGCATCAAGATAGGTGCGACTCGGCTTGAGTCCGGTCTTGAATTTGGCCGCACGATAGGCGACGCACTCCAACTCCCCGCGTGAGGTCTGCACCGTCACGCGCATGCGACGGTAATGTCCTTTATCGACCCCTTCGTAGACATCGAGGTTGTCTAAAGCCGCATCGGCCACATCGTAGATGACCCCTTCGACATACCCGCCGCGGTCATCCTGCAAATCAGCTTTTCCGGTACCGTCATGTCCCGGCTTATGGAAGACGAGGCGGGCGTTTTTAACCCGCCCGGTGCATAGGCGGGAGAAAGTGACCCCGCGTGCGGCAAGGGTTTCCGGGTCGAGATTGGCGCCATAGGCGAAGTAGAGCATGTACTACCTCCTTTGGGTCTGAATTTGCGCGGCCAAAAGAGACCGCTTTTCTATTGTAGCGAATTTTGAACGCCGCGGCATTTTCTCTTGAATTCAGGCACTGCGGCTGCTTGAATATCTTTCGGTAAATTAACCTGGAGGAAATAATCATGACCCCTCAGACCGATTCAACGCTGGTGCGCGAAGCGATCGATACGATCCGTCTGCTCGCCGCCGATGCCGTCGAGCAGGCCAAATCGGGACACCCCGGAACGCCGATGGAAGCTGCCCCAATCGCCTATCTGCTCTATGCGCGGCACCTGCGATACAACCCGAAAAATCCCGACTGGGCCGGACGCGACCGGTTCATTCTCTCCTGCGGACATGCCTCGATGCTCCTCTACTCCATGCTGCACCTGACGGGCTACGCGCTCAGTCTGGAGGAAATCCGCAACTTCCGGCAGCTCGAGAGCCCCGCAGCCGGCCATCCCGAGTACGGGGATATTCCCGGAGTCGAGACGACCACCGGCCCTCTCGGGCAGGAGTTCGCCGTCGGCGTCGGCATGGCCATGGGGGGGCGCTTTCTTGCCGAACGGATCGATCCCGATCTGTTCGACTATCATATTTATTCGCTCTGTTCGGATGGCGACCTCATGGAAGGGGTGGCCGCCGAAGCCGCCTCGCTGGCAGGCCATCTGAAACTCGGAAACCTGATCTCGATTTATCTCGACAACCGCATCACCATCGAGGGGGAGACCTCTCTGGCGTTCAGCGAAGATGTCGGCACCCGTTTCAGAGGATACGACTGGCACGTGGAGCGGGTCGAGGGCGAGAACCTTCGCGAGATCGATGAGGCCATCGAGCGGGCCAAGCGCGATCCCCGCCCTTCCCTGATCATCGCCCGCACCCACATAGCGATCGGCGCGCCGACCAAGGTCGATACCGCCGAGGCACACGGGGCGCCGCTCGGGGCCGAGGAACTGCGCCAGACGAAAGTGGCCTATGGGCGGGATCCGGAGGCGATGTTTCACATCCCGGAGACGGTAAGAGAGCACCTGCTCGAGTGCGGCGAGCGCGGCGGCGACCTCGAGGACGCCTGGCGACAACGATTCGAGCGGCTCGCCGGTCGGCCGGATTCAGCCCTGACGACCTACCTGCAGGCTCAGGGTGAACATCTGCCGGATGGCTGGAACAAAGATCTGCCGGTTTTTGCAACAGAAGACGGCCCCCTGCCCACCCGCAAAGCCAGCGGCATCGTTCTGAACGCACTGGCCGCGCGGCTTCCGCTACTGCTCGGCGGATCGGCCGACCTCGGTCCCTCCAACAATACCACGCTTAAGGGCGAGCAGAGCTTCACCGCCTACGGATGCGGCCGCAATATCCATTTCGGCGTGCGCGAGCATGCCATGGGCGCAGTTCTCAACGGATTGGCGCACACCTCGGGGCTAATTCCCTACGGCGGGACCTTTCTGATCTTTTCCGATTACATGCGCCCGCCGATGCGACTGGCCGCCCTGATGGGGGTGGCGCCGATCTACGTGTTCACGCACGATTCCATCGGTTTGGGGGAAGATGGCCCCACCCACCAGCCGATCGAACAGCTTGCGGGATTGCGCGCGATTCCCAACCTGACAGTGATCCGTCCCTGCGATGCCAATGAGACATCCGTCGCCTGGCAGATGGCGATCAGCCGCCGCAGTGGTCCGACCGCGCTGATTCTAAGCCGCCAGGGACTGCCGGTGCTCGACAGGAATAAATACGCGGACGCGACCCACAGCGAACGCGGCGGCTATGTTTTGGCGGCCGAAAACGGGGACCTGGAGGTTATTCTTATCGCCACCGGCTCCGAAGTACACCCTGCGCTGGCGGCCCGAGAGGTGCTGCAGGGCGACGGGATCGGCACCCGTGTCGTCTCTTTACCTTCCTGGGAGATTTTCGATGCCCAGGACTCTTCCTGGAAGCACAGCGTCCTGCCCGGCGCCGCCCTGCGCGTCGCAGTGGAAGCGGCCTCCCCTTTCGGCTGGGAGCGCTACGTCGGCCTCGACGGCCTGATTATCGGCCTGGATCGCTTTGGGGCCAGCGCGCGCGGCGACCTTCTCATGGAGCATTTCGGATTTACCGGAGCGCAGCTTGCAAAAAAAGTTGAGATCGCCTTAAGCGACCGGAGCTAGGCGAAAAAATCGATCTTTAAACGGCTTTTCCAGAACCTCGCGCCTTGACAGGGGACCATGAATTTTTTATGGTCCCCTGTTAGGTTGTAAAAGCCCATGTTCTGACGTGGGTTTTTTAACTTTACGCGAAAACCGCTGCCAGCTGACGGAATAAAGATGATTTGCAGTCGCAACCGCGGGATAAAAACCCTCCTTTTTTCTGCGAAAAATTGCTTCTACCCGCAATCCTGACTTGACTGCTTTTAAGCACCGTTTTTCTGCCGGCCCAGGTTCCGGCACCCGTATTTATGGAGGGATAACCATCCCGCAAGGAAGGAAAGGAAGAAATGCCACCCCAAATCAAGGTTGAAAACGTCTATAAAGTCTTCGGTCGCGATGCCGGCCGAGCGGTCAGAATGATCGAGGAGGGGCTGGGAAAAGAAGAGATCATGCAGAAAACCCGCCTCGCGGTGGGTGTCAGCGACGCCTCTTTCGAAGTCGAAAAAGGCGAGCTGCTGGTGGTCATGGGGCTCTCGGGCAGCGGCAAGTCGACGCTGCTGCGCTGCATCAACCGGCTCATCGAGCCGACTGCCGGCAAGATCTACATCGACGATGTGGATATAACCCAGCTCTCTGAAAAAGAGTTGCTCGCCCTGCGTGCCAAAAAATTCGGCATGGTCTTTCAGCGCTTCGCCCTGCTGCCGCATCGAACCGTTTTGCAGAATACCGAATTCGGACTTGAGATTCAGCGCGTCCCCGTCGCCGAGCGCGAGCAGAAAGCCCGCAATGCCCTCGAGCTGGTCGGACTCAAGGGTTGGGAGGATAACTATCCCGAACAGCTCTCGGGCGGCATGCAGCAGCGTGTCGGTCTGGCCCGGGCCCTGGCGATCGACCCCGACATTCTGCTTATGGATGAAGCCTTCAGTGCGCTTGATCCGCTGATCCGGCGCGAGATGCAGGACGAGCTGCTGGCCCTGCAGAGCCGGGTCCACAAGACGATCCTCTTTATCACGCACGATCTGGACGAGGCGCTCAAGATCGGCGATCGCATCGTCATGATGAAAGATGGACGGATCGTGCAGATCGGTACACCCGAGGAAATCCTCACCGAGCCGGCCACTCCCTATGTCGAAAAATTCGTCGAGGACGTCAACCTGGCCAAAGTGCTCACCGCCGGATCCATCATGCACAAGGCTTCTGCCGTCACCTTTCCCAAGGACGGCCCCAAGACAGCGCTGCACAAGATGAAAGAGATCGGCATCTCCAATATTCTCGTGGTCGATACCGATCGCCGCCTGATCGGCCAGGTCTCTGCCGATGGCGCCATACAGCTGGCCAGGAAAAACGTCCCCAGCCTCGAGTCGATCATTCAACGCGATGTGCCTACCGTGCACCCGGAAGAACGCATCAACGAGGTCTTCGCCGAGGAGAAGTTTCCCGTGGCGGTCGTCGATGAGAAGAACCGGCTCAAGGGACTTATCATCCGCGGGGCGGTACTTGCCGCACTGGCGGAGAAAAGGAGCAGCTGATGGATATGCCTTTACCCAAGCTACAGATCGGTGACGCCATCGAGGCGGTCATCGATTATTTCACGATAAATTTCGCCTTCATCACCCGCGCTGTGTCTGATCTGATGGAGACCGGCATCGATGTTCTGGTGGACGCCATGCTCTTTTTCCCCGCCTGGGTGATGATTCTGGTCTTCTCAGGGCTGGCCTGGTGGATGACCCGTCGACCCCGGGTCGGTATTTTCACCCTGGTCGGGCTGCTGCTGATCTGGAACCTTGAGCTGTGGGAGCCGACGGTCTCCACCATCGCCCTGGTCCTGATCGCCACCGTCATCGCTGTGGCGATCGGCCTGCCCATCGGCATCGCCGCCGCGCTCTATGGCGGATTGAATCGGGTGATCATGCCGATCCTCGATTTCATGCAGACCATGCCGGCCTTCGTCTACCTGATCCCGGCCATCCCCTTCTTCGGCCTGGGTCCGGTATCGGCGATCTTTTCCACGGTTATCTTCGCTATGCCGCCCGCTATCCGGCTGACCTGCCTCGGTATCCAGCAGGTTCCCAAAGACCTGGTGGAGGCGGCCGATTCTTTCGGCGCCAATCGCATGCAGAAACTCTTCAAGCTGCAATTGCCCCTTGCGACTCCCACGATCATGGCTGGCATCAACCAGACCATTATGCTCTCGCTCTCCATGGTCGTTATCGCCGCCATGATCGGCGCCAAGGGTCTGGGCGGCGAAGTCTGGAAGGCGATTCAGCGCTTCGAGCCGGGAGACGGCTTTGAAGCCGGCCTCGGCGTGGTGATCATCGCGATGGTGCTTGATCGCATGACCCAGCGGTTCGGCACGAAGAAGAAAACTTGATATATTGATGCTGTCTTTCACCCTAACAATGGAGAGATCGATGAAGCAGATGTTGACCCGAATTGCACTGTTGCTGGCCGCCACCCTGCTGGTGACCGGCTGCCAGCAGGAAGCGCAGCAATCCGAAGGACAAGCCGCGGCGCCCGAGGCGGAAAAAAAGACGGTTGAGCTCTCCTATGTGGAGTGGGCCACCGAGGTGGCGAGCACCAACGTGGTTCAGGCCGTCCTGCAGGAAAAAATGGGCTACGAGGTCGAGTTGACCCCGGTCAGCGGCGCCGCCATGTGGCAGGCGGTGGCTACAGGTGACGTCGATGGCATGGTCGGTGCGTGGCTGCCGACCACGCACGGCCATTACCTGGAGAAGATGGGCGACAGAGTGGTTGACCTCGGCCCCAATCTCGAGGGGACCAAAATCGGCCTGGTCGTCCCCTCTTACGAAGCCATCGACTCCATCGCCGAGCTCGATGAGAATGCAGAGAAATTCAACGGCAAGATCATCGGCATCGACCCGGGTGCAGGCCTGATGTCCAAGACCGAGACGGTATTCGAGGAGTACAACCTGGAGAATTTCAAACTTGTCGAAGGCAGCGGCGCGACCATGACCGCTGCCCTCTCCGATGCCATCCGCAACGAGGAGTGGATCGTGGTTACCGGCTGGACGCCGCACTGGAAATTCGCCCGCTGGGACCTGAAATATCTGGAGGATCCGAAGAAAGTCTACGGAGGTGCCGAAAAGATCCACACCATCGTGCGCACCGGACTTCAGGAGGACATGCCTGAGGTCCACGCGTTTCTCGACGCCTTTCAATGGAGCCCCGAGGACATGCAGCAGGTCATGGTCTGGAACCGCGAGGAGGGGGCCAAGCCCTACGAAAGCGCCAAGCGCTGGATCAATGAGAATCCGGAAAAAGTGCAGCAGTGGCTGCCCTGATCCGGTGAGTTCTCTGTGAAACGCAAAAGGCCGTCCCCTCGGGGCGGCCTTTTGCGTTTAGCTGCTGCTCATCCGGCTTCCGATTTACCGGTTCACCAGCGCCTTCAGTTCCTCAAGCAGGCCGCGCACGGCATCATACCCCTTCTGCCAGAAATCAGGATCGGCCAGGTTGATGCCGAGAGGCGCGAGCATCTCCTGCGGATTCCGGCTGCCGCCCTGGCTCAGCAGGTCCATATATCGGGGAACAAAGGCATCCCCTTCTTCGAGGTATTTCTGATAGAGAGCCAGCACCAGCAGTTCGCCGAAGACATAGCTGTAGCAGTAAAATCGCGCGTGGATAAAGTGGCTGATGTAGCTCCACCCCCAGCGATAGGGTTCGATCATTGTCACCGCGTCGCCGAACAGTCTGGCGTTCTCTTCGCTCCACAGCCGGCAGTAATCATCCGGAGAGAGCAGGCCATCGGCGCGTTTATTATGCGCTGCCTGTTCGAAACGCGTGAGCACCGTCTGGCGGAAGGTGGTCGCGATGATATCCTCGAGTTTGGCGCAGAGCAGCGAGATTTTGACCTGCGGATCCTGCTCATGGGCCAGCAGGTGGCGCGTCAGCAGCATTTCGCCGAAAACGCTGGCAGTCTCGGCCATCGGCAGGGAGGCATGGTAGTGGAAAAGATTCTGGGCCTGAGACAGGGAAAAATGCACGCCGTGGCCGAGTTCATGGGCGAGGGTGCTGACGTCGCGCAGATTGCCCGTGTAATTGAGCAGCACATAGGGAGAAAGGCCGGGCAGCATCCCCATGCAGAAGGCTCCTCCGGTTTTTCCCGGGGCGGGATCGACATCGATGCACCCCTCTCGAAAAAAGGCATCCGCCTCATCGGCAAGGCGCGCTGAGAAGGCGCGAAAAGAGTCGATGACAAGCGTGCGCGCCTCATCGAAGGAAACCTTGCGCTCCGCTGCGGAAAGCGGCGCATAGAGATCGGTGTTTTTCATCTCCCCGAGGCCGAGCAGGTCGCGCTTGAGGGTGAAATATTCCTGGGCCAGGGAATAATTGTCCTCCGTCACCTCCATCATCCGCTCCACCATGACCGGTTCGGTCTCGCTGGAAAGATGGGTGGGGGTCATGATTTCGGGGTATCTGCGCAGCTCCACCTCTTTTGCGTGGTCGAGAAGCAGGTTGTTGAAGCACGAGGTGAGCACCAGGGCGTTCTCGGCATGTTTTTCGAGAAAGCAGGTGTAGGCGCGTTCGCGCGTTTCGCGCTGCGGGTGATGCAGCAGCGAGAGCAGCTCTTCGCCGGTGACCTCGCGCTCCGTCTCTTCGCCCGGCATCGTGAAGGTGAAGCGCAGAGAGGAGGTCAGCTCTTCGAAGAGCTGCACGAAGGCCTCTTTGCCGGAAAGATCCTTGCGCTTGAGGGCCTGCTCGACCTCCTCGCTCAGGGTGTAGGGAGCGTGGGCTCGCAGCTGCTGAAGATAGTGGGCGTAGGCGGCGGCTTCGGGGTCTTTGAGAATCTCGAGAAAGCGGGCCTGGTCGATCTTGAGGATTTCAAGCTCGAAGAACAGCACCTCCTGGCTGACCGCGCTCCAGAGCTCGCGCACGCGGGCCAGCAGGGCCTTGTGCGCATCCGGACGGCTGTCTTGTGAAAAAAGCAGATGCGCGTACAGGTAGGGGACGAGCCCCTTGCGCTGCAGATCATCGTAATTTTTCAGAGCCGCCACCAGAAGATCGGCGGAAAGGCGGTCGGAGTCGATCCGTCCGCGAAAATCGCGGCGAAACGTCTTCGCCAGTTTCTGCAGGCTTTCCAGGTCCTGGTCGATGCGGGGATCGCCGGGTCCCTTGTAGAGAGGGGAAAGATCCCAGCCCCGCTCTGCCGTGATGGTGCTCATGTCTTGTCCTCCTTGCTTTTGCTCGTGTCAGGTTTCACAAGGTAGCTGGCGCTATCGGGGCTGTCAACGTGAAAACCGCAGAGCGCGGGCCGCTGCGCTGGGCGCTCCGTTCTCCTGCTCCCCTCTCCCCCGCCCTGCCCTCTTATCGCTCAACCGCGCAAAACCCTAGTGCCCCGTGCGGCTAGTTCCCTCTTCTAATTCTGGCCCTTTTGCCCGCTCTCGGCGTTGCGCCTCCTCGGCTTAGCTCTGGCTATGCCTGCGTCGGCGCGCCTTGACAGCGACCAAAATGACTCAGATTTAATTGATGCTACTAACCGCACGGGACACTAGGCTTTTTGCCGCTCCTTGCTTTCTCATCGATTTAAGCTAGAATTGTTGGTGAATTTTCAAGGAGTTGACCTATGCGACGAATCCTGGTATCTGCCCTTTTTCTGGTCGGCCTGAATCTTCTTGCCGGCTGTTCTACGACAACCCTTAACGCGGTGTGGAAAGATCCCGAATACGGGAAAGGTCCGGTGGCGAGTACGCTTGTGGTCGGGGTGACCAAGAACGATACTCTGCGCCGCCTCTCCGAAGATAACCTGGCAACCGCCCTGCAGCGGCGGGGTGTGAATGCCGTTGCGAGCTATCGGGTATTTCCCGAGGCCGACCAGTTGGAAAAAGCGCGGGTCGAGGAGAAGGTGCGCGAACTTGGCCTCGACAGCATTCTGATCACCCGGATTATCGACCAGGAAGAGGTCAAGGTGCGCCATCCGGAGCGCGTATATGTGGATTCCGGCGTCTCCCCCTATCGCTACCCGAGCTGGCATTATCCCTATTATCGCTCCTGGGATGCCTATTATCGCCACAGCTATCAGGTGACCCGCACGCCGGCCACCACCACCGAGGCGACAGTGTATCAGCTTGAAACCAATCTCTATCAGGCCGAAAACGGCGAGGTGATCTGGTCGGCTCTTTCCGAGACATTCGCCAGGAAGGGGCTGGAGCGGGAAATCGAAGGGCTTGTGGATACGATTATCGACAGCCTTGAGGAAAAGCGGCTCATCTAAAGACCTCATTTTTCAGGAAGGAAAAAGCATGCATCCCACCATGAAAATCCTGTCAGGAACGGTGGCGACTGTTCTCCTGGCCGCTCTGCTCGCCCTGCCGGCGGCAGCCGCTCAGGAGAGACCCGATCTGTCGAAAGGAGTCGGCGAGCGTGCGCCCATCTTCGCCGTCGCCACATCGCAGGGCACCCTGGCGGATTACGACCGCGATTACTACGGCAAGCACCACCTGGTCATGACCTTCGTGCCGGCCGGCTTCACCCCTGTCTGAACGGGGGAAATGGAGGGTCATCAGAGAAACCTCTATCTCTATGACCGCTTCAACGCCCGCGTGGCGGGCGTTAGCCGCAACGATGTACAGACACTGAAATTCTGGGCCGAAGACCTCGGCCTGACATTTCCCCTTTTCTCCAACACGGTGGGGCATCTCGGCATCTTCTTCGGGACTCTGCGCGAAGGCTACCCCATGTTCTCGCGCGCGACGGTGATTATCGACAAGTGGGGCACGATCCGCTACCTAAAGCACGGATCCCCCGATTATCGCGAGATTCTACTGCAGCTCAAGGCGCTGCATGAAGAGGAGAAAAGCCGATGAGCAGGTCGACCTTGTTCCGTTTTCTCGCCTGTGCGTTGCTTTTTCTGAGCGGCTGCGCCGTACAGCAGCCGCAGCCCGCCGATCCTCTGGCCGCATTGCGCACCCCCGCGGGGACAGTGGTCTGGCAGCAGGAATACGAGTTCGTGCCGCCCCCGGCGCCCTGGAGTCTGATCCAACTCGATGAGGATGACTACTCCGTCGCCTTCTACCACAGTTGCGCGGACAGGATGCCGCGCGTTTTCCCCTGCGAATCGACCATGGCGTATGCCGAGGAACCCTTCGGCTATTCGCGGGTCTTTGAGGAGCGCCAGGAGGAATTCTTCGAGCGTTTCCTGTGGGCGGCGCGGGTTAATTTCGAGGAGCCGCGTCTGGAGAAGACCACCCTTTTCGGCAAAGAGGCCCTGCGGGCCGAAACTGTCGGACACGAGCCGGTACTCGCTCAGAAGGTGCTGGTCAACGTTATCTTCGCACGTCGCGGCGAGCGGGTCGTGGCGTTTTATTTCACGCAGTGGCGACCGGAAGATCGCGCGTTTGACCGCGGTCATATCGACGATTTCAACCAGTTCGCAGAATCCTTCCGCTTTCTCGGCCCCTCCTTCTATCAGCGCTTGACCTCGGATTGAGAACGCCGCCTTTGCCTGCATGTGCAAAGGCGGCGGCATTCTCCTCAGGTGATGTCTCCCGGCTCAGGGCGCCGAAAGGAATCTGCCCGGCGGCCCTGTTCACGTACCGGCGCGCAAGATCGCATCGGCAAAATCGCGGCTCAAGCCGGCCAGAAGTCGGCTCAGAGCCGCCACTACGGCCGCGGGCTCGTTGATATCGCCCACCTGTTCCTGATATCGTCTCTGTTGCATCTCAAGCAATTGCCCCTTCGCATCGAGAATCGACCAGTTCACCACCAGCCGCGCCTGATCATCCGGTCCGGCGTCGAAGCGCTGGATATCGGCAACCACCTGCAGATCGACCGGTATGGCCCGTCGCCAGGGAAAGAGGACGACCCGGTCGGTGGCCAGCAGTTCGCGCAGGTTCGCCGCGAGCACCCGCTTTACATTCTCGCTGAGAGGTTCGCCCCATTGGGCGGAGGATGAGAGTTCATATTCGCTTTGCTGGCGCATGGTGACGATCTGCGGCCGCTCCAGATACGAGGGCAGGTCGATGGGACCGACGCCGATCGTCAGGCCCTGCGTGCTGGATTCGGCCGGTGTGGCTCTGCTTTCGCTCAGGGCATGGAGCGTGAAGTGCCGGGTCGGCTCACCAGGGGCGCTGCCAAGGGTGATACAGCCGGTCAGAAGTAGCGATAGAGACAGCGTCGCATAGCGAGCCAGCAACACAAGGCGCTGCAGCAGCATGATTATTCTCCTTGAGGGCGGCCTCGCAGCAGGGCATCGGGATGCCGCTCGAGATAGTCGGTCAGCACGCGCAAAGAGCGCGCCGCGGCGCCGGCTTCCTCGAGCGTCTGCAGGAGGCGGTAGCGGACTTCGGAATTTTCGCCGAGTACGGCGTCCAGGTTCCCCATGGCATCATGGGCGGCGGCAAAGGTTTCTTGTGCGGTCTCGGATGTCTCGCGCAGGCTCAGCGCCAGCGGTTCGACCTGGCGGTCGAGATCGGTGACCAAGGCACGCACCTCGGCGAGCGTGCTCTGCATGGCGGCATCCGTGGTGCCCAGGCGCTCGTTCATGTTGCGCACCAGCCCACGCACGTCCTGCAGGGTCTCGTCCACGCCGCGGATGCTTCTGGCGAGCTCGGGCGAGTTGATCACGCGCTCGATCCCCTCCAGGGCGGAAAGCGCCTGCTCAATAACATCTTCAAGGGGAATGCTTTCGATGGTCCGGGTGATTTGCTCGAATTGCGAGGGGATGGTCGGGATCTGCGGATATGCGGTCTCGACCTGAGCGAAGCGCGGCTCTTTATCCGGGCGCATATCGAGCTGGATCAGCAGTTGTCCGGTGACCAGGCTTTGCATCTGCAGTTGGGCGCGCAGTCCCCTGGCGACCAGCCGGTCGACAAAGGCGCCGGGCTCGGTCTTGAGCGGGTCCTGAACGCCGTCGATCAGGTTGATGCGCTCGGGATCAACTTCAATGACCACCGGAATGCGAAACGAAACATCCTGCTCGTCGAACTGGAGTCGGATATCGCTAACCGTCCCCACCTTGACGCCGCGAAAAACCACAGGCGCGCCAATGTTCAGACCCTGCACCGAACCGGGGAAATAGAGCACGAGCCGGGGGTGCTCCTTGAACAGCCTGCCCGTGCCGAGCACGATAACCGCGGCGGCCAGAAGGATCAGAGCGCCAATAACAAAGGCGCCGATCAGAGCCGGATTCGCTTTTTTGCTCATGAATCTCCCTTCTTCTTTTCTTCCCCGCGGGTCAGGAATTGACGCACCCTGGGCTCAGAACATTGTTCGAGCAGGTCTCGCGGCGGCCCCTGGGCGATTATGGTTTTCGTCTCCGCATCGAGAAAGATTGAATCGCTGCCGATGGCAAAGATGCTCGCCAGCTCATGCGTCACCACCACCACTGTCGCCCCCAGGCTTTCACGCAGTTCGATGATCAGGTCGTCGAGCATGCGAGCGCTGATCGGGTCGAGCCCTGCCGAGGGCTCATCGAAAAAAAGGACCTCGGGATCAAGAGCCATGGCGCGGGCCAGCGCGGCTCGCTTCTGCATCCCGCCGCTGATTTCTGCAGGATAATAGTCCTCGAAGCCGGTCAGCCCCACAAGGGAGAGCTTGAGAGAGGCGAGTTCGCGAATCTGAGCCGAATTGAGCCTGGTGTACTCCTGCAGCGGCAGAGCGATGTTCTCGGCCAGTGTCAGCGAACTCCACAACGCGCCGCGCTGATAGAGAACGCCGCAGAGGCGCATGAGGCGGGCGCGCTCGGCATCCTCAACGGCCCAGAAATCGATGCCGTCGAAATCGACCCGCCCGGCCGCGGGGCGATGGAGACCGACAAGGTGGCGCAGCAGAGTGCTTTTGCCGCAGCCGCTGCCGCCCATGATGATGAAGATATCGCCGCGGCGGATGGTAAAATTAAGATCACGCTGGATGACGAAGTCCCCGTACGCCATGGTGAGATTTTCCACCCGGATGTGCGGCTGCGCTTTTTCGCGCTCCCCGCCAGTGTTCTCGCAGCCGTTCACGGATTTATCCTCACGTTTGTCCATCGCGCCCCATTCGAACACCACGCGTTCATATCCCGAGCATGTGAAACATCACCGTCAGTATGGCACACGAGACCACAATCCAGACGATCCCCGTAACCACAGCCGAGGTGGCTGCGCCTCCCACCGCCATTGCGCTGCGGCCGCACTGCATGCCGCGCAGGCAGCCGGCAAGCGCGACGATCACTCCATAGACGCCGCTTTTTGCGAGTCCAACCCAGAAATGATTCAGCGCGACCGAGTCGCGGGTCTGGATAAAATACTGCATCGGGGTGATATCGAAAAGAAAAACGCCGACGAAAGAGCCGCCGATGATGCCCATCAGATCCGCATAGATGGTGAGCAGCGGCAGCATCAGGGTCAGAGCGAGTATGCGCGGCAGCACCAGAAAATCTATCGGCGAGATCCCCAGGGTGCGCAGCGCGTCGATCTCCTCATTGACCTGCATGGTGCCGAGCTGGGCGGCAAAGGCTGCGCCGGTGCGTCCGGCCATGATGATGCCGGTCATCATCGCTCCCATATCGCGGGCCATCCCCAGCCCCACGGCGTTGGCGATGAAGATCTCTGCGCCGAACATCTGCAGCTGGACCGCCCCGACGAACGCCAGGATCAGCCCGACCAGCAGGCTGATCAGCGTGACGATGGGAAAAGCATTGGCGCCGCTCTCCTGGATATAGAGCAGCAGATCGCGGCGGCGAAAGCGGGCCCGGCCGGTGAAAAAGCGCCCGATGCTGCGTGTCGTATCACCAAGAAAGGCCAGAGTGTCGAGAGATCTCTGGCCCAGATCGAGGGTTTGCTCCCCCACGTTTATGACGAAGGGGTTCTTTTTGTCCTCGCGCCGGGCGCCTTGGCGCTCGGGAACGGCCTCAGCCATCTGCAGCATGCGGCGGATGCTCTCGAGCAGGCCCGAGCGATCGACGGCCACTCCCCGCGCTCCGCAGGCTCTCTCGATCCGGCGCAGAAGAGTGATCAGGATGCTGTCCCAGGCCTCGAGATCCCGAGTCCGATAAGCCAGCTGTCTGACTTCGGGTTGGCAGATTGCTGCCAGCAGTTCGCGATCGGGCAGCCGGCTCTGCATGGTCCAGCGGCCTGAGAGTTCCAGCTCGACTCTTCCCTCTGCGCCGCGATGAATTTCGAACTGCGCGCAATCCTGATCTGTCTGCATCGCCTCTGGCCCGTCGCTTGGCAATCAGGTAAACTGCTTGAATCCCCGGTATCTTGCTCTGAAAATTACCATGGGAATGCCCCCCTGGCAAGGTGCAGCGACGCGAAAGGCAGAGCGGAACCGCAGCGTTCCGGGTCTATTGCGCAGGATGATGAGAGAGATAGACTTAAAACGGAGCTTTAGCCGCAAAGGACGACGCAAATGAGCATCGGCACCGTACTTGTCTCCGGAGCCACCGGATTTATCGGCAGACGCCTGGTCCCTGCCCTGCTTGCGGACAATGTGCGCGTGAGAACTCTTTCCAGAAACGCCGGTCACAGCTTCCCCGCGGATGTGGAGCAGGCGACCGGCGATCTGCTCCAGCGCCAGAGTCTGGACGGCCCCCTGGCAGGCGTCGATGTGGCCTACTATCTGGTGCATTCTATGGGCGAAGAGAAGAGCTTCAGCGATACCGAGGCACGGGCGGCGACCCATTTCGCAGAGGCGGCCGAGCAGGCCGGAGTGCGCCGGGTGATCTATCTCTCGGGGCTGGGCGAATCGGGAGCGGGCCTCTCCGAGCACCTTCAGAGTCGCCAGCAGGTCGCAGAGATCCTGCGCAGTGGACGTTTTCAGACTACGGTTCTGCGCTCCGGTGTGATTATTGGCGCTGGCGGGTCATCCTATGAGATGATCCGCTTTCTGGTGCGCACCATGCCGGTGCTTCCAGAGCATCACTGGCTGCAGGCGCGCTGTCAACCGATCGCCGTGGACGATGTGATCCGCTACCTGGTCGGCTGCCTGTACGAGGAGCGCACCGGGGGGGATACCTTCGATATCGGCGGCCCTGAGGTCATGACCTATTATGAAATGCTTGAGCGCTTTGCGGCGGTCCTTGGCAGTACGCATCTCGCGGCTCCGGTACCCCCGCTTCTGCCCCGCGCCATCGCCCGCTGGATCGGTCTGGTCACGCCGGTAAAAACCGGCCTGGCCCAGGCACTTATTTCCGGTGTACAAAATGATGTCGTGTGCAACGACACACGGATCCGGGAGTTACTCCCCTTTGAATTGACAGGATTTGAAGAGGCTGTATGCAGAGCCTTGCATGAAAGAAGGGATGCGAGGCAGCAAAGATGAGAGACGCAAAATGCACGGCAAACAATTCTCGTTCTGCCGGCTAAAACGCATGGCAGATTTGACCGCTCCTGGCGGATTGTCGATGAAAATGGCTCATTGAGGAGAGAACGATGGCAGAGAAGAAAAACATCCGATACTGGAGCAAACCCCTCTGGATACTGGTCGCCGCCCTTTTGCTTGTCGCCTGTGCACGGCCGCAGGAGAAGGCTGCACTGCCCACGCAGCCGGCAATGCAGGCTCCGGAGCCTCCCAGGATGCTGAGCGAGTTCAAGGCGCGTATCCCGGTCGTGGTCACCCCGGCTCAGCGCGCGGCGCAGATGGGCTCGCTTGCCGAGTGGATGGAGCAGCTGGCGATTGAGCTCGAGCAAGAGACCCGCAGCTATAACCGCGATCTTGCCAGGCTGATCGCCGATCCGGCGAGCGTCCGGGAAGAGTTTCAGACCCTGCGGGCCGGTTACGAGAACGAGCGCCGGGCGCTGTGGCGGGACCTGGTGGACAATCTGTTCACGCTCAAAGCCATGGCCGATCGCGAACAGTGGCGGACACTGACGGAGCGCGACGACCAGGCCCCTTTTTTTACTCCGGAAGATCCCCGCAGCCTGCGCGAAACCATCAGCGCGCTTGAAACGAGAATCGGCACCGCTCTTAGCGATCCGGCGGCGCGCAGCCACGCTCTGGCCGTTCTGGAGCGCGCCGAGCGAGAATCCGCGACTCTTGACCGGCAGGCTGAGCTCGCCGCAAGCCAGCTCTCGCGCCTTTTTGCCAGCTACGATGCGCGCCCGGATTCTTTCCGGGTCGGGCTCGAGCGCTTTGACAGCGCGCAGGACGCCATCTTCCAGAAACTGCTGGCCATCATTTTCGATCTTCGCAACGCCCTGACCGTACAGCAGTGGCAGCGGCTATTCAGTTGAATCGGGCTGGCGAACAGGCAGGGTGACGCTCTCGCCGCGCCGCACCAGAACTTCTTTGCCCATGTGGAGGATGGGCAACTCGGTCCCCTCCTTGAGAAGGTAGGTGCACTCCTTGCGGGCCACATCGACCTCCAGCAGCTGATTGCCCACCGTCAGGCGAAAGCGCAGCCGGTTCATGATGGCGGGCAGGCGCGGGGTGAAGCTGATCTGCCCGCCGTAATCGCGCATGCCGCCGAAGCCGTGCACCATGACCATCCAGGTTCCCCCCATCGAGGCGATGTGGCAGCCGTCCTTGACGTTGCCGCCCGCGTCGGCAAGATCCATGAGCACGGCGTAGCGGGCGTATTTGAGCGCATTCGCCATATCGCCGATTTCGGTGGCGATGATGCTCTGGATGCAGGCCGAGAGCGACGAATCACCGGTGGTCAGCGGGTCGTAATACTCGAAATTGCGTTTTTTCTGTGCCAGGGAAAATTCATCGCCGAGCAGGAACATGGCGAGCACCACGTCGGCCTGCTTGATCACCTGATGCCGATAGATGACCAGCGGATGATAGTAGAGCAGCAGGGGAAACCGGCTGCGCGGCGTGCCTTCGATGTCCCAGACCTCGCGATCGAGAAAGTTGTCGTCCTGCGGATTGATCCCGAGCTCCTCATCGTACGGGATGTACATGCTGTCGCCGGCCTTTTGCCACTGCTCGACCTCGCCGGAATCGAGGCCGGTGCGGTGCTTCAGGTTCTGGAAGTGCTCGGGGAAATTGTCCCGCATGTAACGAACGGTTTGCGCTGCGCACCAGAGATTTTCGCGGGCCATGAGGTTGGTGTAGGCATTGTTGTTGACCACGGTATTGTATTCATCCGGCCCGGTCACGCCGTGGAGGCAGAATTTGCCGTTCTGGCGCTTGGAATAGAAGCCCAGATCGAGCCACAAGCGGGCGGTCTCCACCAGCATCTCGGCCCCTTCATTGAAAAGCAGGGCTTTGTCGTCGGTGATTTCGACGTATTTGCGCAGCGCGTAGATGATATCGGCGTTGATATGGTACTGCGCGGTTCCGGCGGCGTAATATGCCGAAGCCTCCTCGCCGTTGATGGTGCGCCAGGGGAAGAGGGCGCCGAAGTGGGCCATCTCGCGAGCGCGCTGCCGCGCCGCCCGCAGCATTCGGCGCCGGAAGTGCAGCAGGTTCCGGGCGATCTCTGGCTGGGTGTAGACGAGGAACGGGAGCACGTAGACCTCCGCGTCCCAGAAGTAGTGGCCCTCGTAGCCCGAGCCGGTGACGCCCTTGGCGGGCACGCCCTGCTGGTCGGCCCGCGCGCTGGCCTGGGCGATGTTGAAGATGTTGTAGCGGACCGTCTGCTGCAGCGCCTCGGGCGAGGCCACCCGCCCGTCGCGGGCGGGCATCCCCGCTGCCCCCGGGCCGCCGCCGTCGACCCGGGCGGCGACCTCGACGTCGGCATCGCGCCAGAACGCGTCGAACCACTCCCGCTGGGCCCGGTGGTAGTGCGCCACGCCGTGGCTGCGCGCGCGGTCGAGCGTCCGGTCGCACCGGTCCGAGAGCTCGCGCGGCGGCACGCCGCGGGAGGTGTGGTAGCTGACGTACTTCGTCAGGCGCAGCGTCCTGCCGCGCGTCGCGTCGACGCGGAAGACCGCCTTGACGAGGTCGTCCCCGGCCCGGTGGACGACCTCGTGGTGGTCCTCGGTCTCGATGGCATGGTCGGCGGCGACGCACAGGGTCATGCCCGAGCGGGCGCACTGGAAACCGAGCGTGGTGCGCAACGCGTCCGCATAGGAGATGCGCGGGAGCAGCACGCGGGCCGGGAAGCGGCTCGCCTTGCGCGGGTCGCCGCGGCTGCCCATCGCGTGCTCGCTCACGTGGTACTCGTCCTCGCCGTCTTGCCGGTTGATCAGCTGGGAGGAGACGACGACCGGGGCGTCGCCACCGAGCATGGTCACCTCGAGGGTGAACAGCGCGAGGTGCCGCTCCACCATGGAGACGGTGCGCGTGGAGTCCACCTGCACCCGCTTGCCGGCGGGCGTGCGCCAGATCAGCGAGCGGCGCAGCACGCCGTCGCGCAGGTCGAGGGAGCGCTCGTAGTGCTCGAGGTCGGCCGTGCCGAGGATCAGCGGCTCGTCGTCGACGTAGAGCTTGAGCACCTTGGCGTCCGGCACGTTGACGATGGTCTGGCCGGTGCGCGCGAAGCCGAAGGCGGCCTCGGCGTGGTGGATGTCCCAGGTCTCGTGGAAGCCGTTGATGAAGGTGCCGTGCGCGTGCGCGTCGCGGCCCTCCTCGGGGTTGCCGCGCATGCCGAGGTAGCCGTTCGCGACGCTGAAGAGCGTCTCGGTGACGCCGAGGTCAGCGGGCTCGTGAGCAGTCTCGACGAGCCGCCACGGGGCCGCGGGCCAGCGCCGGGGGTCCAGCGGGGGGGCCTCGCGCCTCATCGGGGCCCCTGCCCCGCCCGGGTCGACGCCGCGGGCACCAGCTCTGCCAGGTCGGCGACCACGACCGTGGCGCCGGCCCCTCGGAGCACCTGCTCACCGGCGCCGCGGTCGACGCCGATCACGTCGCCGAAGCCGCCGGCCGCCCCGGCCTGCACCCCGGACACGGCGTCCTCCAGCACGACGCTGCGCTCCGGTCCGGCGCCCAGCAGCGCGGCCGCGTGCAGGAACGTCTCGGGCGAGGGCTTGCCGGCCAGGCCCTCGGCCGTGGCCACCCGGCCGTCGACGACGTGCGCGAAGCGGTCCAGCAGGCCCGCGGCCGCAAGCACGGCGGGAGCATTGGCGGAGGAGGAGACCACGGCCAGCGGCACCTCGCGATCGCGCAGGTGGTCGAGCAGCGCCACGCTGCCGGGATACGCCGTCACGCCGTCGCGCGCGAGCACCTCGTTGAACGCCTCGTTCTTGCGGTTGCCCAGCCCGCAGACGGTATCGGCGGACGGCGGGTCCTCGGGCGCGCCCTCGGGCAGCTCGACGCCGCGGGAACCCAGG
>JAGXHK010000034.1 GCA_024636255.1 Desulfuromonadales bacterium | reverse complement strand
GTGGGCTCGGAGATGTGTATAAGAGACAGATGCAGAAACGGTAGCCAGCGGCAAACGCGCGGATTCTGGAGTTCACCCGAAGCAAAGATCAAGGAGTCTTTTCATGACCGAACACGGCAAATTCTGCATCGTCATGACCACCTGCGGAGAGGGAGAGGAGGCCAGGAGCCTGGCGCGCCGGCTGGTCGAAAACCGCCTGGCCGCCTGTGTGCAGATGCACGATATCCAAAGTGTCTATCTCTGGAAGGAGAACGTCAGCCAAGATCCGGAAGTGCTGCTGCTGATTAAAACCGCCTGCGACAAATATACGGCGCTCGAGGCATTTATCGACCAAAACCATCCTTACGAGGTGCCGGAACTGGTGCGCCTGCCGATCGACGGCGGGCTTCCGGCCTACCTGAGCTGGATTCGGGAATCGACCCGTTAACCCGGCCGGCTTCTCGGTTTTTCTGTATTTTCAGTGATTTGTTGTATAATGAATCAAAATGACATGTACGTGGCGATCTTTGTTTTTATCCCATAACAAAGGAGACGGTTCTTTTCGCACCGGATGCCGCAATGGTCGATTCACGAAATACCCCTCGATTGGTCGAAGAGGCGCGTATGTTGCGCGCGCGGGTCGCCGAACTTGAAGCTGGGGCGCAGAACGCAAATGTGTACACCGCTTCGCAGCAAGGGAATGAAAAACGGCATCGCCAGGCGGCCGAACAGAACGAAACGGAAGCGGCCCTGCGCAAGAGCGAACAGAAATTTTCCCGCATTTTCCACCTCAACCCCCTCGCTATGTCAATCACGCGGCTCGATGACGGCTACTTTCTCGATGTCAATGAAGGATATTGCCGCCTGTTCGGATATACGCGGGAAGAGCTGCTGGGCCATTTCTCCGTACAGGATCTTAATCTCTGGCAGGACCCCGGCGAGCGGCCCCGTCTGGTTGAGCTGGTCAGGCAGAAGGGGGAAGTTCCCGACTACAAAGCCCGGATGCGCTATTGCGACGGCAGCATCAAAGACTGCAGCCTGAGCCTGCGTCGCATCGAAATCCAGGGTGAAGACGGCATGATCGCGATTATCCGCGACATTACAGAAGAAAAGGCGCTCGAGCAGGCATTGATTCAGGCCCGAATATCCGCCGAAGAGACAAGTCTTGCCAAAAGTGAGTTCCTCGCCAATATCAGTCATGAGATCCGCACGCCGATGACAATTTTCATGGGAATGCTCGACCTTGTGCTGGCCACCAGGCTCGAGCCCGACCAGCGGGAGTATTTGGATACGGCACAGAGCGCCTCCCAGTCTCTTCTCAGGCTGATCGAAGATATCCTCGATTTTTCGCGACTCGAATTCGGTCATCTGCATCTGCGCCAAGCGGATTTTTCCTTGCCGGCACTTGCCCGGGAAGTAATCGATATGTTCCGGTACAAGGCTTCGCGAAAAGGCGTGATCCTCGGCTGCACCATCGATCCGCAGACTCCGGTCATTCTTCACGGGGATGAGCAGCGCCTGCGTCAGATTCTGATGAATCTCATCGACAATGCTGTTAAATTTACCGATCGGGGAGAGGTGACGCTTGGCATCTCACCGGCACAAAGCGGATTGGTGAGCTTCCGGGTCATAGATAGCGGCATTGGCATTCCCGAGGCAAAGATCGGCCAGCTTTTCCAGATCTTCAGCCAGGTCGACAGCTCCTCGACGCGTCACTACGGGGGAACGGGGCTGGGACTGGCACTCTGTCGTCGCCTGGTCGAGATGATGGGAGGGGTAATCGGTGGCGAAAGCAGCGACGGGGAAGGAAGCGTCTTTCACTTCACCATGCCGTCGGATCTGCAGGACGGCGCTCTGCAGAAGACGCTTCGAAAACCGGAAGCGCAGAACGCAACATGTCCATCGCCACGCTGACGGCACAATCGTATGGCAGGCGATCCTTCCTAGTCGACCTTGAACTGCGTTCCCCCACACTCGGGACAACGCGGCGCCTCGGGATTTTCGAAAGAAGTTCTCCGGCCGCACCCCTCGCAGGTCAATTCACCTCTTTTCAATCCCTTGTCCACATCGGTTCCGGAAGCGATTCCAGGGCCTTTGACCTGATTGGCGTTACGGCTTTTTGTCGGTCCGTTCTCGGACATCGTATCCTCCAGGGAATGGGTCAATGCAGGCGACCTTCAAGATCATCGAGAACCTGGTCGCAACACCCGCACAGCTGCATCGATAACTCGACCACGCTCGGGCCGGAACAGATGATGCGCGGGGCACAACAGTGCTCGGTGCAGGTGATTTCGCCGACCTGCTCGTCGAGTGCATCGCGGATCTGCCCCAGTATAGAACGGGGCAGGCCTGGGTTCATGCTCCCTAAATCGACCTTTCGGCCGGCAACTTCGAAAGAGATGTCAAGCATGGCCTGCCCTCCTCTGCGGCGACTGTTTAAAGAGAGTGCGCCAGTCCAGGCAACCTTCTCTCTAACAATCTAGCCGATCCCTCGGATCTGTCAAATATCCGTTCCTCTATGCCCGCCACTAAGCCACTAAAAGCACAGCGCTCACGCAGGGGATCAGGCGAGCGTATCGCTAACGCGCTGCCAGCCGCGACGGCTCCAGTCATAGTGCTCGCGAGGGCGGAAACGATCCTTGTAAGCCATGCGCGCGCTGCCGGGAACATAGTAGCCAAGATAGTAATAGGGGACGCCGATTCTCCGGGCGTAGGCGATTTCCTGCAGAGCGCTGAACGTGCCGGGATTCAGGTCGTTGTAGGCAGGGTCGAAGCAGAAATAGATACTGCTCAGGCAGTCCTCTCCCCGGTCGAGAAAGCCGACCCCGATCAGTTCGTCGCCAAGGTAGATTTCCTCTTGCAGGCAGGGGCAGGAGGGAAGATAGAAGCTCTGCAGAAATCCCTCGAGATCGCATTCCTGGGCAAAGCGATGGCGGGAATGCTGCTGATAGATCTGATATATCCGCTCGCTGAATCGCAGCGGACCGAAGCGCGCCTGCAGACCGGCCCCTTTGCGCAGGACCCGGCGCTGACTGCGCGATGGTGCGAAATCGGCCACCGGCACCCGCAGCGGAATGCACAACCGACAGTCGGGGCAAGCCGGTTTGAAGTAGCAGGGGCCGAACTTGCGCCAGCCTGTGGCAAGCAGACGGCTGAGCTCGGCAGAACTCACTTCGGTCGCACCGAAGAATTCGAGTTGCTTCTCGCGCCCTTCCAGATAGGGGCAGGGGGTGATCTCTTCGGTCTGCGGGACTTGAATGATCTGCATGAAAAACCCATAATGGTCAGCAGGCATTCAGCCTGACGTGAGTTTGTTACACTCAGATTGACACGCGTGGACTCTGCCGGTCAACTGACTTGGATGTGACTTTTCATGACGATCGATGACATCGAGAGCACCCTGAGCAGCCGCGGCGCGCGGCTGGAACCGGTGACGAACGTGCGCCATGCAGCCGTGGCGATGATCCTGCGGGAAACAGCAGCCGGAACCGAGATGCTCTTCATCGAGCGCGCCCGGCATCCTAACGATCCCTGGTCGGGTGATCTCGGCTTTCCCGGCGGAAAAATCGAGCCTGGCGATGATGGAGCAAAAAGCGCCGCCGAACGCGAGACGCTTGAAGAAGTCGGCCTCGATCTGTCTCAAGCGCGCTGGCTTGGCCGACTCGACGATCTTTGCGGGGCTCATCTTCCCCTGGTGGTTTCCTGTTTTGCCTATGCCGTGAGTCCCGCTGCCCAGCCCCGACGCAACTCCGAGGTGAACGCGGTGTACTGGATCGACCTTGAGCCGCTTTTCGATTTTTCACGGCATATTGAGACACGCGTTATTTTTCGCAGCCAGGTCCTGATGCGGCCGGCCATCGATCTGCTGGGGCCCGGACGCACGGTGCTCTGGGGGATCACCTACCGCCTGGTGCGTCAGCTGCAGGACCGTTTGAGCGAGCGGCCATTTCGCAATTTGTCAGGAAAAACGCGATGAATGACTGGGAAAGTCACTGCCGGCGCTGCGGTGAATGCTGCTTCGAAAAGCTGATCGAGGAAGACGGGACCATCTTCTATACCTCCACCGCCTGTCGGTTTCTTGACCTGAGCAGCCGCGAATGCAGGGTCTACCACAAGCGCTTTAAAATGGGCGAAGGCTGCATTAAACTCACTCCCGAAATCGTGAAGTCGGTTCGCTGGCTTCCGCCCGATTGCGGCTACGTCAAATTCCTGAACCGCGGTCCTCGAAAATAACCCGATTTTGTCATGCGCGCCTTTTTTGAGCGACCAGGAGGCGTGACGGCATCAGGTGAAAATTAATTTTTAGAAATTATTTTTGCGAAATCAAGACATTGGCTTCTCTTTTGTGATTGGCCCTTATGGAGAAGAAAAGATGGCATCGCAGTTGCAAAAATTAAGAATCAAGATACAAAGATTTTTTGCCCCGGCGCTATCTCCTCCTGAGCCCGGGGCTTTTTTTGTCCCTCCTGCTTCCCTTTCTTTGAAATTGCGCAAAATCGCTTCTGCCTAGAAAAACCCATTCTCCCTCATTTTTGTTATTGTATTCTCTGGCCTAATTTCGATCCAAGGAGAAGATTTTGCGACTATCTTATCCCACACCGATGGAGCGCTGATGGAGCCGACCCGCAGACAGGCCTGGTTCGGCTGGTGCATGTACGATTGGGCAAACTCGGCATTCGCCACGGTCATCATGGCGGCGGTATTTCCGGTCTATTTTGCCTCCATCGTTCCCGAAGACGGGGCCAGCATCTCGCTGTTCGGCTTCTCTCGCACAATCCCTGCTCTGGCGTTATGGGGCTATATCATCGCCTCTTCCATGCTGCTGGTTGCGCTCTTGGCACCCTACCTGGGCGCCGTCGGAGACCGCACCGGTTCGCGCCGCCGCCTGCTGACCGCCTTCACGCTCTCCGGCGCCGTGGCGACCACCCTGCTCTCGCTCGCGGGAAGCGGCGATTATCTGCTGGCGGCGGGGTTGTTCATTCTGGCCAATTTCGGCTTTGCATCGGGTAATGTCTTCTACAATGCATTTCTACCGGCCCTGGCGAGCGGTCAACGCGAAATGGATGCATTGTCAGCACGGGGTTTTGCCACCGGCTATATCGGCGGAGGCCTGGCCCTGGCCGCTATCTTTGCCATGATTCAGTGGCCAGGCGTATTCGGTTTTGCCGACCGCGGCGCAGCAACGCGTGCAGGATTCGTGCTGACCGGTGCCTGGTGGGCCCTATTCGCCATACCCGCCTTTGTTTTCCTGCGCGAATCGGCTCTGCCCCGCCGGCCGGCACCGCTGATCAAAGGGCTGCGTGGCTATGTGCGCACCTTTGCCGAGATCCGCCGCTACCGCGACCTGACGGTTTTTCTGATCGCCTTTCTCTGCTACAATGACGGCATTCAGACGATCATCGTCGTCTCATCGATCTTCGGCAGGCAGGAACTGGGAATGTCCCAGACAGCCATCCTCGGCTGCTTTCTGATGATCCAGTTTATCGCCATGCCGGGAACCCTGATATTCGATCGCCTGGCCGGAAAGATCAGCGCCAAGCGGGCGGTGATCCTTTCGCTTTTTCTCTTCATCGGCGTGACCATCTTCGCCTTCTTCATGCAGCATCCCTGGCAGTTCTGGGTTCTCGCAGCGTTGGTCGCGGTCATTTTCGGCGGCAGTCAGGCGCTGAGCCGCTCACTTTACGGCGCGCTCGTTCCTCAGGGAAAGAATGCCGAGTTTTTCGGCTTTTATGCGATCAGCTCCAAGTTCTCCTCGATTTTCGGCCCCCTTACTTTCGGGCTGGTCACCGACCTGACGGGATCAGCACGCCATTCGATTCTGGCCCTGACCGCTTTTTTCATCGCAGGGATCATCCTTCTCTGGAATGTCGATGTTTCACGCGGACGGGCGCTCGCAGAAGGAGAGACGGAATGACCCTTCCCTATTTCGCACCGGCCACGCCGCGCCTGTTCGGGCACCGCGGCAGCGCCGCCACGCATCCTGAAAATACCCTTCTTTCGTTGGCCGCCGCCGTCGAAGTCGGCATGCCGTATCTGGAATTCGACGTCTGGTGCACCCGCGACGGCCATGTCGTGGTGCACCACGACGAGACATTGCAGCGCACCTGCGCAGATGCGCGCCGCGTCTCGGATCTTTGCCTGCGGGAGCTGCGCCGGCTTGATGCGGGATATGCGTTTTCTCCCGGGGGAAACGGCTTTCCCTTCCGCGCTCAGGGCATCACCGTCCCGACACTGCAGGACGTCCTGGAGACATTCCCCGAAACGCGCTGCAACATTGAAATCAAACAGGAAAATCCGCCCATTGAAGAACAGGTGGTGCATACGGTTCGGGGCTGTGGCGCTGATGACCGCGTGCTGATCGCCTCGGAAAAAGATACCGTTCTTGCCCGGCTGCGCCCCCTGTGCGGAGCGATTCCCACCAACCTGGGTTACGGCGAAGTGGCGGCCTTTTTCGCCTGGCTGCAGCAGGACTGCCCGCAAGGGTACGATCCTCCCGGACAGGCCGTGCAGATCCCTGCGCAGTGGGGTGATCTGCGCCTGGTGACGCGCGCCTCTCTGGCTGCCGCCCATCGCCTCGGGCTGGAAATGCACGTCTGGACAGTAAACGAAGAGGTGCAGATGAAGGAACTGCTGGCTTTGGGGGTGGATGGAATCATGAGCGATCGACCGCGTCTTCTGGCCAAGGTGGCCTCCCGCTTCGAAAAATGAGCGGATCTGCAAACAACAGCATGCGAGGGTTTTCCTACCTGGAACGAGCGGCGAACTTTTCCAGCGTATCGAGAAACCGCAGAAAATCTTTTGGGAGCGGAGCCTTGATGACGACCTCAATCGGCGTTGTCGGGTGCAGGAAAGCCAGTTGAGAGGCATGCAGCAGATGTCGAGGAACAGACAGAACGCGCCCGGATACTTCGAGAAAGGTCGAACCGCCATAGAGGGGATCGCCAAGCAGGGGAAAGCCGGCTTCACTCAGATGAGCGCGGATCTGGTGGGTGCGGCCGGTCTTCGGTCGGGCTTCGACCAGCGCAAAACCCGGGCCGCGCTGCAGGGTGGTGAATTCGGTTGACGCCCACTGCGTGCCGCCTGGCATCGCGACCGTGCGGCCGCGATGCTTGGTCTTGAGATGATTTTCGATGTGAAAAGCGGGCGGCGGACTGCCCTGCACCAGAGCAAGATAGGTTTTTTGTACTTCCCGCTCAGCAAATTGGCGGGCGAGTTCCCGGTTCCCGTGATCGCTCAAGGCAAAAAGAAGGACTCCGGAGGTATCGATATCAAGTCGATGCAGCAGGATGGGCGGGCGCGCTCCGGTCCCGACCAGAGAGGTTGCGAGTTCCAGGGCATGCGGCCCCGGATGGCTGGTGCGGTGCGGCGGCATTCCGGACGGCTTGTCGACGGCGAGCAGATGCGCGTCGCGAAAAAGGACACTGAGCCGGTCGGGCACCGGGCGCGATTCGATCGCGACCGTCGCCACGACCTCTTCGCCGGCATTCAACGCACGGGAGGCGGTGCGCACCAGGTCGCCGTCGACGCGCACCTGTCCGCGGTCGAGAGCGCGTTTGATTTTCTTGCGCGAAACGCCTTCGATGCGGCGGCTGAGAAAGAGATCGAGCCGCTCGCCCTCGCCATCAACTCCGACGTTCAGTCTGCAGGTGGTTTCCTTCATCAAGCACTGTCCCGATAAGTCCATCTTCCCCAAGGCGTGTAACCCGTACTCGGACGGCCTGCCCTTCCATACCTGCCGAGCCCTTGAACAGAACCGAGAGGTAGTTTCGCGAAAGTCCCTTGAAAAGGCCGCCGGTCGCACCGCCTTCGACAACGACCTCGAGTTCGCGGCCGACGAATCCGGCGGCGAAGCGTCTCTGTTTCTCTTCACCCAGCGCACGCAGACGCGCGGCCCGCTCTTTGGCGATATCGCCCGGCACCTGATCGGGCATGGTCGCGGCAGGGGTACCGGGGCGCCGGCTGAAGGGGAATACATGCAGATGGGACACCGGCAGCGATGCCACGAACCGGCAGGTGTTTTCAAATTCGTTTTCACTCTCGCCGGGAAAGCCGACGATGAGATCGAGTCCGACGGCCGACTCGGGAAGCCGGGCGCGGATACCTTCAACCAGCCGGCCGAAAAACGCCGTATCGTAAATACGGTTCATGCGCTTGAGGACCGCGTCGTCGCCGGACTGCAGGGGGATGTGGAAATGAGGGCAGAGAATCGCGGAGGACGCGACCTGATCGATCAGAGCCGCGGGAATCTCCGTCGGCTCGATCGAACCCAGGCGCAGGCGCGGCATCTTCGTCTCACGCTCAATGCGGGCAAGCAGTTCCCTCAGGGAGGCGTCCGGACTCAGATCGGCGCCGTACCCGCCGACGTGGATACCGGTCAAAACCACCTCGGGGTATCCCCCCTCGGCCAGCCGCTGCACCTGGTTCACAACCTTGCCGGGCGGGACCGAACGACTGCGGCCACGCGCATAGGGGATGATGCAGTAGCTGCAGAAAGCATCGCAGCCGTTCTGAATCTGCAGAAAGGCGCGGCTGCGCTCGGAAAAGCCTGTCGCCTCAAGGGGGACGGCCTCTTTGGCCTGGCGGATATCGGAGACG
>JAGXHK010000002.1 GCA_024636255.1 Desulfuromonadales bacterium | reverse complement strand
ATCGTCGGCAGCGTCAGATGTGTATAAGAGACAGTTTCTGGCCCGGCTGCGGCGCCAGCCCGACGGAACCGAAAGCGCTCCCGCGGTGATTCGCCAACTCCTCCAGATCAAGAACCGGATATCCTTCGCCCGCCAGGCGCTTGAGCAGACGCGTCTTCCCCACCCCGGTCAGGCCCCGCAAAACCAGCAGGCGCCCCCAGCGACCCTGGTCGAAAAAATCGCGCACCGCGGCGCGAAAGGCTTTGTGGCCGCCACGCAACTGCAGAGTGGGAACCCCGGCCAGATTGAGGAAACTGACCAGGGCGCGGCTGCGCATTCCGCCGCGCCAGCAAAAGACCACGACCGGCTGCCGGCTTTCGCCCCGCGCGTCAAGCACCGCGCGCACCATCTGAGGGATACGCGGGGCGATCAGGTCGACTCCGAGCAGACGCGCAGAGGCCGGCCCCTGCTCCTTGTAGAGAGTCCCCACCCGGGCGCGCTCGGCGTTATCGAACAGCGGCACGTTGATGACACCGGGGATCGTCGTCTCGGCATATTCCGCCGGCGACCTGGCGTCGACAAGGACAGCCCCTTTCTCCCGCAGGGACAGGGCTTGCTGCAGGTCGATGTCATTCTGCTCTATCATGAAAAAAAGACCGTAAAAAAAGGAAGATGGCAAAATCGCCTGGGCCGTTTTTAGCACTATTCCCGTGCCGGCACAAGCCTGCTGAAAAAGGGTGTTCTGCCCCGCAGCGAAAAATCAGGCAAACGGGGTTGACAGTGAAATTCCAAAAGAGTATAGTCTGACTTCCCTGACGCGGGGTGGAGCAGTACGGTAGCTCGTCGGGCTCATAACCCGAAGGTCGCAGGTTCGAATCCTGCCCCCGCAACCAAAGAATATCAAGGGACCAGCCTTCCGGCTGGTCCCTTTTTCTTTGTTTGCTTCAGAAGTTTTCTCGAAATCCCCACCCTGCACCGATACTCGAGTTTTGATGTGCTTTTATCGCTCTGCAATCTGTGCTAGATTTCTAAATACAATTTAACACTTTTTTATGGATTGGGTATGGAGCATTCCACGCTAGAGCTGTTTCAGAATTTCGGAGTCGCGATCCTGCTCGGGGCCTTGATGGGATTCGAACGTGAGCGCTCAGGGGCGCGGATCGCAGGAATGCGCACCTTTCCCCTCGTCGCTTTGTTCGGCGAGTTGAGCGCCCTTCTTTCTCTCCTGGGCGAGAGCCCCTGGATTCTGGCAACAGGTTTTCTGGTCGTCACCGCACTGGCCGTCACAGGGAATCTGCTGCAGGCCCGGCAGCGCGTCGATCCCGGCTTGACCACCGAAATTGCTCTGTTGATCGCTTTCGGAATCGGTGCTCTGGTCGCCTACGGGTTCCGGCCACTGGCCGTGGCCATCACGCTGGCGGCTACCTCGATCCTCCACTTCAAGCCGCACCTGCATGCGTTTACCCGGCGCGTGACCCAAAAGGATATCTACGCCATTCTTCAGTTCGGCCTGGTCTCCTTTATCATTCTGCCGGTTCTTCCCAATGACAGCTTCGGGCCGTTCAACGCTCTTAATCCCCACCACATCTGGCTGATGGTCGTTCTGATCTCGGGAATCAGCCTGGCCGGCTACCTGCTCATGAAAATGGTCGGCGGGCGTTGGGGGGGGCCGGCTTCGGGCGTGCTCGGGGGGCTGGTTTCGAGCACCGCCACGACCCTTGCCTTCGGGCGACACACCCGTAATCATCCTGCATTCGCGCGCATGGCTGCAGTCGTGGTGATTCTCGCTTCGGGAATTCTCATGATCAGAGTCGGGGTGGAGGTGATGATCATCAATCCTGGCCTGCTGCGGCAGATGCTGGTGCCGATCATCGCCATTCTGACAGCGGGCATTGTGGTGGCGGGGATTATCTGGAAGAGAACCCTGGAGACCGAATCCATGGTGCCGGAGACCAAAAACCCTGCAGAGCTCACCGGAGCCATCACCTTCGGCCTGATCTACGGGGTCGTTCTTCTTGCCACCTCGGCGGGGGAGCATTACTTCGGCAGCGAAGGGGTTTACGTTGTCAGCCTGGTTTCCGGCCTGACCGATGTCGATGCCATCGTGCTCTCCAGCTCACGCCTGGCGGCCAGCGGCGTTCTCGCCCCCGTGGAGGCGCGCAATGCCATCCTGATCGCGGTCCTTGCCAACCTCACCTTCTAGCTCTTCCTGGTGCGGCTGGTCGGCAACGCCGCGGTCGCGCGCTGGACAGCTCTTGGCTTCGGTGTCATGGGCGCGGCGGGACTGGCGACCATGCTTCTGTGAACGATTGAGCCGCAGAAAAAAAGAAAATCTGTCGAACAATAAGCGATCCCGCACTCCCGCCGTCTGCATCGCTCTTTATTTCACGCGCCTGTCTTTTACGGTTCAGCCAGGCGGCAAAAGCGCTGCGCCAGATTGATCAGCTCACCATCTGTCAGGGGGCGCTTGTTGCGCTGCGAGATACTGCGCACCCGGTCCAGAAGTGCCACCGCCTCGATGCGGTTGAGCTCGAAGCCAAGCTCCTGGAGGCGGTGGGTCAGCCCCTGGCTCCCCGAATGCTTGCCAAGCACCAGATGCCGCTGCAATCCCACCGTGGCTGGATCGAAACCTTCGTAATTGTTCGGATTTTTGAGGACACCGTCGGCATGCAGGCCGGACTCGTGAGAGAAGACCCGTTCGCCGACCACCGCCTTCCATTCTGGAACCGGGCGGCAGCTGGCCTTGCCCACCAGGCGGGAGAGCTCGACCAGTCGGCTGGTGTCGATCCCCAGGTCAAGGCCGCAGGCATGCTTGAGCCCCATGACCACCTCCTCGAGTGCCGCATTGCCGGCGCGCTCGCCGAGGCCATTGACCGTGGTGTTGACAAAGCGCGCACCGGCCCTGATGCCGGCAATGGCATTGGCGGTGGCCATCCCCAGATCGTTATGCGTGTGCACTTCGAGATCGAGAGCGACCCGCGCGGCGAGATAGCTGATCTTTTGGTAGGTTCCGAAGGGATCGAGGATGCCGAGGGTGTCGCAGAAGCGAAAGCGCTCTGCGCCCATGTCTCTGGCGATCTGCATCAACTCGACCAGAAAGTCGAGGTCGGCCCGGCTCGCGTCTTCGCCGCCGACCGAGACGTAAAGATCATGCCGCTTGCAGAACTCCAGGGCACGCCTGAGCTGGTCCCTGACCCACTGACGGCTCTTGCGCAGCTTGCCGGCGATGTGGATATCCGAGACCGAAAGGCTGATGTCGACAGCCCGGATTCCGCAGTCGATCGAGGCCTGAATGTCGGCAACGACAGCCCTGTTCCAGGTGATGAGCCGCGCCTCGAGCCCCATATCGACCAGGGCGCGTATGCCCCTGCGCTCTTCCTCGCCCATGACGGGAATGCCGCACTCCAGCTCACCGACCCCGATCTGATCGAGCAGGCGGGCGATCTGCTTTTTTTCAGCGAGGGTGAAGACCACACCGGCGGTCTGCTCGCCGTCGCGCAGGGTCGTGTCGTCAATCACGACCTGTCTGTCTCCGAGATTTGTCATATCCATGGTGCAGTCTCCTTTTAGGCCGCCGGATGCAAATCAAGATCATCAGCAACGCTCTTGCCTATCCCGCCTGCGCATGCAGTTCCGTCAAGTCGAGGTCCTGCCCCACCAGCCCGGCGGCATCGGCGCGACACTGCCTGCAGTGGCGCGCCTGCGAAAGGATCAGTTCGGCCTGATTGCGCACCATCTCCATCACTGCGTCAGAGGGCGGCGCGATGTTCTTGAACAGGCCGATGGGGATGACGGGAATGATATTCATCATGGTCGCGCCGAGATCGCGCACCCGGACGGCCAGATCGAGGGTTTCGTGCTCGTTCACGCCAGGGATGTAGACGTGGTTGATCTTGACCAGCAGGCCGCGCGCGGCGGCCGCTTCGAGGCCGGCAAGCTGATTTTCGAGCAGCAGCGCCGCTCCTTCTTCACCGCGCAGCACCTCGCCCTTATAGCGCACCCATTGGTAGACTTTGGCGCCGGCCTCGGCGGTCAGTGCGTTTATGGTGACGGTGAGGCTGTGCACGTCAAGGGCGGCGATCTCGTCGATACGCTCGGGCAGCAGCAGGCCGTTGGTGGAAAGACAGAGCATCATCTCTGGATAAGCTTCTTTTACCAGGCGGAAAGTCTCGAAGGTCTTTTCGTTGGCAAGGGGGTCACCTGGGCCTGCGATGCCGACCACGCGCAGCTTGTCGCCGACCCGGGGATGGCGCAGCAGCAGGCGCACCCGTTCCAGGGCTTCGGCGGGCTTGAGCACGCGACTGGTCACACCCGGGCGGCTTTCGTTGGCGCAGTCGAATTTGCGCTCGCAGAAGCCACACTTGATGTTGCACCCCGGCGCCACGGGCAGATGGACTCGCCCGGCCTTGTCGTGATCGCCGCCGAAGCAGGGATGCTCGCTCTGTTTCTTCATGGCCATCATCGGGCAGGATTTGCTCATGATCGGTCTCCTTTGGCTGAAAAACGTGCAAGGGCGCTCCCCGTCCTGCGGAAAGCGCCCTTGCCTGATCCGAAACGATAAAGCCCCGCCATCTCAATCGAGATGCGGGGCGTCGTTGCCTGTTGAGAAAGACACAGCCTTGTGTCCTATTCTACTGCCTGCATCGCGTATGCCAACTCTAAAAAACCTTAAAAGTGACTGATTATGCAAAGAAAAAAAGGCAGGCCGGAGTTTATCAATCCTCAGCCTGCCCAAGCCTTGGGCAATGACAACCCTCCCCTGAAGCTAATTTGTGCAGCAACTCAGCATATCTTCGGACCGCAAGCACCTCCGCAGCCGCACAGGGTTTCATGGGCCGCCCGTATCGCCGCCTCGATGGGGCCGGCGGCGCTGATGGCGGCAATGCCGCGTTTTTCCAGCTCCTGCCTGGGCAACTCGCCAATCTGAGCGCTCAGGACCGCGCGACACCCCTCCAGGGCAGCAACGATGGCGCTGAACTTATCTTCGCGAAAGGGGTGGTCCGGGTCGTAGGAGCAATATTTCTCCACCGGTTTCTGCCCCACCAGGTGCGGCGTCCCTTCGGCGCAGTCATAAATGAGAAAACGCTCGGCGTGGCCGAAATGCTGGTCGACCAGCGTGCCGGACTTTGATGCAATGGCGATGCGCATGGGTGCCTCCCGTGGTCAGATGGACAGCGGCTTAAAGCTGAACGCCTTTTTAGAACAGGCGACGCCGCAGGCCACGCACCCAATGCAGTTCTGGTCATTGGCGATGGTCATGATCATGCGCAGTGATTCCGTCTCCTCGTCCTCGAAATCTTCCGGGGCGAACACGTCGCGCGAACAGGCTTTGTAACAGCGACCGCAGCCGATGCACTTTTCTGCATCGATCGCTTCGATAAACGTGGGGGTCCATTCTTTTCCCCCTTTGGTCGTGCCGGTGAGATTTGCCATGGAATTATGTCCTTTCTCAATAGTGACTTCGTCAGGATGATGATCAGCGCGGCGCAAATTCAGGCCGCTCGCTCTTGAGCATGGCCTTGCGCAGCCAGGGCGGCGGGCTGCCGCGCAGGACCTCCTGCAGCTTCTCGACCACCGTCGAAATGGCTTCACATTCTTTGTTCTTGACAGGATGAATTTTCTTGGCCACCAGGCGCGCCGCGGCCGGCCCGCCTATTTCGGCGATATAGACGAGCGCGCAATCCTCCAGAGCCGCGGCGCGGGCCTCGATTTTGTCGTCGGAATGCCCTTCGGCGTCGACATCCGCCATGACCTGAACCACCCCCGAGAACTCAGCGCGATCAATCCCCACTTCCCAGATGTAGAAATTCTCGGCCTGGCCGAAATGTGCGTTGATATGGGTTTTGTCGGTACTTGCAAAAGCGACTTTCATTGCAGATCCTCTCTTTCCCTTACCTTCGATGAGGTGTATGCGTCGCGTCCGGTACATGTCTGTCTCTTCCGATAGGTTCAAGAAGCGATCCGCCCCCCCCACTTATCGCATCATTTCAAACCACTGGTCTTCGCAGGTGGCATCCTTGATGTCGAGAAAGGTGTTGGCGCTGTCTCTTATACACATCTGACGCTGCCGACGATAT
>JAGXHK010000033.1 GCA_024636255.1 Desulfuromonadales bacterium | reverse complement strand
TGTGTATAAGAGACAGGCGGTATTCAGGCAGGCCCGATAGTGCAGGGTCGGGTCCTCGGCCTCGTCTTCATGCGCAGCGGCAACCTCTTTGAAGCGTTTGAGTACGGTGGGGTGGCTGCGCTCCTCTTCGACGACCGCCTTGCGCAGATCGTTGTATTCTTCCTCGGAGAATTCCTTCTCTTCGCGGGCCTGTCGCAGCAGATCGACCGAGCGGAAGTCGGGAAGCGGTTTGAGCTCGCTGCGCCGGGCCATCAGTTCCGGCTCGTTCTTCTCCATATAATTGTAGGCGAGGACCAGCTTCTGGGCCGTCGGTTTTTTGATGCGGATTTCACGGGCGCAGTACTCTTCGAAGCTTTCGTGTCCCCATTCCCTAAACAGTCCGCGGTTGCGAACCGACATCAGCCGCTCGCCCAGTTCCACCCAAGATGATTTGAAGCGTTTGGCCGTCTCGAGAACCTGATAGCGATCGGATCCGGGAGAAATCTCCTGCATGAGGCGCTCGATGTGCATTTCTCCGCTTGATTTCGGGGTTTCCTCATCCATGTTACTTTCTCCTTTGGGCTGAAAGATTGCAGGGGCGGAGCATATCATAGAGGTGCCGGGCGACAAAGTGCTTTTGCCTTGGAGCTGGCGGCGCGGCGCGCTACAATGGCCGCCCCTAATCAGGGACAAGGAGACGGTTCATGGCTGGTCAATACGTGGTCGGGCCGGAGACGGCGCGCATGCTGGAATTGGGTCACCCCTGGGTGATCGCTGATCGTTATACACGGCGCTGGCCCGCTGGCAAGGCCGGCGAAATGATCCAGGTGAACGATCAGCAGGGGCGCGTTCTGGCGACCGCTCTGCTTGAACCAGGCGACCGGATCGTGGCCCGCGTTCTGGGCCGCGGCTCTCTGGTGCTGAATAAAAACCTGCTGCGCGACCGTATCGAGGCCGCTTTAGAGCTCCGCCGGGCCCACGCAGAACTCGCAGACAGCGACGTCTACCGTTTGATCAACAGTGAGGGTGATGGCCTGCCGGGCCTGACCATCGAAGTCTATGGCGATTTTCTTGTCGTCCAGTATTACGCCGGCGGCTGGAAGCGTCATGAGCATATGCTGCTCGAGGTCCTGGGCGACGTGCTTGCCCCGGCCGGCATCTATGTGAAGGCGCGCCCGCGCGAGACGCGCAGGATCGAGGCGCGAGGGGGCGGTCGGCAGTTGGTGCGCCTGGCGGCCGGAAAACCCGCACCCCGGCCGCTGCCTGTCCGCGAGAACGGTCTGTACTTCCTGGTGCAGCTCGAAGAAGGGCTGCACACCGGCCTGTTCCTTGACCAGCGCCGCAATCGGCGCGACTTCATGCAGCAGAGCTGCGGGATGCGGGTGCTCAATCTGTTCGCCTTTACCGGCGCTTTTTCAGTCGCTGCGGCTGCCGCCGGTGCGCGCCGGGTGGTGACGGTCGATGCATCAGCGGCTTACATCGATCAGGCGCGCGAGAATTTTCTCGCGAACGGTCTTAATCCCGAGGCCCACGCGTTCATTACCGGCGATTGCTTTGCCGTGCTCGATGACATGGCGCAGCGCGGGGAGAAATTCGATGTGGTTCTGATGGACCCGCCCTCTTTCTCGACGACCCGGCAAAGCCGTTTCACCACCCGCGGCGGGACCTCGGATCTGGTCGCGAAAGCGATGCTCCTGCTGCCCGCGGGCGGCCTGCTGGTCACGTCCTCGAATCATCAGAAAATCGACCTGGCCGATTATCTCAAGGAGCTGCGCCGCGGCGCTCTGCAGGCGGGCAGCGATCTGCGGGTTATCCGCACTGCCGGCCAAGGCCCCGATTTTCCTTTTCCGGTGACATTTCCCGAGGGGCGCTACCTTAAGTATATCTGTGCCGTGAAGGCCTGAGGCCGTGTCCGGCGATATGCCGGTGCCGATAAATCATTCAATTTCGAGCCCTCATCGAGTGCTTCGAATAAGGCCTGAAAATACTTAAAATGACTTGCTTTCAGGCACTTCATCTGCTAAAAGGCACAGTTGACCAATGTGCTTGAAAAAGGAGAACGTTTACATATGGGACTGCTCGAGGGAAAACGCGGCATTATTTTCGGCGTGGCCAACGACAAGAGTATCGCCTGGGGGATCGCCCAGAAACTGGCGGAACAGGGCGCAGAGCTGGCATTTACCTATCTTAACGGTGCTCTTGAGAAGCGCGTCCGACCGCTTGCCGAAAGTCTCGGCTCCACCGTCATTCTGTCGTGCGATGTCGGGAACGACGCTGAAGTTGAAAACGTCTTCAGCGAGCTTGAAGCGCGCTGGGGGCGACTCGACTTTGTCGTGCATTCGGTGGCTTATGCCAATCGCGATGACCTGAAAAACCCTTTCAGCCAGACCAGCCGCGAGGGCTTTACCCTGGCGATGGATATCAGCGCTTACTCTCTGCTGGCCGTCACCCGCTATGCAGCGCCGCTGATGAAAGACGGCGGCAGTATTTTGACTCTGAGCTATCTCGGCGCTCAGCGCGCGGTGCCGAACTACAACGTCATGGGTGTTGCCAAGGCGGCCCTGGAAGCTTCCGTCCGCTACCTGGCCGCTGAGCTTGGCCCCGCGGGTATCCGCGTCAATGCCATCTCCGCCGGACCGATCAAAACTCTGGCCGCCTCTGGCATCGGTCAGTTCAAGGAAAAGATCAGACTGATGGATGACCATGCCCCGCTGCGCCGTACAGTGACCCAGGAAGAAGTCGGCAAATCGGCTCTCTACTTCGTTTCCGATCTGGCCAGCGGCGTTACTGGAGAAGTTCATTTCGCCGACGCTGGTTTCAACGTCGTCGTCAGCGCCTAACCAAGAAAGCGCCCGCCGGTTCGCAAAGACCCTGCGGACCTTTTTTCTCCAGGACCCCACGTGGTATACGGCAATCTCACGGGCCTCAAACAGAGTCAGATAAAGGCGCTGGAACGCATCGTGCGGCGCCGCATTCCCCCCGATCAGGTGATCAGCGCCGAGCTGGCCCGCTATCTTACCGAGCGCTCCGCCGAGATCAGCCGACAGCTCGGCATTATTGTCGATCGCCAGGGGACGGTCCTCTACGTCATTGTCGGTGACGACCGCGAGATCGTCATTCCCGATCTGACCGGGTACGGGCTCGGGCGCAGCGGGCTTCGCGGCCTGCGCTGCATCCATACCCATCTCAAAAGTGAATCTCTCTCCCGCGACGACCTGACCGACCTGGCCCTGCTGCGGCTCGATCTCATGGTGGCCCTGAATGTTGGGGAACGGGGGCTTCCCGGCCGCGTGCATTACGCTCACCTGCTTCCTCCCAACCCTGAGGGGAAAAGCGTTGAGGCGCTCTCCGCGCCATCTATTCACCAGCTCGACCTCGAATTTCAAGGCTTTATCTCATCGCTGGAAAACGAGATGGAGCGCAAGATCGGAGAGACGTTCGCGCTCTCCGACAAGCGTGAAAAAGCCATCCTGATTTCTGTCGGGCCCGAGACACGCGGCGAGCTTGAAGATTCCCTCGATGAGCTGGCCGAGCTGGCCCGCACCGCCGATGTGGTGGTCCTTGATCAGGTGATCCAACGCTCGCAGCGGATCAACCCCAGGTACCTGATGGGAGAGGGCAAGCTCAAGGAGGTCGTCATCCAGGCCCTGCAGAAAGGGGCGACCCTGCTCGTTTTCGATCAGGATCTGTCCCCCGGCCAGGTTCGCTCCATTTCGCAGCTCACGGAGATGAAGGCCATCGATCGCAGCCAGTTGATTCTGGATATTTTTGCCCGTCGCGCCCACACCCTTGATGGCAAGGTGCAGGTCGAACTGGCTCAGCTCAAATACATCCTGCCGCGACTTACCGGCAAAGGCACGGCACTCTCTCGCCTGGCAGGCGGGATTGGCGGGCGCGGTCCGGGCGAGACCAAGCTTGAAAGCGACCGGCGGCGCATCCGCGACCGTATTTCGCGGCTTGAAAAGCAGTTGCAGAACCTTGGGAAGGGGCGCAGACAGCGCCGTCAGCGCCGCCAGCGCGCCGATGTGCCCATTGTTTCCATCATCGGCTATACCAACGCCGGGAAGTCAACCCTCCTCAATGCTTTGACCCAAAGCCAGGTCTTCACGGAGGACCTTCTTTTCGCCACACTCGATACCTCGACACGCCGGCTGCGTTTCCCGCAGGAGCGCGAGGTGATTATCACGGATACCGTCGGTTTTATCCGCAAGCTTCCCAAGAGCCTGCTTGGTGCCTTCAAGGCGACGCTCGAGGAACTCGAGGACGCAGATCTCCTGCTGCACGTGGTCGATATCTCCAATCCGCGTTTTGAAGAGCAGATTAACGCTGTGGAGCGGATATTGCAGGATCTGGAACTCGACCGCATTCCGCGGCTGCGGGTATTCAACAAGATCGATCAGGTGCCGGCCGAGGAGGTAAGCCCCCTGTGCCGCCGCTTCGAGGCCGTCCCCGTCAGTGCCTTGGAGCGTTCTTCTTTTATTCCACTGCTCGAAGAGCTGCAGCAGCGCTTCTGGCCCGGAGATGATCTTGGCGCTTGAGTGACCCGCCGCGTAAGTCGATTCCCGCGATTTCCCGGAGGCCTTTTGTTCATGTCTAAATTGACTCTTTTTTTCTGCTCTGTTCTGCTTGTCGGCTGCTCCGGGGGGAGTTTTTTCCCGCCGTTCCCCGACAATCGACCTGCTGAAGAATCCGCTGCCCAGGTATTGCGCGGCGATCAGGATGTTTCGCCGCCAGCGCGCGTTATGACAGGCGGCGCAGAGCCGCATGCCCATGGCGACCGCGCCGTTGTCGCCGCTGAGCCGACCATCTCCCCGGCGGAAACAGCCGAGATCGACCCGGCTGAAAAGCAGGCACTCAAAGAAGACCTGGCCCTGCTGAATACCAACCCCGATTTTTCTGAGGAAGAGGATGAGGATGATGCGGTGGCACCCGTAAAAGCCCCGCAGGAGGTCGTCTTCGACTTTCCCGTGGTGGAGAACGACCGCGTACGGTATTTTGTCGAACTGTACAGCGGCTCCGCCAGGCACACTTTCGCCCGCTGGCTCGAGCGCTCGGGACGCTATATACCGATGATGCGGGAAATTTTCGCCGAACATGGGCTGCCGCGTGATCTCGCCTACCTGGCGCTGGTCGAATCGGGATTCAATGCCCATGCCTACAGCTGGGCGCACGCTTCCGGGCCCTGGCAGTTCATCGAAAGCACCGGGCGCATGTACGGCCTTGAAAACGATTGGTGGCGTGACGAACGACGCGATCCGGTCAAGGCCACAAAGGCTGCCGCGCGTTTCCTCGGGGATCTGCACCAGGCCTTTGACGGTGATTGGTACCTGGCCGTGGCTGGATACAATGCCGGCCCGGGAAAAATCCGAGTGGCGATCCGCAAGTACCAGACCCGCGACTTCTGGCAGCTCAGCCGCGGCACGTACCTTCAGGATGAAACCAAGCACTACGTGCCGAAACTCCTGGCAGCTCTGCTCATCGCCAAAGAACCTGAAAAATACGGGTTCGTCGACCTCAATTACCATGAGCCGCTCGCCTTCGATACAGTCGCTATCCCTGCGGCCACCGATCTTGACATCCTGGCCGGGCTCTGCGGAGTCGACTATGAGACGATCAAGGAGTATAATCCTGAACTCAAGCGCTGGAGCACCCCTCCCGGCGAAACAAACTACCTTCTACGTATTCCGGCCGGCGCCAAGAGAGCCTTTTTGCGCGGCTACGACGAAATCCCGGTTGCTGACCGGGCGCGCTACAAGCA
>JAGXHK010000032.1 GCA_024636255.1 Desulfuromonadales bacterium | reverse complement strand
GTAGAGGCCCTCGCTCTTGCCCTCCGGGAACATGTTGGGGATGAGCCCGTCGCGGATATAGTGGGCGAAGGTGCGCAGGATGCAGCCGGCTTCCCGGTAGCGCCCGGTGGTCAGCGTCAGCCCCTCGAGGCTGATCATGGTGTCGCGTCCCCAGTCGGTGAACCAGTGATAGCCGGCGATAATCGTCCCCACCTCATCGCCGCCGGCGGCGGCGCGGGCGGCTTCTTCGGGCCGTGTGGTGGGGGTGATCAGAAACTGGTCCGCAGCCAGCACGAGTTCGCGGGCGAAGTCTTCGCGCACGTGCCGCTCCGCGGAGAGGACCAGGCGGTGGCGGCGCTCCTCCTCCAGGCGCAGAGCCTCTTCGGGCCGCATCGAAAGCATGACCGGCCAGGATTCCGTCGAGGCGATCAGGGTGGCGCAGCTGCCCGGCTGAAGCTCGGTTTTGAAGAAACCGGGGCTCCAGAGACTGCCGAATGAATCGTATCCCCGTTCGGCTTCGACCCGATAAAAGATCTCCCGGCGGAAATCCTCCTCGACCGTAAGGGTGGTTTTCTGCGCCTCCAGTTTGAGCCGCAGCGGCGACATGCCGGCAGGGCCGGAGACTTCGTAGCGATCGCCGGTGATGGTTAATACGTTGGGGTGCTCGAGCGGGAGGTTGACCCGCTCCTCATGGGGGCGAAAGTGCAGGGCCGGGCGCAGTTCCAGCTGAACCGCCGATCCCCCCTCGAGCAACCGGTAGATGATCATGACCGTATTCTGGCGGTGTGGCAGCAGGAGACGCTTCTCCAGGACGAATCCCTCTTTTGCGAACTGCCAGACGGGCAGGCCGTCCTCGAGACGAAACTCCTCAAGGCAGCCGCGGCCGGGAAAGATGGGCTGCCGCGGATCTGTTTCATTGCCGGTCAGCAGAATGCCGGTGCCATCGGGAAGCCGCAGGTTCTCCGTGATCTGCCCAAGCGTTATCACGCGTCCGAAGGGAGCGGGCAGGGCGGCGACGAGGAGGCCGTGATAACGGCGGGTGTTTACCCCCGCAACGGTGCCGGAGGCATATCCTCCCAGTCCATTGGTCACCAGCCATTCGCGGGCAAGGACCTCTTCGGGCGCCGGAGTCTGTTCCCATGCGAGTCGGCGGATCAGTTTATTCAGCATGCGCATCTATCTCCTTGTCTTCGGGGCAGAGGACCACGGCGGCACGCCCCGGGATTCGCCAGTTCTCCTCGCTATCCAGGGGAGCCGTGCCGTTACCGTGATATTTTGGATCCTCACTTGTCCAGAGAACCTTCCAGCTCCCCCCCTCGGGGGGGGGCCAGCAGGGGTTCGGGAGCGGGGTTGAGGTCCAGGTCGCGCCCGAGATTGACCAGCAGCAGCCGATCCTGGTCATCGGGGGCGAAATAGCGCAGAATAAAGGCTTCGGGCCCAAGGACCGCACCGTCGAGTTCGAGATCGGCCGACCGGCTGAGAACCGGGTCGCTGCGTCTGAGTTTCAGCAGATCTTTGTGCAGATGGTAGTAATGCGCATGTTCCTGTCTCTCCTGCGTGCTCAGTTTGCAGCGTACGAAGGTCGCAGGGTCTGCCGGATCGGGCAGCCTGGCCTGAATCTCCGGAATGGCCAGGCTGCGGAACTGGCGGAGAAATTCTGTGCGTCCCTGGTGGATGGGAACGGCGATTTCTTCCGGGTGGTCGGCAAAATAGAAAAATGGCGTCGAGGCGGCGAATTCCTGCCCCTGGAAGAGCATGGGGGTTCCGGGTCCGAGCAGCAGCAGCGCGGTAAGCGCTTTGTAGCGCCCGGGGCCGGCGAGAAGATGGCAGCGCAGCCCCTGCCCGGAGTTGGCGATCTGGTCATGGTTCTGGAGAAAATTGACGAAGGCGAAGCGCGGCAACCCGAAGGTGGGGGAGCCGCGGCGTTTTCCCTGCCATTTATAGAGCTGTCCCTGATAGAGAAATCCGTACTTGGCCAGCGAGACGAACTCCTGGGGGTTGGCCTGGTAGTCGGTGTAGTAGGCTTCATTGCGGCCGGTGAGGGCGACCATGGCGCTGTGATGAAAATCATCGTTCCACATCGCATCAAGTCCGAAGCCTCCATCTTTTTTTGCTTTGAGAAAACGCGCCTGCTGGGGCTCGTCCTCGGCGATGATCACTGTCGAGCGCTTCCCTGCGCTCGCGCGGATCGTGTCGGCGATTTCGCGAAGGATATGCGGTTCGGAGGCGTCGAAAATGCTCTGCACTGCGTCCAGGCGCATTCCGTCCAGGTGATATTCTTCGATCCAGTGGCGCACGTTGGCGAGATAGAACTCGCGCACCGGTCCCGAATTCTTGCCGTCGAAATTGATCGGTTCGCCCCAGTCTCCCGGGTAGCGGTCGGTCATATAGGCATCGGAGAACTGTTTCAGGTGATTGCCGTTCGGCCCGAGGTGATTGTAGACGACGTCCAGAATCACGCCGAGGCCGTGCTCATGCGCCGCGGCCACAAACCTGCGGAAATCGTCCGGATACCCGTAAAGGCGGCTCGGGGCGAACAGATTGACGCCATCGTATCCCCAGCCGAAGCGGCCGGGGAAATCGGCCACCGGCATGATCTCGAGCAGGGTCACTCCGAGATCTTTGAGTTCCGCGAGTTCGCGGGCGGCCGCTTCCCAGGTCCCCTCCTGGGTGAAGGTGCCGATGTGCGTCTCGTAGATCACCTGCCCGGCCATGTCGATTCCGGCCCAGTCCTGGTCCGTCCATTGGTAGCTCTCGGGCGAAACGACCAGGCTGGCACCGGAGGGGCCGTTTGGCTGAAACCGCGAGGCGGGATCGGGAAAGAGCAGGTTTTTGCCATCCAGGCGAAAGCGATAATAGCTTCCCTCGTCGGCATCGGCGGCCAGGCCGGAAAAATACCCGTTCTTTTCGCTTTGCAGCTCGATCGCGGCACCGGCGCCGGGTGCCGTCCCGTGGGGGCCTTTTTCAAGGACGACTTCGATCTTTTTTCGCTTCGGTGCCCACACCCGGAAATGAACTCCTTTCGCGGGGATGACTTCGGCTCCTATCGGCAATCGCCGCCGGTATGCGTCTGATTTCTTTGTCACCGCTTTCTCTCCTCATGTGGATAAAAAAGAGCATAGCGAAAGGTTTTTCATTGGCAATACGGCAACTGCCGTAAAAGGTCGCATATCTGCGGCCTGGGCGAGCCGCAGCCCAGTGCCTTATCGTCCTCTTCGAAGAAAAAATCGCCTTTCTTGACATCAACCGATAACCGACTAGTGTCCCGTGCGGTTAGTAGCATCAATTAATTCTGAGTCATTTTGGTCGCTGTCAAGGCGCGCCGACGTAGGCATAGCCAGAGCTAAGCCGAGGAGGCGCAACGCCGAGAGCGGGCAAAAGGGCCAGAATTAGAAGAGGGAACTAGCCGCACGGGGCACTAGATTTTTTTCAATTGCGTCCCAAACCTGATTTTCAGGGCTGCAGGTCGCCACACTATCAGAGCGGTGCGACAGGTCATGCCTGGCCTTGCCTGCGTGCTGCCCTTTTTTCGCAAAGGAGAACCAACATGCACGATCAGCTATTCGATACCATCAAAAAGGACCACCAGGAAGTACGCGAGCTCTTCAAAAAGCTGCTTCAGGCGAAAAAACCCGAACTGCGCGATGATCTGGTGTTAAAGCTGCACAGCTAATCATGCCCCACATGCGGGCGGAGGAGAGGGTCGTCTATGCCATGCTGCGCAAGGAGTGCAGCGACTGCAGTGACGATGTGCTGGAATCGATGGAGGAACACCACGCCGCCCGTCTGATTCTCAACGAGTTGCAGGAAATCTCCCCTGAAGATGAAAGATTCTCGGCCAAGGCGAGCGCCCTGCACGAGATGATCGAGCACCACATCAAGGAAGAGGAAGAAGATATCTTCCAGGATCTGAAGAAAAACGTCAGCGATGAGAAGGCGGGGGAAATTCTCGAGAAGTTCACTCAGGAGAAAGCGCGGGTGAAGAAGAGCATTCATTGAACTGCAATGACAGAGAAGCCCTGCGGGGCGGCCGGTGAAAGCGGCCGCCTCGCCGAGTCCCCACCGTGCGGGAAAGATTTTTCCCCCGCAATGTGCTTGAAATTCTGAGCGCGACCGGGCTGTGGCGGATGGGGTCGCTCCCTTTTCAAATATCGGACGTTGAAAACCGCCGGTCCAGGACGATAAAGATCCCTCCAACGATAATGCACGAGGCTGCCAGCAGCAAGGACAGGTCAAATCCTTGTTGAAGGTCGGCCAGGCGACCTGCGACGATAGGACCGAGCATCTGGCCGATTCCGAAGCTGCTGGTCAGGATCGCTGCCGACCATCGCGCCTGGCCGGGTGCGCGGCGGCTCCCTTCGGCCATTGTCAGCGCCACGATACCCAGAAATGTTCCGCCGAAGGAGACGGCCACGAATATCACCTCGGCGAGGCTGTCGGCCCGGATACTGACGAGAATACCGGCGGCCTGGAGGGCATAGGCCGCCAGCAGAGCTTTCCTGGCCCCGATGCGGTGGGCCAGATGCGGCCAGAAAATGGTCGATGGAACGGCGGCAATGCCGACCGCGACCCAACTGTAGGGCGCAAAATCCTGCAAACCCGGAGTTGCGGCAATAATGGCGACAAGGAAGGTGGCGGTCACCACGTAGCCAAGCCCTTCGAAAAAATAGGCGAAGGCCAGCGGCAGGATGCTGGGCAAGGCAACCCTGGCCGAGGCGCTGGTCTTGGTCGGCTGAACGGGATGGCGGTTTTTGCCGAGGGTCAGTCCGGCCAGGGCGAGAAACGCAGCGAGTATGCCCATTCCTATCCAGGAACTGTCCCATCCGCCCACTTTATCCAATGGGGGAACCAGCAGGCCGCTGATTGCGATGCCGAGCCCGACCCCGCCGTACAATGCGCCGAGCCAATGGGCGTAGCCTCGGCGGGTCAGTGTCTCGCCGACTTCGGCTGCGATGACAATAAAGAGAACGGCACTGGCGATGCCTCCGAAAAAGCGCATCGCCCCCCACCAGAAAACCGAGAGCGTCATGCCCATGAACAGGGTGGTCGCAATGCTCAGCAGCAAAGAGCCGCCGGTCACCAGCCGTCTGCGAAGCAGTTGCGGAGCGATGGCGCAGAAGATCGCGCCGCACAGGTATCCCAGATAGTTCAGCCCTGCGAGCCAGCCCGCCAGGGTGTTGCTCATGCCGAGGTCGCGCTGCATCAGGGGCAGAATCGGGGTAAAGACAAAACGCCCGATGCCCATGACAACGACCATGCCGAGCATGCCGCCGAGCAGGACTTTCAGGGTGTTCCAGTCTTTTGCGGAGGATTCGCGTTTGATGTCTTCGGCCCTTTCCCAGAGATGAATGGCCTCCCGCTCGGTGGTAGAGCGGCCTGATGGGAATCGAAGTTCGATCAACTTACCATAAGGCCGGTGCCAAAGCGAGCGCGCAGCATCGTTCCAAGAATGTGGGCGCGCCGGCGGTAGCGCTCGGCGCGTTTGTCGTTAAACTTGTTCGAGAAGGAGAGAACCATGAGCCGAAATGGTGATGACCGGCAGGCGAGGCCCGATCTTCCGGACAAAGAGGTCGAGGATATTGAAAAGCGCGTTGCCCCCCGGGCAACAATCGTTCATGAAGCAATCCGCCTCGAGGGCCGCCATGAACTGGCGCGCTCGAGTTCTGCCCTTGGCTGGTCCGCCATCGCCGCCGGGCTCTCGATGGGCTTCTCGCTAGTGGCGGAAGGATTGCTCCACGACCACCTGCCCGCTGCGCAGTGGCGGCCGCTGATCACCAAATTCGGCTACAGCGTCGGTTTTCTCATCGTCATTCTCGGCCGCCAGCAGCTATTTACCGAAAACACCCTCACCCCTGTGCTTCATTTTCTGTCCCGGTGGGAGCTGAAAATATTTTTTCAGATGCTGCGCCTGTGGGCGGTCGTTCTCTGCGCAAATCTGGCAGGAGCCTACGTTTTTGCCTGGTTGCTGGCGCATACGGGGGTTTTCGGAGCCGAGACGCTCCTGACCTTTTCGACCATCGGCCACGAGCTCATGGAGAAGGATTTCTGGACGATGTTCAGCAGCGCGATCTTCGCAGGCTGGTTGATTGCCCTCACCATCTGGCTGATGCCTTTCGCCGAAACGGCACGCGTGGTCATCATCATCCTGATTACCTACATGATCGGCCTGGGCGGATTCAGTCATATCATCGCCGGGTCGGTGGAGGTTTTTTTCCTGGTGGCCACGCAGCAGCTGTCCTGGATCTCTTATCTGGTCGATTTCTGTCTGCCAACCCTGGCGGGCAATGTTCTGGGAGGGATCGCTCTGGTGGCGGTCATCAACCATGCTCAGGTCGTGGCGGATGACCGCACTGAAAAATGAAAGAGGGGATTTTTCTGCCCTAAAAAGCAGCATGCCGGACCCGGAAAGGTTCGGCATGCCGCTTCGCGCTCGTTGTCACAAACCGTCATTGTTCGCGCGCTTCGACGCTGATGCGGGGGGCGGCCACTCCTTTGGCCATGCCGATGAGCATAAGGATCGCCGGAACAAGCTGGGCTACCACAATCAGACCGCAGAAGCCGAGAAACATCCAGACCACCAGACCGCTGTGATCGCTGCGGGCGCCGGCCGCAAGAGCGGGAGAAGAAGTTGCTGCGATGAGTACCAGGGCTGCCAGAGAATTGCGGATCGCGTTCATGGTGTCCTCCTTTTCAGGGTTGGGTGGGTTATTGTTCCGATCTTTTTTTATTTGTCTTCTTATAGAGCATCAGGCGTGCCAATGACTGCGCTTTCTTTTGACTTTTGCGTAACTCATTGTATTGCAACAAAATTCGATGGGTTCGCCGGCATGCCGGTCGCCGCGAACGCAGCAGGTGGTGTATGGGAAAAATATGCGGGAAAGATTTTCCATGGACGGTTAAGTTCACCGGCTCATTGTCTATCCATATGGGATCATTGAATAAAAGTGTGATTGCTGGGTGTATGCGCGGAGTATACGAATGCATATGCCAGGTATATAAGAAATCCATGCGTTCGATCCTCTGCTCGCCAGCCGGTGCGCGGGATTTTATCGCCGCGAAATACGAACGGTAACCCGGGAAGAGAGAAGGAGGCCTTATGTTTTTCGATGATTGAGCGGGGCTGGCAAGAACGGCTGTCATCGGCATCTCTGCCTATGCCGCGCTGATATTTCTGCTGAGAATCTCCGGCAAGCGTACCCTTTCGAAGATGAATGCCTTTGATTTCATTGTCACCGTCGCGCTGGGCTCGACCTTGGCGACCATTCTGCTTTCCAAGGACACCCCCCTTGCAGAGGGTGTCGTGGCTCTTGGCACGTTGATTTTTCTTCAATATTTCATTTCCTGGCTCTCCGTCAGGTCAAAGACTGTGATGTCGCTGGTCAAGGCGGAGCCGCGATTGCTCTTTCACCGGGGCAGATTTTTGCCGGGAGCGATGAAATCCGAGCGGATCAATGAGGAAGAGGTGCTGCAGGCAGTGCGCAGGGAGGGTTTCAGCGACCTCGAGAAGGTTGAGGCCGTCGTTCTTGAGACGGATGGAAGCTTGAGCATCATACAGACATCTTCCGGGGAGAAGACCGCGGCCCTCTCGAATGTCATCGGGATCAAATCTGAGTGAGCGCGGGGAGCGGCAGGCAGGCAATCTCATCCGCGATCAGCGGGTGCGCAAGCAGTAAAGGCTTGGGGCCACCTTAACATTCATCGCAAAAAACAGGAAATGAACAAGGAAAGAACGGGTATGCCATGACAGAGATGATTCAGCCGATGGCAGGGTGGTGCGCAGCGATTATCGAGGCTTTCGGCGTCGGGCTGATCACGCTCTTCGCCCTGTACTCATTGCTCTGGGGTGTCATTCAGCGGATCGGGAAGGGAGGCGCCGAAAGGGGGTTAGAGATCTTCCACAAGGTCCGGCAGCGCCTGGGCAGCGGCATTTTGCTCGGGCTGGAGTTTCTCATCGCTGCCGACATTATCCATACGGTGGCGGTGGATCTCTCGTATGAGTCGGTGGGGGTCCTTGCGATCATCGTCATTATCCGCACATTCCTGAGCTTCACCCTTGAGGTGGAACTCGAAGGGCGCTGGCCCTGGCAGAAGAAAACCTGACCGATTCAGACCGTGATAAAGGCAGACCGGCGGCCATGCCATCCTCCTGCTGATCGCTGATGAGCGCGCAACCGCCTTGGTGTTCTCGTGCACGGAAGTCCCAAACGGCACCGCCGAGCCATGCTGGAGGCGGCGTGCAGTTTACTCCCGGGAGATAAGCTTGTTGAAATTGCTGCGCTGGCCGTCTTTGGTTTTTTCCTGATAGACAAACGCCAGATTGTTGCTTTCGAATTTGTCGAAGAACTCCTCCCAGCCGATTTTTTCCAGTTTTTCTTCCCCGCCGAAACCCGGAAAATCGATCCGGATGATCCCCGGGTCTTCGCCGCCCCCGGTGCCGCGGACCGCAGCCGGGTGGCCGCCGCGCTCCTCGGCCCAGCGCCGGATGGTGTCATGATCGGTGGTGGTCAGAGAGGTTCCCTGTTCGGCCATGTCGCTTCTCCTGTACGAAGTCGGTTTCTTTCGATTTTACCTCGTGTCACCGAAAGTCAAGCTGGAGTGTGGTTATCTCCGCAAATCAACGAAATGTCTATTTATTGGCGCGTGGGGCTCGGTCACGCTCGAGCATCTCGGCGGCAAAAGCGTAATCTTCGGGTTCGTCGATATCAAGAGCCGCGCCGGGGTGATCCAGGAAAACGGGGACCAACTCCAGTTGGAAATAACGCGAAGCGATGCGCAGCACGTTGTCCAGCGTGAAGGGGCGGAGAAAACCGAATCCGAGCAGGTAGCCGAGGACAAAAGGCCAGCCGAAGGAAAGAGAGGAGAGAATGGTTTTTTTCTCTGCCTGTAGATGCGGTCGATCCGGTTTCGCGACAGGCGGCTGGTATTTTCTAGCGCCCGGGAAGAGAGGAGAAGCAGATTGCCGTGGCAGATGGTTATGTCCCGGAAATGCGAGCATTTTTTGGGCGCGAAGCGGTATGGGCCGGTGAAACTCGAGGCGGGAGCGCCGCTCAGGAAGACCTTTCGCTCGGCCCGGGAACGGCGATGTCCGAAATCAAGGAACTCAGCGACAGAACCGCATGTGAGCAGCGGCAGATCGCCTGTCGTCAAGAGCACCTGCCCCGAATCGCGGAAATGATCCAGGCCCCGAAAAATGCTATCCCCGAAACTCACCCCGCCCGCGACATATTCATAGCCTGAGGCATTTCTGATGGCGCTGCGCAGTTCCTCCTCAGGCCCCACCAGGCACACCCGATCGACTGCCGGCAGTTCCAGGGCGTCGAGAACGTACTGAATGCATGGCCTTCCGCCGATGGGCAGAAGGGCTTTGTAAGAGGGCCCCATTCCCGCGTACAAGGGGATGCGGTTGATCCCCCTCGCAAGAACGACCGCGTTCACTCTTTCCGGTTTAATATTCCCGGGCAAGGCTAATGGTGTCCCTCTGAACAAGGCCGGTACCAGTCGTAGCGCGTCAGCGGCAGGCGACAGGTCCCCTCTTTTTTCGATTTTTGGCGCTCTATGAAATGGATAAAACAACGTTGTTAAAAATCAAGTCTGGTGACTGGCGCGAAACGCGAGAGCTGAATTAGGATTCAAAGGGAAGAAGAGAAGTGGTACTATCAACGGCACCAGGGCTCGAGTTTGCACATTCTTGTCCCTGTTGTCCGCATCTTTCCATTGAGAGGTTTTTGTGAAAAAAATTCTTGCCATACTCGGATTTGTTGTTTTTGCCATTTTTACCGTATTTGCAAGCGATTGGGGTTATACCTACTACAAGTCGTCACAATACAAAGAGACCGCCCTGCCATATGTTGAAATGGTCATTCCTGAAATTTCGAAATGGGACACTGAAATCATCAAGCAACATATGCCCCCCGAATCTTTGCAAAACACATCGGATGAAAAAATAAAGGGAATTGTTCTGCATCTCTCGAGATTGGGAGATCTTGAAAAATTCGAAAAACCTGAATTTTCAAAAATCTATTCCGTGGGAAAAGCCGAAGAGGACCAGAGAAACATCGTCTCTTATACAGTCGAAGCGGACTATGAAAATGGCGATGCCACCATCGATATAAGCGTGCTTGAGGGGCAAGAAAAAAGTTTCCACGTGCATAATTTCATGATCAACTCCAGCGCCCTGTCAGAATAGCGGTACGCGTGCACCTGCCGAAATCCTCTTTTCCGGGCGCCTGCATCTTATCGGGGGGACCCTGAAAATGTTTCCCTGGATGCTTGACAAAGATGCGGTTCGGGTTTGTACTTATTTTAAACCTGCCCCACTGAAAGGAGAAATGACCATGAAAAAAGCATTCTTTACCGCCCTGATGGTTCTGTTCTGTGCAACCCCGCTGATGGCTCAGCAGGCCGAACGCAACACCGGCTGCGGTCTGGGCACTCTGCTCTGGGAAGGCAAGGCCGATGGGTCGATTATGTCACAGTCGCTCCAGGCCACCACCAATCAGACTTTCGGCAACCAGACCTTCGGCATTACCTCTGGGACCCTGGGTTGCGATCAGCCCCAGAATATTGCCGCCGCTGAGCGTCTGCAGGAATTCGTTGCCGCCAACATGGATAGCCTGGCGCGCGACATGGCCGTGGGCCAGGGTGAGTCCATCGAAACCCTGGCGGAACTGATGAGCATACCCGCTACTGAGCGTAGTGCTTTTTATGCCAGCATGCAGCAGAATTTCGACCAGATCTTCCTGAACGACGATGTGACCATGGCACGCGTACTTGACCAGGTGGTCCTCGCCGCCAACTGATGAGCGGTCGCAGTACAGACGACGTATTTACGCAACCGCCAGGACGAACAACAGGGCACGGGAGACGAGCCATTCTCCCGTGCCTGCTTTTTTTTCTCGGCAGCCTGCTTTTTTTGCCGATTGCGAGCCAGGCAGAGGGCTATCTCGCACACCTTCTCGAAAAGGCGCGCGACCGGCAGCTGCACGACCAGCGATACTGGGACATCCTGCTGCATTACAAGCCTGGATTCACGGGGCGCAGCAGTCTCGTCGACGACCCGCGCTTCTTTCTGGATGAACAGGGTAAAAACGACCCCGCGGCGGAACTCGAAGCGACGCTGAAGGCTTTTTTCGCCACGCAGGACGCTGGTGAAGAGCATCCGCGCTGCCGGTTCGTGGCGCGTTACGCCTGGCTCGAAGAGCAGTTGGAGATCGATCCCTCGCGTCTGCCCGAGGTGAACTGCGAAGAATTCGAGGGCGCTTTTTCCAAAGTACGTCCGCGCTCGGCCTCGCTGATCTTTCCGGGCAACCACAACAACAGCCCCGCCTCCATGTTCGGCCACACCCTGATCAACATCGCCGGTCCCTACAAAAGTAAGCTGCTCTCCTGGGCGGTCAATTATTCGGCCTTTACCGACGAGACAAATGGTTTTTCTTACGCGGTGAAAGGGATTTTCGGGCTGTACCGCGGGTATTACTCGATTCTGCCCTATTACCAGAAGGTCAAGGAATACAATGATCTCGAGCGGCGCGATATCTGGGAATACGAACTGAACCTCGACCCTGCAGAGACCACGCGCATGTTTCTGCACATCTGGGAGCTGCGCGACATTTACTCGGACTACTTCTTTTTCGACGAGAACTGTTCGTACAACCTGCTTTTTCTGCTCGAGGCGGCGCGCCCGTCGCTGCGCCTTACCGACGCCTGCCGTCCCTGGGTGATTCCCATTGATACCGTGCGCATCGCACGCGAGAGCGGCCTGATCGAAAAAAGCGTCTACCGCCCGTCCAAGGCGACGCGGGTTTCCCATATCGCCGCCCGCATGAATCGCGAGGAAAAAGAGGCCGCACTGAAGAGCCTCGATGGAAGCCTCGCACCGCAGCAACTTGAGAGTCTCGGCATTGCCCCCGAAGGGCAGAAACGCATTCTCGACCTGGCTGCCGAGACCGTCGAATTCCGCTATTTTCGCAAGGAGATGTCCCAAGAGGCCTACCGCACCGAATATCTCGGCCTTCTCAAAGCGCGCAGTCGGTTAGGGCCCCCTGAGGAGAACCCGTTTCTTTCAAATCCGGGGCGCCCTGACCGCGGGCACGGCTCGAATCGCTTCGGGGTGGGCATCGGCTGGTGGAAAGACGACTATTTTCAAAGCCTGCGTATCCGCCCGGCCTATCACAATCTGATGGATGCAGATGCCGGCTACCTGGCCGGTTCGCAGATCGATTTCACCAACCTGGAGCTGCGCTGGTACCCGGGCCGCGGCAAGGTGGAGTTGCATACGTTCGATCTTGTGGACATTGTCTCGCTCTCGCCGCGCTCGGCATTTTTCAAACCGATCTCCTGGAAAGTCGATACGGGTTTCATCCAGAAGAGCTTTCGCGGTGGGGAGGACCATCTGATCTATCGTCTCAACCCGGGCGGCGGTTTCGCCTGGGACCTGCCGGTGGGGCTGACCTACCTGATGCTCGAAACAGATGCCCAGGTCGGCGGGCGATTTCGCGACAATTACGCTCTGGGCTTTGGCGGCTCGGCGGGTTTCATGAAGGATTTTGCCGGGCGCTACAAAGTGCATCTGCGGGCGCGGCAGATCTATTTCGAACTCGGCGATCCACATCGTGCCCTGGGGGTGGACGTTTCTCAGAACCTTGCCCTGAGCTCTTCGCACAGCCTGAGTATGGACATTTCGCGGAACAAGGAGTTTGGAGAATACTTCAGTGAGGCCGTTTTTTTCTGGAATTTTTTCTGGTAGACCCTTTGCGGCAGGATATGATCATTTTCCGGGAGATCCCATGAAAAAAGAAGAGATCCTGATTGAGACGCCCGATGCCAGGGTTCGCATCCTGACCCTGGCCCCCGGCGAAATCGCCCCCTGCCACCGCCACACGCAGATCACGGATAATATGTTCTGCCTTTCTGGGGACATGGAGATTTACCTGTACGGGCCTGAAGAAAAAGTGGTTCTGACGCCCGGCGCTCGGTGTGAAGTCCGCCAAGGCAGAGCCCATCAGGTGAGCAACCGCAGCAAGCATCTGCCTGCGGAATATCTGCTTGTCCAGGGCGTGGGCAGATATGATTTTATCCGCTGTGAAACGCCGGATTCCCAAGCATGATGTGATTGTTGCGCGCCCGAGAAAATCTCTTAGACTTGAATGAGGTAGGTACGCGTTTTCCCAGTCAGAGAAGACAAGGAGGTGTTCATGATACAGCTGAATCTTGAACCTGAAGAGCAGCAGACACTGGCCAAGGTGCTGGAAGCGGAAATTTCCGACCTTTCAATGGAGATAAGCCATACTGATCAGCAGGATTACCGGGATGTTCTGAAAAAGAAAAAGCAGGCCCTCTCCGGGATTGCCGAAAAGCTGCGCAGCCATTAAGACGCCGCACGTTTGATTTGCCCGCAAGAGGGCGGCAGGATCAACCAAGAATCTCGCCTGAAGGTGGCGTGCGAAGAAAGAGGAGGTGAGCAGGGCTGGCTTTTTTTCAACGGGTTCTGCGCGGAACCCAGGATGAAAGGATCAGATATTTAAGTTGTTCTCTCTGAGCGCGTTTGATCTCTTTGAACTGCAGCCCGAGACCTGGAATGCCCTCTCCTTTGCCGGAGGGCGTTCGCCAGCAAACCCTGGCCAGGATGGGTTCGTCGATCGTGAGTGCGGGGAACTGCAGCCAAAGTCTGTCCTCGGGCTGCCATTCATGCCCGCTGATGACAAAGCAGCCATTTTCTGAGACGTTGAGCGTAACTGTACGCTCAGCGGGAGCGAATTCGGTGGTGCGGGAAAGAATCACATGCAGATTGAGTTCGGCGCGGTCCTTGGCGCGGACGGGGCGTGGAGTGAAGTCTCCGGATGCTTTCAGAAAAGATTCCATATCGCTGCAGGAACGTTGGCGGGGCAGGGGGATGAGCCCCTCCTGGCTGCGGTGCAGCAGCAAGGTCGGATAAATTTCGAACATATGTGCAAGAATGGCTTTCTCGCCTGAACGGGCTTCGACCAGGGTTGCGGCGTCGATCAACAGGCCGTTGTAGAGCTTCTCCATGCAGGCAGAAGTGAAGATCTGCATCAATTCACTTATTATATCGAACGCGAAACCGCTGTGTGCGGCGAGATCCTGGTACAGATCGGTATTTTCAGGACGGGCATGGATCAGAATGCGCATGAACCGGAAACCTCGGCAAAAATGTTTATAAATGATTAACAATTAAATAATATTTATCTCCTGTCCGTCAAGGCTTTTCTCGCCGGGGCAGGGCCGCACGTCGCGAGCGTGGCCGGACCCGCGGTGCTCGGCTCCGCGGCGGGTATTCTGCTGCGCGGCGCTCTGCATCTGATCATTTTTTGATTTTTCGGCCGTTCAGCACACATCCCAGCTGATGTAGAGCCACAAGCCGACAGGAATCAGAGTGGCAATGTTGGCAATACCGCTCCCCTGTTAATCGCCAATAGAGCCTGCCCTTGCTGCCTGGTAAACATAGATCGAAACTTGGGGTGCTGTGCGGTACAGAATCTGGCCGTTTTTCGCAGGGGAGCTGAGACCCCGCACAATGTGAATAGATACGCGTTTTTCATGATTCTGTCAGTCTGAAGAATATTCCACAACCGCTTCAGGATATTCTACACACCTTCCTTTTCTCTTTTCGGGAAATAAATCGGAATTCTTAGTGTTTCCGGTGTTTTGAGTCGCTTTTTTCAGGTTGGCACGAAAGCTGATTATGTCTATCGAAGCAAGCCTCCTGATTCCTCTCTCTGTCCTGAGCATGACGGTAAAAGGCTTACTTTTTTCTAAGGAGACGGATAACGTGAAATTTCGCAGCCTCTTGATTCTGATCGTGCTGATTGCGGCGTCGGCAGTGGCCGG
>JAGXHK010000031.1 GCA_024636255.1 Desulfuromonadales bacterium | reverse complement strand
AGATGTGTATAAGAGACAGGCGATGACGAGGAGGCCTATAACTTCGCCATCAAAATCCCCTACGTGCTTTCGATTCTCGCCAACCGCAATCCCGACAGCTTCGTCCCCGGCATCAACGACCTGGTCTACGGCAACCCTGCCCAGGGGATCATGGGGGCCGACGAAAAGATTCGCCAGGGACGCGTGGCCATCAGTAGTCTGGCCGACTACAAGGCCGCAAAAAAGAAGGATGACACGATCTTGGCGCAGACTGCGCTGAGAGAATTCAGGACCCATCAGGCATTTCTCGGTTACGGCTATCTCGCCCGCCCCGAGCAGGCTGTCCCGCCGGTGGCTCTGAGTTTCTATGCCTTTCGCCTGATGGTCGGCCTCGGCGTCCTTTTCCCATCCTGTTTCTGCTCGTTCTTTTTTTCACGCTGCGCGATACCATCGAGGCAAAGAGTTGGCTGCTGCGCACCGGGGTGCTTGCGCTCTTTCTCGGCTACCTCGCATCGCAGGCGGGATGGGTGGTAACAGAGGTGGGTCGTCAGCCATGGGCTATTCAAGATCTGCTGCCGGTTTCGATGGCTGCCTCCAACCTGACCACAACCACGGTACAGACGACGTTCTGGGTCTTTGCGATCCTTTTCACCGTCCTGCTGATTGCCGAGGTGCGCATTATGATGAAACAAATCAGCCTTGGGCCAGAGTCCGCCTCCGAACGAAGGTCAACCGGCACTACAGAGGAGGGATAAGCATGTTCGGCAGCCTCGAATATTCCGTTTTGCAGCACCTGTGGTGGATTATCGTTACCCTTGTCGGCTCGCTATTTATCTTCATGACTTTCGTTCAGGGCGGGCAGACCCTGCTCTTCACCGCAGCCCGCAATGAGAAGGAAAAGATGCTGATCGTCAATTCCCTGGGACGAAAGTGGGAACTGACCTTCACCACCCTGGTCCTGTTCGGAGGCGCGTTCTTCGCCGCCTTCCCTCTTTTCTACGCGACCAGCTTCGGCGGCGCCTACTGGGTATGGATGCTGATCCTGCTCACGTTCGTACTGCAGGCGGTGAGTTACGAGTTCCGCCGCAAGCCGAACAACCTGCTCGGCCAGCGCAGCTTCGAGGTGTTTCTGTTCATCAACGGCAGCATCGGGCTTTTGCTGATCGGCGCCGCGGTGGGCACCTTCTTTACCGGGTCGAACTTCATTCTGAATGACTACAACAGCAGCACTTGGACTCACCCGCTGCGCGGTCTGGAAGCGGCCTTTGATCTCTTCAATGTCTGCCTTGGTATCTTTTTGATTTTTCTCGCCCGGGTGCTCGGCGCCCTCTATCTGAGCAACAACATCTCCTACGCGCCCCTGCAGGAGCGCACCCGCAAGGCATCTTTGATCAATCTGCTGATCGCGCTGCCGTTTCTCCTGTTCGTCCTGGTGCGGCTGGTCACTATGAACGGCTTTGCCGTCAGCGCCGACGGCACGATCGCGATGGAGGCGAACAAGTACCTGCACAATCTGCTCGCGATGCCCGCCGTGCTGACGCTTCTGCTCGCCGGCCTGCTCCTGGTCGTCGCCGGCGTGGTGATCACCGGTATCGCCGGCAAAGACAGCGGCATCTGGCTGGCTGGGCCGGGTTCGGTCCTGACCGCCCTGGCGCTCTTTCTCACCGTCGGCTTCAACCAGACCGCCTTCTATCCCTCGAGAGCCGACCTGCAGAGCAGCCTGACGATCGCCAACGCCTCGAGCAGTCATTTCACCCTGACCGCCATGACCTATGTCGCCCTGGCGGTGCCTTTCGTGCTGGCCTACATTGCCTATGTCTGGCGCCTGATGGACAAGGGAAAAATCACGGTGGAAGAGATGGAGGGAGAGCAGGCCCGGGATCTTTATTAATTCGCGAAAGGAGTCCACACATGACCGCTCTGTTGATTATCGGCTGGTTCGCCGTACTGATTCTGTCCTATTGCATCGGAGTTTACCTGCTCGGTAAGTCCGGGCTTCTTTGAAAAAGCAAAAAGGGGGGGGCGCTGACCGGCGACTCCCTTTTCAATTCGGCCTCTTCGGTGTCGCAGTCTCGCGACGTCCTGCCAATCTCCGCAAAGCCAACCGTGTTCTGCCCCGCGCGCGAATTATCCCTGCCCTATGCTCCTGATCGACCCTGAGGCGTCGTCCGCGGATGACGGTTTGTTCACTTGCTGCCGCCAATCCGTGCCCTTCTCGACCTGATCTGGAAGTAAGCCCCCGGAATCCCACAGCAATCCTGTTCAGGCACGGCTATTGCTCACACTGAAAAAGAACGCAGCGGATTATCCGCTCGCCTCAGCCGGAAAAAAGGAGCTTGAAATTGATGCCGAAAACAGAAAGATTATTCGCAATGCTTTTCGCCCCGATTGTTCTGCTCATCCTCTTCTCATCAAGTTATGCGTTGTCTCTGCCGGAACCGGGCACATCTGCAGACCAGGTAAAGGAACTGCATCTGGTTTCAAAAGAGGGCTTCAACCTGGCCTTCATGATGGTCAGTGAACCCACCGCATCCGAGATGAGAGTCTTTGTGTCCCAGTCGCCGGGAAAACGGATCAGCGATGCTCAGGTAACCGTTGCAATTGCCGATCAGCAGGGAGGCTCGGTTCTTGCCAATGCAGAGCCGCAACGCGGCGGCTATACCCTCAACGTACCCCGGCAGAGCGACGGCACCTATTATGTCACCGCTTCGATCGAGGTAGACGGAGACTTCATTACCGAGCGATTCATTTACTCTGTAAACTGAACAATTCCGGTCCGGCGTTACGGACCGTTTCAGGCGGGCCCGGTTTCGGGCCCGCCTTTATTAATTTTGACGCAAAATTTGTCGGATGCCCCTCTTGCCTGCAGAGGCCCGGATATGGTTAAATTCCAGAGATATTGTTGCCGCTGGTATGCGGCTGAAGCGTTTATCTATTTGGAGAATCTTCGGAACTCCTCACTCATTGCCCGGGAAAAACGTTATGATCCGATCCTACAGAATTTTTCTTTTCCTGCTGCTCCTGCTGCCGCTGGCTCTTCAGCCGCAAACAGCCATGAGCTGGGCGCAGCCCGACAAGCACGAGCAGAACCGTGAAAAGCTGCTCAGCTTTCTGATCCGGCAGCAGCTCGCAGCCAATCACTACAGCCACAAAGAACTTGACGACAGCCTCTCACGTTCGGCCTTCGAGCTTTATCTGCAGCAGCTCGATCCGCAAAAGCGCTTTTTGCTGCAGAAAGATGCTGAAAAGCTGCGCCCCTATGCCGACCGAATCGACGACGAACTCAGGCTCGGGCGGCTCGAACTGGCCAAACTCAGCAGCGAGATCCTCAAGACGCGCGTCTCTGAGGTCCGAAAAATGGTCCAGAACCTTCTCGAGGCCGGTTTCGATTTCGAGCGAAAGGAGACGCTGGAGACCGATTCGGAAAAAATCAGCTTCGCCAGCAATGAAACACAGCTGCGCGAGCGCTGGCGCAAAACGCTCAAGCTTCAGGTGATCAACCGCTACCTCAATCTGCTTGAGGATGAACAGAGCAAGCCCGAAGAAGAACAAAGAGAGCCTGCGGAGCTGCGCCGCCTGGCGGGCGAAAAGATCGCCAAAAGCACCGAAAGCCTTTTCGAGCGGATGCTCGAAGATACCGAGCAGGATTACGCCGATCGGTACTTCGACACGATCTCTCGGGCTTTCGATCCGCACACCAACTATATGCCCCCCACCAGCAAAGAAGATTTCGACATCAGCATGCGCGGCTCACTCGAGGGCATCGGCGCAACTCTGCGCGAAGAAGACGGCTATATCAAGGTCGTGCGCATCATTCCCGGCAGTGCCGCCTGGCGACAGGGAAAACTCGAGGCCGAGGACATCATTCTTGCGGTAGGCGAGGGCAACGATGAAGATGTCGACATTACCGATACCCGCCTGCGTGATGCGGTCAGCCTGATCCGCGGCCCCAAGGGGAGCGAGGTGCGCCTGACCGTGCGCAAACCCGACGGCACACGCCAAGTGATACCGATTGAACGCGATGTCGTACAGATCGAAGAGACCTTCGTCAAATGGGGCGTGCTCCCCGGCAGCGAAACGCAGGGGCCCCTCGGCTACATCAAAATTCCCAGCTTTTATCGCGACTTCCAGGGCTCGGGTCACGGCGGCACGGCCCGCAACTCGACCGACGACGTTCGTGCCGCGCTGGAGGAGCTGAAGAAAAATCCGATCAAAGGGCTGATTCTCGATCTGCGCAACAACGGCGGCGGTGCGCTGACTGATGCCGTTTCCATCGCCGGCCTGTTCATCGAAGAAGGTCCTGTTGTGCAGGTCAAGAACAGCTTGGGCAAGCTCGAAACTTTGCACGACGAGGATTCCTCGATTGCTTACGCTGGACCGATGGTGGTTCTGGTCAACAAATTCAGTGCTTCGGCCTCCGAGATACTCGCCGGGGCGTTGCAGGATTACCGCCGCGCAGTCATCATCGGCAGCGAGCATACTCACGGCAAGGGAACGGTCCAGGCGATTATCGATCTTGACCGCACCATCCCCTTTCCGAACATGGAGCGCTATCAGCCTCTCGGCGCGATGAAGGTCACGATCCAAAAATTCTACCGCGTCAGCGGCGAATCGACCCAGTACCGGGGCATCGAACCGGACATTGTGCTGCCTGATCGTCTCAAGCACCTCGAGAGTGGCGAACAGTACCTGGATTACTCACTGCCCTGGGATACCGTGCCCGCCACCGATTATGAACGCTGGGAGCACGCGCCGCAAATCAGCCTGCTGCGGGAGCGAAGCCGCGCCCGCATTGCCGAAGATGAGGATTTTCAGATGATCGCCCAGGCAGCCGAGGCGTCCGGGAAACGGATGAACAAAACCCTCATCTCTCTGGCCATCGACGATCTTCAGCACGAGCGCGAAGAAGCCGAAAAGCTTCGGGAAGAGGGTTCCGAGTCTTTCCATGGGGGCGAGATCCCCCCTGCCGAACGCGGCAAAAGCCAGAGCCCTGCAGAAAAGCGGCAGATCTTTGTCGAGGCGGCAGCCAAGGATCCCTATATCGCAGAAGCCCGCGCCATACTATCGGATCTGCGCGCAACCAGCTCCCAGACCGGCCCAGATGGGCTGACCGCGGGCGATCCGCAAAACCGCTCGCCGCGATAGAGAAGAAGAAAATCCGCTTTTCAGGCCAAGGCCTCCTGCCCCAGCGGGAGGCCTTTATTTTTCAGCGCGACATGCGCCCGATACAGCTCAGACTGGGGGCGACATCTGTACGGATTCTCGCCTGAGGCCTCTTCATTGACACCTATCGGACATAAAATTTTCCGCACATTGCCTGCCCTGCTGCTGATTGTCGGGGCACTAACCCAGCACGCCTGCCGAGAGGCGCCCGCGCTGCATCCCCTTAGCGACGCAGCGGTAATCCTCGCCTTTGGCGACAGCCTGACCTTCGGCACTGGAACCGGGCCCCAAAACAGCTACCCGGCACGCCTCGAAAAAATCACGGGAAAAACGGTGGTTAATGCCGGAGTTCCGGGAGAAATCTCTGCCGAGGGCCTGGAGCGCCTTGGCCGCGAACTGAAGCGGAGCGCTCCGGACCTGGTTATCCTCTGCCATGGCGGGAATGACTTTTTGCGGCGAATGCCCCGCGCGCAGACAGAGGCGAATCTGCAGGCCATGATTGGCTTGATCGAGAAAAGCGGTGCACAGGTGCTGCTCGTAGCGGTTCCAGCGCCTGGATTCATGTTGCGGGCGCCTTCTTTCTACCGAAGTCTTGCCGAGAGCGCCCAGATACCCATTGCAGAGAACGTCTTGGCTGAAATTTTGACCGAGCGCTCCCTGAAGAGCGACCAGATACATCCAAATGCCGACGGTTATGAAAAACTTGCGCGCCGCCTCGCCGAGATTTTAAGCGAACAGGGTGCATTGCTGTCGGATTGAGCGCCCTTCCGGCAGGGGTCGCTTTCATCACCGGCACCTTCCCGGCAGTCGCGATCTACACTCTCTTCCATCCTTAGCGACTGCGCACGTTTCTCCAGCACGGTCGCCGAAAAGAACCTTGACAAGAGTTTTTGCCATGTGTTAGCTATTGCCTGTTTTGCATACCGGCGTTTTTTTTCATTCCCTTCTTTCTTTGTATACAGTATCCATAAAACTGCTGGAAAACCTCGCAAACTTAAAATATACCTATGAGGTGCATCGGTGATTAGTCTCGATTGGACACTGCTACTGCAGGCAGGCAACTTTCTCATTCTTCTCCTTATTCTGAACTTTCTTCTCTATCGTCCTCTGGTCCGCGTCATGGCCGAACGCAGCGAGAAGATCGACGGCTCGCATCAGAAGGCCAAAGATCTGGACAGCAAGATCCAGGAGCGCATGGAGGCGTATCGCGCCAAGTTGCAGGAAGCCAAACAGGTCGCCAGCGAAGAGCGCAACGATACGCGCAGAGCAGCGTCCCAGGAAGAGGCCAAGATTCTTCAGGAAGCCCAAAGCCAGGCATCAGAGCAGCTGCAGAAGGTGCGCAACAGGGTCGCCAAGGAGGCAGAAACAGCGCGCAAGTCACTGCGCAGCGAATCGGACAAGCTTGCTCATCAGGTGGCATCCAAAGTTCTCGGCAGGAGCATTTGATCTCATGACCAATCCAGCACGTTCTCGAAAGACAGTTCTCTTCGCCCTGACCACCGTCCTGCTACTTGCGTTTGCAAGCACCGCCTGGGCGGCCGCGGGCGCTGACCATCAGGTCGACAGCGGAGTTCTGCTCAAGGATTTTCTCTATCGTTGTCTGAACTTCGCGGTGGTGGTCGGCATCCTTGTCTACTTCGTCAGAAAGCCGATGCTAAAAGGGCTTGCCGGCCGACGCGAGGATTTGGCCGCAGCTCTGCGCGACGCGCAACAGGCCAGAGAAGAGGCCGAAGCCAAATACGCAGAATACGAAAAGAAACTGGCCGATGCGACAGCCGAGATCGATGAGATTCAGAAATCGATCAGGGCCGAAGGAGAACTCGAGCGCGATCGAATTCTCGCCCAGGCCCGGGAGATGGCTGATAAAATCGGGCGGGACTCGGAAAAAGCGGCCGACCAGGAGGTCGAGAAGGCCATCCGCTCCCTGCGCATGGAAGCGGCTTCGCTCTCTATCGAGATTGCCCGTGAGCTGCTCAGGAAGAATTTCAGCGGCGACGACCAGAAACGCCTTGTTGAAGAATATGTGCAGAAAATGCAGAAGGTGGGAGAACTACAGTGAGTGTCAGTGCGATTTCCAAAAGGTACGCCAAGGCCCTGGTTGAGATCGGCGCCGAAAAGAAGAAGGTGGAGCAGTACGCGGATGAACTGACGGGCGTTCTGGCCGCGTTCGGCCAGGAAAAGGCGCTGCAGACCGTTCTTGAAAGTCCCGCCTATGCCTACGAGAAAAGAAGGGCGGTGCTCAAGGATTTAGCCGACCACCTGAAGCTATCCGCCATCATGAAAAATTTTCTCGGTCTCCTTCTGGAAAAGAACCGCCTGCGGTTTTTGTCTCTTATCCAGAAGAATTACCGCCAGTTCGCCGACGAAATTTCCGGAATACAGCGCGCCCGGGTCATCTCTGCGGCTGAAATCGGCCCCGAGCAGATCAAGGTGATCCGCGCCACTCTGGAGAAGCAAACCGGCAAGAAGGTCGAACTCGAAACAAAAGTCGACCCCTCCCTGATCGGCGGCCTGCGTGCCGAGATCGACGGAAAGGTGTTCGACGGCAGCCTCCTGACGCAGTTGAATCGGATTGAAGATAATTTAAAGAAGGGGTGAGAAGGTCCTATGCAAATCAAAGCGGAAGAAATCAGCGCTATTATCAAAAAGCAGATTAAAGACTTCGGCCGCGAGGTGGAAGTCAGCGAAACCGGCACCATCATCACAATCGGTGACGGCATCGCCCGTATTCACGGCCTCGACAAGGCCATGGCCGGAGAGCTGCTCGAGTTTCCTGGCGGGGTTATGGGCATGGTTCTCAACCTCGAGGAGGACAACGTCGGCGCCGCCATTTACGGTTCATACGAGCACATCAAGGAAGGCGATACGGTCAAGCGCACCGAGCGCATCGTGCAGGTTCCGGTCGGTGAAGCGCTGCTTGGCCGGGTGGTCAACGGTATCGGCATTCCTATCGACGGCAAAGGCGAGATCGCCTCAAACGACTATCGCCAGGTTGAAGTCAAGGCGCCCGGGATCGTCGCGCGCAAATCCGTTCACGAGCCGCTGCAGACCGGCCTCAAAGCCATCGATGCGATGGTCCCCATCGGCCGCGGCCAGCGCGAGTTGATCATCGGGGACCGTCAGACCGGCAAGACCGCGGTGGCCATCGATACCATCATCAACCAGAAAGGCCAGGACGTCGCCTGCATCTATGTCGCCATCGGCCAGAAGCGCTCGACCGTCGCTCAGGTTGTCGACAAACTTCAGCAGAACGGCGCCATGGACTACACCATTGTCGTCGCCGCGACAGCCTCTGACCCGGCTCCCCTCCAGTTCATCGCTCCCTACACGGGCGTCTCCATGGGCGAGTATTTCCGCGACAACGGCAAGCACGCGCTGATCATTTACGATGATCTCTCCAAGCAGGCGGTCGCTTATCGTCAGCTGTCCCTGCTGCTGCGCCGCCCGCCGGGACGCGAGGCTTACCCGGGGGACGTTTTCTACCTGCACAGCCGCCTGCTCGAGCGCGCCGCCAAGCTCAACGACGACATGGGCGCAGGCAGCCTCACGGCTCTGCCGATCATCGAGACCCAGGCCGGCGACGTCTCCGCGTATATCCCGACCAACGTTATCTCGATAACCGATGGACAGATTTTCCTGGAAACCGACCTTTTCTACTCGGGTGTGCGTCCTGCGATCAACGTCGGCCTGTCGGTATCCCGCGTTGGGGGCTCCGCCCAGATCAAAGCCATGAAGCAGGTGGCCGGAACACTGCGCCTGGCTCTTGCGCAGTACCGCGAAATGGCCGCCTTCGCCCAGTTCGGCTCAGACCTCGACGCCGCCACCCAGCGACAGCTCAACCGCGGTGCCCGCCTTGTGGAGATCCTCAAGCAGGGCCAATACGAACCGCTGCCGGTTGAAAAGCAGGTCGTCGTCATTTTCGCTGCCAACAACGGCTACATCGATGAATATCCGGTAGCCGCGGTACAGCGTTTCGAGCAGGAGCTTATGGGCTTTTTCGACAGCAAGCAGGCCGACCTTCTGAATGATATTCGCACCAAGAAGGCTCTCGATGACGATCTCACGGCCCGCCTCAAAAAGGCCCTCGACGAGTTCAAAACCCAGTTCGTCGTCGAGTAACGCCCAGCGCCGGAAGGTAAGGACAGATGCCTACTCTGAAAGAAATTAAAAAACGGATCACCTCGGTCAAGAACACCAGGCAGATCACCAAGGCGATGAAGATGGTCTCGGCTGCCAAACTGCGCCGGGCTCAGGATTCTGTAATTGCCGCCCGTCCGTACGCGGACAAAATGCTTAATGTTCTCTCGAGCCTTGCTCAGCGCGAGGATCCTGAAGCGCACGCCCTGCTGCAACAGCGCGGCAAACGGCGCGCTCTCATTGTTCTTCTCACAGCAGATCGCGGTCTCTGCGGCGGCTTTAATGCCAACGTATCCAAGGCCGCGGAGCGCATGATCCGCCAGAACAAAGAAGGCTACGAAGCCATCGACCTGATGATGATCGGCCGCAAGGGCAACGACTATCTCAAGCGCCGCAAGGGGATGAACATCGTCAAAGTCTATGAGAATATCACCGGGAATATCTCCTACAGCACAGCCTCCCTGCTTGGCCAGGAGATCGTTGAGTGGTACAACGAGGAAAAATACGACGCGGTTTTCCTCGCCTATAACGCTTTTCGCAGCGCCATCAGCCAGGATCCAACGATCAGCCAGCTCCTTCCCATTATACCCAGGGAAGAGGACGCCACCGAGCAGCACGTCCCAGAGTATATCTACGAGCCGAACCGCAGCGAGGTTCTCGCCCAGGTTCTTCCCAAGCACGTTGAAGTACAGATTTTCCGTGCCCTGCTCGAGTCGGTAGCCTCAGAACACGGTGCCCGGATGAGTGCCATGGACAGCGCGAGCAAAAATGCTTCCGAGATGATGGGCCGACTGACGCTGGCCTATAATCGTGCCCGCCAGGCTGCCATCACCAAAGAGTTGATGGAGATCATCTCCGGGGCCGAATCCGTCAAATAAGCGAAAACTTCGTCACCGCTGCGGTGAGATAAAGGAGGAACGGTTTATCATGAACAAGGGAAAAGTCATCCAGGTCATCGGGCCCGTGGTCGACGTCAAATTCGAGCCCGGCAATCTGCCTGAAATTTATTTCTGCCTCAAGGTCACCAACCCTTCCATCTCCGACCAGGAATGGAACTTGGTTCTCGAGGTTGCTCAGCATCTGGGCGAGAACACCGTGCGTGCTATCGCAATGGACGCAACCGAAGGCCTGGTGCGCGGCCAGGACGTACTCGATACCGGCAAGCAGATCCTTATGCCCGTCGGTCGCAAGTGCCTCGGCCGCATTCTGAATGTGGTCGGCGAACCCGTCGATGAAGCCGGGCCGGTGAATGCCGAGCAGGAATGGGAAATTCACCGTCCCGCTCCCGACTTCGTCAGCCAGTCGACTTCGGTCGAAGCTTTTGAAACCGGGATTAAAGTCGTCGATCTCCTCGCTCCGTACGCGCGTGGCGGGAAAATCGGTCTGTTCGGTGGTGCCGGCGTCGGCAAGACCGTTCTGATCATGGAACTGATCCACAATATCGCCAAGCAGCATGGCGGTTTTTCCGTTTTCGCCGGGGTTGGTGAGCGGACTCGCGAAGGGAACGACCTCTGGCACGAGATGAAGGACTCAGGCGTTCTCGACAAGGCCGCCCTGATCTACGGCCAGATGAACGAACCTCCCGGCGCCCGTGCCCGCGTCGCCCTGTCGGCTCTGACAGTGGCCGAATACTTCCGCGATGAGGAAGGTCAGGATGTGTTGCTGTTCGTTGACAACATCTTCCGCTTCACTCAGGCCGGCTCCGAGGTTTCGGCGCTGCTCGGACGTATCCCCTCTGCGGTCGGTTATCAGCCGACTCTGGCCACCGAGATGGGTGAATTGCAGGAACGAATCACGACGACCGATAAGGGGTCGATCACCTCGGTTCAGGCGATTTACGTGCCTGCCG
>JAGXHK010000030.1 GCA_024636255.1 Desulfuromonadales bacterium | reverse complement strand
CTTTGGCGGTAACTGGTAGAATCTTTTTTCGCTCGGAAAAAGGTGCCTTTCTTCTTGATCGGTTCAAGCTGAAACTCCCCTTTTTCGGTGAGCTGCTCAGAGAGTATGCGATTTCAAGTTTTTGCCGGACATTCGGTACCACGCTCGCCGGCGGCATCCCGGCAGTGCAGTCCATGCGCATGTCCCGGGGGACTCTGAACAACCGCCTTCTGGAGGAAAAGGTGCTGGCGGCGACCCAGCGGGTGGAGGAGGGCGGAGCGATTTCGGACTCTTTTGAAAAGGCGGGTTTTTTCCCCTCGATCGCTCTGCGGATGATCGGCGTCGGCGAGACGACCGGCGCCTTGAGCGAGATGCTCGGTGAGGTGGCCGACTATTACGAAATGCAGGTCGAACGTCGCCTCGATCGCCTCACGACCCTGATCGAGCCCCTGATGATGCTTGTCATGGGCCTGCTCATCGGGGGAATCGTGGTAGCCATGTACATCCCGATATTTCAGCTGGCCGGAACGGTCGGATAACCTAGGATCTCAGGCTCATTTTGAAGTTCGAACGCAAAAAGATCGGTCAGATACTCATCGAGATGGGTGCGCTCGCGCCGGCCCAGGTCGACCTGATCCTGCAGCATCTGCAGGCTTCCGGAAAAAGTTTCGGCCAGACGGGCATTGCGGAAGGCTTCTTCAACGAAGATGCCCTTGCGCAGGCCCTTGCCCGTCAGTTTCAGCTCGAATATGCGGATCTGAGCGCTTTTATCCCCGATCAGCAGCTGCTTGCCTCCATGCCTGCCGGCGTGCCCGCCAAGCATATTCTGCTGCCGCTGGCACAGACCGAGGGCGGATTGGAGATCGCCATCTCTGATCCGACCAATGTCGCAGCTCTTGATCGCCTGGAGATGCTTCTCGATACCCCGCTCATTCTTAAGGTCGCCGCGCCATCCAGAATTCAGCGTCTGCTCGAGCGCAGCGAAGGGTCGCAGCGTGTTCTTCAGGAGGCGTCCGAGGATTTCAAGCTGCAGTTGGTCAAAGAGACGGATAAGGGGGATGAGGTTCTCTCTCTCGAAAAGCTCACAGCCGACACCAGCCCGATTATCCGCCTTATCGATTCCACCCTGTACGATGCGCTGAACCGCCGCGCCAGCGATATCCATATCGAGTCCAACCTCGACGGTGTCAGCATAAAATACCGAGTCGACGGCGTTCTGTACCAGGCAACAGATCCACTGGATGGGAGGTTTCAGAGCCCGATCATTTCGCGTCTCAAGGTCATGAGCGAGCTCGACATCTCCGAGCGGCGCATTCCGCAGGACGGCCGTTTCAAAGTGCGGGTCGCCGGCCGTTCGATCGACTTTCGCGTTTCGATCATGCCGAGCGTCTTCGGCGAAGACGCGGTCATCCGTATCCTCGACAAGGAGAGCATCGCGTCCGACCTCAAGGGACTGACCCTCGAGTCGCTCGGGGTGGCCGAGCGCGAGATTCTGCGCTTTCGCCGCAAAATCCGCGAGCCCTACGGGATGGTCCTGGTCACCGGGCCCACCGGCAGCGGCAAGACGACCACGCTTTACGCGGCCCTGACCGAAATCAACAACCAGGAAGAGAAGATTATCACCATCGAAGATCCGGTGGAATACCAGCTCAAGGGGATTGTCCAGGTTCCGGTTAACGAGAAAAAAGGGCTGACTTTCGCGCGTGGTTTGCGCTCGATTCTGCGCCACGATCCGGACAAGATCATGGTCGGTGAGATCCGCGACTCTGAAACGGCCCAGATTGCCGTTCAGTCGGCGCTGACCGGACACCTGGTTTTCACCACTGTACATGCCAACAATGTCTTTGATGTGCTCGGGCGTTTTCTGCACATGGGGATCGATCCCTACAACTTCGTCAGTTGCCTGAACATGGTTCTGGCACAGCGCCTGATCCGTAAGATCTGCCCGCACTGCAAAAAACCCGTCCACGTCGACCCGGCCGAACTGGAGGACGCAGGCCTGGACTCTACGGAACTCAGGAATCATACCTTCTACGAAGGGGAGGGGTGCAAGGAATGTCGCGGCCTTGGCTATATCGGACGCTGCGCCATCGTTGAGATGCTCGAACTCAACGACGAAATGCGCGAACTGATACTGGCCAAGTCCCCGGTCTCGCAGCTTAAAAAAGCCGCCCAGCAGATGGGGACCGTCTTTCTGCGCGATTCCGCCGTTGAGAAGCTGCTCGAAGGGGTCACCACCCTCAAAGAGATCAACCGGGTGACTTTCGTCGAAAGGGCCGCCTGACCATGTTGCGGCGAACGTATCTCGGGGTCGATATCACGGCCGATTCGTTGCGTGCGGTCGCTCTGCGACGGGGCCCCAGGGGCCATTCGCTGCTTGGGGCCCGGGTGCGCAGCTTTGAGGAGGCGTTGATCGCATCGTCCGTGCGCGAGCCGAATATCCTGCAGCCCGAGCTGTTTGTCGCCCGGTTGCAGGAACTTCTCAAGCCACTGGCCGGCCGGGAAGATCGCATCGCCTTGTCGGTTGCCGATGTTTCGGGGCATGTTCTGTTGACAGAGGTCGAGACGCCGTTCAAGACCAGAGCCGAAGGGATTGAGATCCTGAAGTGGCAGCTGCGAAATGAGCTTCCGGGCGACCTTGCGGATATCCAGTTGGACTACCAGCTCCTTGGCCGGACCGAGTCGGGACGTCAGCGCCTGATCGTAGCGCTTATGGATCGCCGCGTGCTTGACCAGTACCAGGATCTCGTTGCCGAAGCGGGTTACCATGCTGTGACGATCGGTTTCCATTCCTTCAACCTGTATAATTTCTATCGCCCGCGCCACGACATGGGTGAGGATTTCGTATTCGTCGGTGTGGAAGATGGATTTTTGAATTTTAAGGTTTTTCAGGAAAAAGCTCTTGTCTATCACCGCTTTCGCCATGTCGGCGAGGACGCTGCCCGGGTGTTTCGCGAGCTCAACCGTTCGCTGGCCGGGTTTCCCGGCAGCCCCCTGGCGCTTCGGCGTACGGGAATTTTTCTGCATTGCTCCTGGAGTGATCCTGCAGATGTGCGCGAAGCGACATCGAGTGTTTTCGAAAAAGAACCGTTCTGTCTCAATCCTCACCTGGAGCACCTGAGCGAATCCCCTTCCCCCGAGCTGGATCAGCAGCAGGGGCTGGTTTTAACGGCCGCTCTCGGGGCCGCCGAACAGATGATGTGAGGGAGGTCGTGAAGATACAACTCAACCTGGCCAGCCGCATCTATGTCAATCGGCGAGGGCTTTATGCCGCGTATCTGGCGGGGACCCTCGTCCTCGTCGTTCTTCTGCTTTTCAGCGGATTTTTCCTGGTGCGCCATTGGAGACAGCTCGATGAGCTGGACCACCGGCTTGCCGAGGTCGAACGTCGACTTGGGGTGGAGCGTGAGGATGAGGCAATGGGAGTCAACCCGGCGGCCTATGAAAACCTGCGCGAAAAAATCGCCGAGGCAAACGCGATTCTGGTCCGGGACAGTTTTCGCTGGACTGAACTTTTCGACCGGTTCGAAGCGGTGCTTCCCCCCGGAGTCAGCATTCGCCGGATTCAGCCGCGCCCCAAGGATAAGCAGCTTGATGTGAGTGCTGTTGCCCGGGGGAACGAGCAGATGCAGGATTTTCTCGATCGTCTGATTGGCTCGGACTCTTTCCAGGATGTTTTTCTTTTGCGTCAGGAAAAGATCGAAATTGAAGATTATGCCGGCAGGAAGCGGGAAGCGGTTCGTTTTTCCCTCTCGCTGAAGGAGGCCTTCTGAAGGTGGCTGCCATGTCCTACATAAAAGCCATCTGGCAACAGAACCGGATTCTTCCTGTGCTGATCGGGGTTTTGCTGGTGCTCAATCTGGCCGCATTCTCTCTGGCTGAGTTCTATCTGGTCCCGCGCGTCTCCTCCCTTGAGCAGCGCCTTCTCGATCGACAGGGCCAGTTGCGCCGCCAGCAGCAGGGCCGCGATCCCGACACCACCTTGAGGACTGCGTATCGTCAGGGGCGCGAAGAGCTTGAGCGTTTTCAGCAGGCGATTCCCGAAAAAGCACGGTTCACCTTGCTGATTGAAGATCTCTTTGCCATGGCGCACGCTGCAGGTCTGGACATTCGGCAGATCGATTATTCGCCCAAAGTCATTGAAAGCAACCTCCTGCTGAGCTATACGCTGGTTTTTTCCGTAGGCGGCAGCTACGAACAGATCAAAAAATTCGTTTTTGCGCTCGAGAATTCTCCACGCGTGATCGCGTTGGATGAACTCTCGCTGAGTCATGCAGAAGCTGAAGGCCAATCGGTGACGATGCGGCTGCGCTTCACCACCTTTTTCAGAGCGGACCGGGCATGAATCGACAGAAAAAGATTCTTCTCGTCTGCTGTGCGCTTCTTGTGCTGGCGATCGTCTATGCGCTCGTGTCCGGTCCCGAAAAACAGCGGGTTGTGACCGATCGGCCTGCTGGCCGCGAAGTCAGGCAGAAAGAACCTGCCCCTGAAGAGCGGCCGCGCGTTTATCTGGAGCTGCTCGCGCCCGAAGCGGGAGATTTCCCCGGTGCCGAGCGCGACCTCTTTGCTGCGCTCTTTCCGGCGCCGGCACGGGCGCCGGCTCCGCCCCCGGCACCATCTGCACCGGTAGCGCCGCCACCACCCGCGCCGGAGAGGGAAACGCCCTCCAGTGCATCACCACCGCCTCCGTCCCGCCCGGTGGAGCCCCCGGTTCGCTTCACCTACCTGGGTTTTCTCGAGGCCGATGGGCGGCGTGTGGTTTTTCTCGAGCGTGACGACAGGATCTATCTGGCCCGCGAAGGGGAGACTTTCGGCGATGGTTTCCGGGTGCTTGAACTTTCGCCGGACAAAATGGTGATCTCGCGTGGGGAAGACGGCCGGCGCCAGACGATCCCTCTGGGGCCTGGCAGCGAGACGGGGATGAGTCAAGGGGGCAGCGATTTTTCCCTTCCCGGCCAGCAGCGCCGCCAACCGGCTTCTCTGCCTGCGGGCACGTTCTGATTTTGGTTGCTTGTGCGAATCCCGAATACAAGGGTATGGATAATGATGATGAAAGGTATTGTGTTGCGGAGGGTCGCTTTGGTGATGCTGCTGGTTTTTTTTACCGGCTGCAGCGCCGGCCAGCAGAAGTACCGGGCCGCCGAGGAGATGGTCTCTGAGGGAAAGTTCGACGAGGCGGTGGCCCGCTACTCTGAGGCAGTTGCTAAAAATCCCGACAGCTATAATTATCGGATGAAGCTTCTCAAGGCGCGCAACCTTGCGGCGCGCAGCCATCTCGACAGGGGAAGGCTGCGGGCGCAGGCGGGCAATTACGCTGAGGCCGTCGATGAATACCGTCTGGCACTGGCTCTTGACCCGGGCCTGGAGAAGGCGCAGCAGGAAATGCGCCAGGTCGAACTGCGGATAACGGCCGGCAAGATGCTCGATGAAGCCGAAAAATTTTATCGTGCGCGCAAATACCAGCAGGCCAAGACGGTGCTCAACCGCGCGCAGGAGTTGGCCCCGGATGATCCGCGACTTCACGAACTCAGAAAGAAGATCGAGAAAGTGCGCCTGACCGTGATCGATGGCCAGGAACTCGCCGTCGCTTCAGACAAGCCGATCACCCTGCGTTTCAAAGAAGCGGATCTCAAGGAAGTTTTCAATATCCTCTCCCAGCTCTCCGGGGTCAATTTTCTTTATGATGAGGATATCCGCAACGACCAGGTGAGCATCTTTCTGGAAAACGCCACCTTTGCCCAGGCACTGGAACTGCTGTTGAAAATGAACGACCTGGGCAAAAAAGTTCTCAACTCCAAAATGATTCTTCTCTATCCGAAAACCCAGGACAAGGAGAAGCAGTACGAAGATCAGATCATCCAGACGTTCTACCTCTCCAATATCGATGCCAAAAAGGCAGTGAATCTGCTGCGCACCATGCTGCAGCTGCGCAAGATCTTCGTGCACGAAGAACTCAATGCCCTGGTTATCCGGGATACGCCCGAGGTGATTCGGCTTTCGCAGCAGATTCTCGAGGCGGCTGATCGCGCCGACTCCGAGGTGGTCTTTGATCTGGAGTTGATCGAGGTGAGCCGTGGCGACAATCTGCAGCTGGGGACCGCACTTTCACCCTATGCCGTCAGTCTCGGGTTTGCCAACAAGAACAGCACTCAGATCCTCTCCGGGTCTTTGACCTCCGGCACCAGCACCGAAAATCTGGCCAGCGGTCTGAGCCGTCTCGAATCATTTTACACTCTGCCGAACGCGGTCTTCGATTTCAGCAAGACCCTGACCGATACCGAGCTGCTGGCCAGTCCGCAGATCCGCGTGAAGAACAAGGCCCAGGCGAAGGTTCACATCGGCAGCCGCGAACCGGTCATCACGGTCACGATTAACGGCGACAATCGCTCCGATAACGTGCAGTACGTGGATATCGGGATTAAGCTGAACGTCGAGCCGACAATCCAGCTCGATGACTCTGTGGTGACAAAACTGAGCCT
>JAGXHK010000029.1 GCA_024636255.1 Desulfuromonadales bacterium | reverse complement strand
CGGCGACTGGCAGGGCCGGCCCTGCCGCGCCCTGCGCGTGCAAAAACGACAGGAGATCCCCCGCGACCTGCACGCCGAAAACCTGCTCGCGCCCGAGCCGGGCCTGCCGATCGAACTGCTCAGTCTCGGGGGGTTGGCCGGCCAGATACTGCACTGGGAGAAGAACAGCCGCCACTGCTCGCGCTGCGGCGACACGATGAGCCGGCTTCCCGGCGAGTGGGGGCAGCAATGCGGGCACTGCGATTACGCGCATTTTCCGCACATACACCCCTGCGTCATCGTACTCGTGCGCAGGCCGGGCGAGGTGCTCCTCACGCGCAAGGCGAACTGGCCCCCCGAGCGCTACAGCCTGGTCGCCGGATTTCTCGACTTCGGCGAGTGCCTTGAGGAGGCCGTGGCCCGCGAGGTGTGCGAAGAGACCGGCGTGCGGGTCGAGAACATCCGCTACATCGGCAGCCAGTCATGGCCCTTCCCCAGCCAGATCATGACCGGCTTTGTCGCCGACTGGGCCGGCGGCGAGGTCGTCGTGCAGGAGGACGAACTCGAGGACGCCCGCTGGTTTCCCACCGACGCCCTGCCGACCCTGCCTCCCAGGCGCAGCATTGCGCGGTATATTCTGGATACATTTATTTAGCACAGAGGAACGTGGTGGGCGGGATAAACCCTCTTAACACAGAGCACGGAGGAACAGAGGACACAGAAAAACCGGGATTTCCAGGTCCTGGTTGTCCACCTGAAACAAAAGATTTTTGTTCTTTCTCTCTGTGCTCTCTCCTTTCTCTCGGTTTTCCACTCTGCGTTAAGGCTTTTAAAGATTTTCTCAGCAACTTTGCCCCTCTGCAACTCTGCGTTTAAACGCACAGGGCGGATTGAGAGTCAGGGACGGTATTCCTCGAATTCAAGATCGAGGGCCCGGGCGACCGCTTCGTTTCGCACGGTGCCCTCGAACGTATTCACCCCCCGTCGCAGGGCCTCGTCGCGGCGGCAGGCCTCGTCCAGCCCCTGACCGGCGATCCTGCGCACGTAGGGGAGCGTGCTGTTGGTCAGGGCGAAGGTGCTGGTGCGGCTGACCGCCCCCGGCATATTGGCGACCCCGTAATGCACAACGCCATCGACGGTGTAGACCGGGTCGTCATGCGTGGTCGGCCTGATCGTGTCGACGCAGCCTCCCTGGTCGACAGCGACATCGACGATGACGCTGCCGGGCGTCATGTTCGCCACCAGTTCGCGGCTGATCAGCTGCGGAGCGCGCGCCCCGGCGACCAGGACGGCGCCGATGACCAGATCGGCACGGCGCACTTCCTCCTCGATGTTCTGCGAGTTGCTCATCATGGTCTGGATCGAGCTGCCGTAATGCGTATCGAGCCAGACCAGGCGGTCGGGAGAAACATCGAGAACCGTCACGTCGCCTCCCATTCCCACCGCGATGCGCAGCGCGTTCTGGCCAACCACCCCGGCGCCGATGATCGCCACCCGGCCGGCGCGCACACCGGGCGCCCCGGAGAGGAGAACGCCGCGCCCGCCGTTGACCTTTTCGAGGTAATGCGCCCCGACCTGGACCGACATGCGGCCGGCGATCTCGCTCATCGGCTGCAGCAGCGGCAGACGCCCGTCGGGGAGCTCGATCGTTTCGTAAGCGACCCCGGCGACGCCCCTGTCGAGCAGAGCCCGGGTCAGATCGGGAGCGGGCGCCAGGTGAAGATAGGTGAAAAGAATCTGCCCCGGGCGCAGCAGAGCGTATTCCGCGGGGACCGGCTCCTTGACCTTGACGATCATCCCGGCCTGGGCGAAAATCTCTTCGGCCGAGTCCGCAATCTGCGCTCCCGCCAGGGCAAACTCGTCATCCGTGATCCCGCTGCCTTCGCCGCTTCCGGCCTGGACCAGAACCTGGTGGCCGTCTTCGCACAACGTGCGCACCCCGGCCGGTGCCATGCCGACGCGATACTCGCGGGTTTTGACTTCTGTCGGAACGCCGATGACCATGTTTTCACCCCCAATGAAATAATGTACTGATAAATGAACGTCCTCCGAGACGAGCCATTCATTCAATTCTAACAGGGAATCATGGACCTGATATTCGAAAAGCGCTGTTATCGCCTGCCCCCCAGAGAAATCGGCTACCTGCGCTTTGTCCTCGAAGCGTACGACGGCCTGGCTTTCGCGCGAACTCTCGATGCGCGCGCGGGTCTGGTGGAGATCGCCTGGCCGCCCTCGCGCAGCGCCGACGCCGAAGCCCTGCTCGCGGCTCTGCGCCTGGAGATCGATCTGGTCCCCGCGGCCGCACCCGATGACTATGTCCCGCTCTGAATTTCTTCCGCCGCGAAGGCCGGACTTCGGCTTGACGCGCCGCGGGCAATCGGCTAACGTCCGCTAGGAGGCTGTCGAATCTGGGGAAGCGTCACGAGAAATTGGCAGATCGAGAACAGACAGCCTCCTGAACGACTATCCGCAAAAGACTCCAGCCGTGAGGACCGCAACCGTTAACCAGAATCGGTGCGGCTTTTTTATCGGGTCGGGGACGCCGCCGAAAAAGGTCGAACCTCAATGACATCAGATACCTCCCCGGATCGCCCGCTGCAGATTCTGTTCGCCGCCGCGGCGTTCGTCGTCGTCATCGCCGGTCTGCGTGCCGCAGAGGTGATCCTCGTCCCTTTTCTGCTGGCGCTGTTCATCACCGTGATCTGCGCCTCGCCCACCTTCTGGCTGCAGCGCAAGGGGGTGCCGACCTTCATCGCTGTCCTGCTGATGGTCCTCGCCATCCTGGCGGTGGAACTGCTGTTCGTCGCCCTGGTCGGAACCTCGATCAATAATTTCATCGAGAGTATTCCCTTTTACCAGCAGCGGCTCAAAGAAGAGGCCGGTGCCGTCCTGCGCCTGCTCACCCACTTTGGCCTGAGCATTCCCGATCGCTCCATGGTCGAGATGATCGATCCAGGCGCCGCAATGCGCCTGATCGCCAACATGCTCACCGGGCTGGGCGGGGTGTTGACCAACACCTTCCTGATCCTGATTACAGTCATTTTCATGCTCCTCGAGGCCGCGGGATTTCCCGCCAAGCTTGAAACGGCCTTTGGCAGCATGGAGCGCACCGCCAACTACCTGCGCGAATTCACAGGCGGCATCCGCCGTTATCTGGCGATGAAGACGGTGGTCAGTCTCGCCACCGGGGTGAGCGTGGGCGTGCTGATCGCTGCTCTGCGCATCGATTTTCCGATCCTCTGGGGCGTGCTCGCCTTCCTGTTCAATTACGTCCCTAACATCGGCTCGATGATCGCCGCGCTGCCGGCGGTGATGCTTGCCTATATCCAATTCGGGCCCATCCGGGCCCTGATCGCAGCGGCAGGATACCTGGCCATCAACCTGATCTTCGGCAACCTCATCGAACCCCGCCTGATGGGCCGCGGACTCGGGCTTTCGACGCTGGTGGTTTTCGTTTCCCTGGTGTTCTGGGGATGGGTGCTCGGTCCTGTCGGCATGCTTCTGTCGGTTCCGCTGACCATGACCGCGAAGATCGCCCTCGACAGTCATCCGGAAACCCGCTGGCTGGCCGTATTGCTCGGGCCGGAGGCGGGTGCGCGCAGATACAAGGGCAAGGGCGGCGGATAATCCCCCTTAGAGCTTTCGCCCCGCAGACCGGAAGAAAAAACTTTGTTGAACCGGACTCCGTTCCTATATCGCTGGTATGCTTTCCGAGAACCGATAATCTTAAAAAACAACAGGTGAAACCCTATGACCGATGACAAGAATCCCGCAACCGAGGCCGAAAACGAAGAAGACTTTGCCAGCATGCTCGAGCAGAGCCTGTCCGGAAACAAGGGGGGCAAGCTCGATCCCGGCCAGAAGATCGAGGCGAAAGTGACGGCAGTGACCAAAGACTGGGTATTCCTCGATGTCGGGCAGAAGGGCGAAGGGGTGATCGACCGCAAGGAGTTTCTTGACGCCGAGGGCAATCTCACCATCGCCGAAGGGGAAACCGTCCCTGCGTACTTTGTCTCGCGCGAAGGGGGCGAGCTGCGCTTCACCACCCGCGTCGGCGCCGCCGCCGGGCGCGCCGAACTCGAAGAGGCCTGGCGCAGCGGGATACCCGTTGAAGGGCGCATCGAAAAAGAGATCAAGGGCGGCTTCGAGGTGCGCCTGGCCGGCAATACCCGGGCATTCTGCCCCTACTCGCAGAGCGGCCAGCGGCGCGGCGACGATCCGAACCAGATGATCGGGCAGGCACTGCCCGTGCGCATTACGCAATACACCGAGCAGGGCCGTAATATCGTGGTCTCGCATCGCGCGATACTCGACGAAGAACGCGCCCAGCAGCGCGAGCGCCTGCAGGAGACTCTCAAGGAAGGGGACACCGTGCGCGGCACCGTCGCCTCACTGCAGAAGTTCGGCGCGTTTATCGATATCGGCGGGATCGAGGGCCTGCTGCCGATCTCCGAGATCGCCTGGGGGCGGATCGAGGATCCCGCCGACGTGCTCTCTGTCGGACAGGAACTTGAGCTCGTGGTCAAAAGCCTCGACTGGGAGCAGAACCGCTTCAGTTTCAGCCGCAAGGACACTCTGGCCGACCCCTGGGAAGCGGCCGTGCAGGACCTGCGTGAAGGCTCGGTCGTCTCGGGAACCGTATCGCGCCTGGCCCCTTTCGGCGCCTTTGTAACCCTTCTCGAGGGGGTCGACGGGCTGCTGCACATCTCGAAGCTCGGTGCGGGCAAGCGCATCAATCATCCCCGCGAGGTGGTCAACGAGGGACAGCAGGTCACTGTGAAAGTCGAAAAAGTCGAGCGCGACAGCCGACGCATCTCGCTGGCCATGGTCGGTGAGAAAACTGAGGAGGACGCCGCCTCGCAGGAAGATATTTCGCGCTATGCCAAGAAAGATGCCGGCGGTTCGATGGGAACGCTCGGCGATCTGTTGCGCGGCAGTCTCGATGCGAAAAAGAAAAAAAAGAAATGAGCGCGCTGCGGGCAATCCGGCATAAGGTTCTGGTCGGTGACTGATTTTCTGCCGCTTCTTGACCGGTACCGCGCGCTGCTCGAAGCCGTCGATGGGTGGTTCGCGCGCAGCCAACAGCGGGCTGGCGATGAGATTCGCTGCGGGAAGGGATGCGCCGCGTGCTGCCGCGGTCTGTTCGACATCACCCTGCTCGATGCGGCCCTTCTCCAGCAGGGGGTTGCGCGCCTGTCTCCCGGCCTGCAGAAAGAGGTCCGGGAACGCGCCCGTCAGCGCCTGCCCGAACTCGAGAGGCGCTGGCCGGGCTTTTCACATCCCTACCTGCTCAACCATCTGCCCGCTGCCGAATGGACCGAGATGCCCGAACAGGACATGACGCCCTGTGCGCTGCTCGGCGCTGACGGCGCCTGCCTCGCCTACGCATTTCGCCCCATGGTCTGCCGCCTGCACGGATTGCCGCACATCGACATTTCTGGCGAGGTGTTCGATGAAACCTGGTGCACCCTCAATTTCAGCGCAACGGATCCACTGACCCGTCGCGACCTGCGCTGGGAGTTCCGCCGCGTCTTCGGCCAGGAAATAGACCTCTTCCGCCAGTTCGCCCGGCAATGCACCGGCGCGCCCCACGACGAACTGGACACCTTTATTCCCACAGCGCTGCTGATCGATTTCAGCCGCGCCGAATGGCCGCGAAAAGAAAGCGCGTAATTACGGCCGGCAAAAGCGCCGCTTGCTGCCCCTGCCGGTGGCTTCAGGGGCCTCAGCCGGCGACGATGTAGTTCTCCAGCTGACTGATTCTGAATTCGCGCTCGGCGATGGTGGCTTTGACCACATCTCCGATGGACAGGACTCCCGACAGGCGCCCGTCTTCGAGCACCGGCAGGTGCCGGATGTGCTTATCGGTCATCAGCGCCATGGCCTCTTCGATGGTCTGGTCGGGCTGGGCGTACATGACCCGGGTGGTCATGACCGCCTCGATGGGCGTCAGCGGCGAAGACAATCCTTTGAGAATCACCTTGCGGGCATAATCGCGCTCCGAGATCAGGCCCAGAATCTTTTCTCCTTCGGTAACGAGAAGGGCTCCGACCTCTTTTTCAGCCATCAGTTTCAACGCATCGAATACGGAATCCTTCGGTCCGATTGTCCAGACTCCGCTTCCCTTCGCCGCAAGAACTTCACGGATCGTCTTCATGAGCTACCTCCCTGGTCGATGTTCAATACACAAAGAATATAACAACGTTACACTTTGTCAAAAATTTAATGCGGAACTGCTGCCCCGTCTCGGCAGGATAATCTGAGGAAAAATCTCTCCTGCTGCAAAAAAAATTCGCGAAATTAATGATTAAGCCTTGCTGACAGACGGATTTGTGCCATATTTTTCTCTTGACCCAGAACCCGGTTCGGGTCATCTTTTCTTTGTGGGAATTTTTTAAAAAAACAGCGTGCAGGATTCTGCCACGCCTGGGAGGAATAGTCATGGATTCGAAACATCTGCTGAAAAGCGAACCCACACCCAAACTGACCGACATCCCCCCTCTGGGGATGGATGCCGACAGCCTTCACTTCGATTTTCGCCGCTACTACAACCACACCCTGGGACGCGATCGCTATTGCCGCACCCCCCATTATCTCTACGACTCTCTTGCGCTGACCCTGCGCGACAGGCTGATGGAGCGCTGGAAAAACACGCGCTTCGCCCACGACGAAAGCAACTGCAAGCGAGCGCACTATCTGTCTCTTGAGTTTCTCATGGGGCGCGCGCTTGGAAACGCCGTTCTCAACCTCGGTCTCGAGGAAGAGCTCACCCGGGCACTCAGCGATCTGGGGCTGGAGATGGAAGAGCTGGCCGAATGCGAGCACGACGCCGGGCTGGGCAACGGCGGACTCGGCCGTCTGGCGGCCTGTTTTCTCGACAGCTGCGCCACTCTGCAGCTGCCGGTAATCGGATACGGTCTGCGCTACCGCTACGGGATGTTCCGTCAGGTGCTCAAAAACGGCGAACAGGTCGAGGAGCCGGACCACTGGCTGCGCCAGGGCAATCCCTGGGAGATCGAGCGTCCGGAGTACACCCAGAGGGTCAAGTTCGGCGGGCGCAGCGAAGTGAAGCGCGGGCGCGACGGATCGCTGGGCGCGCGCTGGGTCGATACCCACGATGTTGTGGCCGTACCGTTCGATACGCCGATTCCCGGCTTCAAAAACGGAACCGTCAATACCCTGCGCCTCTGGAGCGCCATGGCGACAGAAGAGTTCGACCTCGGCGAATTCAACGCCGGCCTCTACCCGGAGGCGGTCGGGGCAAAAAACGAGGCCGAGAAGATCACCATGGTTCTCTATCCCAACGACGCCTCAGAGAGCGGCAAGGAGCTGCGCCTGCGCCAGCAGTATTTTCTCGCCTCGGCCAGCCTGCAGGATATTCTTCAGCGCTGGGTCAACGTCGAGGGAATCAACCTCGAAGGCTTCGCCGACAAGAACTGCTTCCAGCTCAACGATACCCACCCGACCATCGCGGTGGCCGAACTGATGCGCCTGCTGCTTGACGATCAGGCCCTTACCTGGGACGAGGCCTGGGAGATCACGACACGCACCATGGCCTACACCAATCACACCCTGCTCCCCGAAGCGCTTGAAAAATGGCCGGTGCGGCTGTTTCGCCAGCTTCTGCCGCGACTGCTCGACATCATCTATGAGATCAATGCCCGTTTTCTCGGCGAGGTGGCCCGCAAATGGCCGGGCGATGTCGACCGCCTGCGCCGCATGTCGATCATCGAAGAGGGCCCCGAGCCGATGGTGCGCATGGCCTACCTGGCCATCATCGGCAGCTTCTCCGTCAATGGCGTCGCCGAGCTCCACTCGCGGCTGCTGCGCGAAGGCCTGTTCAAGGACTTTTACGAACTCTGGCCCGAAAAGTTCAACAACAAGACCAACGGCGTAACGCCGCGTCGCTGGCTTGCCTACTGCAATCCGCAGCTGCGCGATCTGATCAGCGAGACGATCGGCACCGGCTGGATCTCCGAACTCTCTCAGCTCTCGCGCCTGAGCATGCACGCCGAAGACCCGAAATTCCGGCGTCGCTGGCTTGAGGTTAAGGAGCAGAACAAAAAGCACCTGGCGCGCGTCGTCAAATCGCAATGCGACATCGAGTTTGACCCCGCGGCCCTGTTCGATATCCAGGTCAAACGCATTCACGAATACAAGCGCCAGCTGCTCAATGTGCTGCACGTCATCCATCTCTATGACCGCCTCAAGCGCGGCGACCTGGCCGACTGGACGGACCGATGCGTGCTTATCGGCGGCAAAGCGGCCCCCGGCTACTTCATGGCCAAGCGGATCATCAAGCTGATCAACAATGTGGCCCGCGTCGTCAATGAAGACCCCGAGGTGGACGGACGCCTGAAACTTGCCTTTTTCCCGAATTTCCGGGTCAGCGCCATGGAATTCATCTGTCCCGCCGCCGATCTCTCGGAGCAGATTTCGACCGCCGGCAAGGAAGCATCGGGGACCGGCAACATGAAGTTCATGATGAACGGCGCGATCACCATCGGCACGCTCGATGGCGCAAACATCGAAATCCGCGAAGAGGTGGGAGACGAGAATTTCTTCCTCTTCGGACTAAGCGCCGAAGAGGTCGAACAGACCCGCAGCAACTACGACCCGGAGGCGATCATCGCCGGCGACGAAGATCTCGGCCGCGTCATGCAACTTCTCAAAAGCGGGCACTTCAATCAGTTCGCGCCGGGAATTTTCGACCCGATTCTGCGCACCCTCACCAGCCGCAACGACCCCTGGCTGACCCTGGCCGACTTCCGCAGCTATATCGAGGCGCAAAAACAGGCTGCAGCTGTCTTTCAGGATCGCGACGCCTGGGCGAAAATGAGCATCCTCAATACCGCCTGCAGCGGCAAATTCAGCACCGATCGCACCATGCAGCAATACAGCCGGGAGATCTGGGGGATCGATCCCGTACCCGCCTTTCCTGTCGAGTAGCCGCACCAGGAAGAAGATAAAGAGAACAATGAGCGCCCGGGCAAAAAACGCCCGGGCGCTTTTTTTTGCAGAAAAAGACTCCTCCCCCGGTTGACAAGAAAACCGATATCAGGTACCTATTGGTCCTACCAAACGCGACAGGCTACTTAAAATACTTAATACAATGGCCGTATTTCTGGGATACAAACCTCAGCTTTTAAAATAAACACCGCTTTTTGGTACTACCTTTACTCGGAGATTTCCATGAAAATCACCCCGATGTTCACTCCAGCGCGCGCCGGCAGGGCCAGCGAAGATATCGCGCTGCAGATCGAGGCCGCCATTGTCAGCGGACAGATCGAGCCCGGTGACGGCCTGCCCAGCGAACGCGACCTGCAGGCCCAGTTCCGCACCGGCCGCGGAGTCGTGCGCGAGGCTCTGCAGACCTTGAAACAGAAGGGCCTGATCGAAATCAGGAAAGGGGCCAGGGGCGGCACCTTCGTCAAGCAGATCGAGGTATCCAGCGTCAGCGAATCGCTCGCCCTGTTTCTGAAGCAGAACCATATCCGCCCGGAGCACCTGATCGAATTTCGCGAGAGCATCGACCGCACGATCACCACCCTCGCCATCACGCGT
>JAGXHK010000028.1 GCA_024636255.1 Desulfuromonadales bacterium | reverse complement strand
CCTTTAATTTCAAGTAGTTACGAAAAAGCGGCACGCACCTCGTTGCGCTTTGTCAAGAAAAAAATGCGGTAACTGGCCGATTCCTTTCGATTTTTAAAGAACTAAACTGGCTGCAATTTTCTAACCGGACACTACTGACAATTACCAGAAGATCGGCGTGCGCTGCACCCTCGAGAAGGATGTCTTCACCCTGGCGGGCACCGCTCTCAACTCGGGCAACTACCTGGTCTACGGCGGCTGGCTTCCGCCGAAGATCAATATCGTGGCGCCCGAGCACAACATCTCCTTCAGAGAGATGCTCAAGCGCCTCGACCGCATCGGGCGTACCGATTGATTTCAGCAGGCTGCCCGTTATAGTAGAAACTGCTCATTCATGAATTCGGAGGTAACAATGAGAAAAATTTCCATGACCTGCGCTGTGCTGGCCGCCCTTGCGGTCATCTCCTGCGTCACCATTAATATCTATTTCCCCGCCGAAGAGGTGCGCAGCGTCGCCGACAAGATCGTCAGCGAGGTCTATGGCGAGCGCTCCGGCGAGAGGCCCGCCGAGGAGAGCGAACAGCCGGCGCCGAAGCCGGGCGGCAGTTCGCTGTGGGATATCCTCGGCCCGCGCAGCGCCTACGCCGTGCAGCAGTCCGATGTCGACATCAGCACGCCCGAGATCCGGGCCATCCGCCAGGAGATGAGGGCGCGCAACCAGGAGTTGAAGCCATATCTCGATTCCGGGTATATCGGCATCGACCTCGACGGCTTTCTCAAGGTGCGCACCACCGACGGGCTCGGGCTGCGGGATCGCGCCGAAGTCAACCGCCTGGTCAGTGCGGAAAACGATGATCGCCGCCGACTTTACGAAGAGATCGCGCAGGTGAACAACTTCTCCGACAAAGTCGGCGACGTACAGGAGATCTTTGCCCGCACCTGGCGGGAAAAGGCCCATCCGGGATGGTATCTCGAGCAGTCCGGCGGCGGCTGGAGGGCCAAGTAGGGAAAAACGGTCATGCGGACGGCGAACCCGATCGGCCAAGGTGCTCAATTAGACGGCTTTTCTTAACGGGGATGCGTAATTGGTGATGGCACGCCGCGGGCACTTCGGTTACACTTGGCTGTGATTTTTTCCCGAATCCGAGAATTTCTTTTGAGGCCGATGGACAGATCCCCGCTTTATTCCTTCAAGAGCCAGCGCGGCGCGACGCTGATCACCGTTCTGGTCATGCTGGTCGTGCTGGGGGTAACGATCGGAATTACCGGCGCCTCCTGGAAGACGATCACCCAGCGTGTCCGCGAAGCCGAACTTCTTTGGCGCGGCAAGCAATACATGCGCGCCATCGAGAGCTATTACGCGACCCGGCAGCCGAATCAGCCCAAAATCGATCTTGAAAACAGCGCGCAGGTCAAGGGGTATACCGGAATGTTGCCCCGAGAGGCTGAACATCTGCTCAAGGACAATCGTTTTGCGCAGACCGTGCGCCATCTGCGCAATCTCTATAAAGATCCGATGACCGGGGAGGATTTCGTCTTCCTCAAGGACCCCGGGGGGCGCATCAAAGGGGTGCGCAGCTCCAGCACTGACAAGCCCTTCAAGCAGGATGGGTTCACCGAAGAGTTCGAGGAGTTCAACGGCGCCGAGAAGTACAGTGACTGGCTCTTTGTCTTCGACGTTCCCGGTGGGTCGGTGCAGGGCGGTCTCAATCTCGGCGATGGTGGACGCGATCTGCCGCCCCTGCCGACGAAGGATCAAGATCAGGACCAGGAACCAGATCAAGACAAAGACAAGGGACCGGATAAAGGCCAGGAACAGGATCCGAATCGGCCCATTCCCGGCAACCGTGCGACCCCTCCCCCGGGCTATAGCGAGAATGATGGATTTTATCGCGGCTCGCAGTGGTTCTGGTATAAACCGCAATGGAAACGGATTGAGAACCGGGAATGAGCCGCCGGTTTTGGTTGACATTAAGGTGTGCAAATGGTAGCTCCATAAGGACCATCTATTCATCTCATGACAAGGAGCGATCCTGCGAATGAAAGTCAGCCGCTACATGACCCCCAAGGTGGTCTCCGTGCGCTCGGAAGACGGCATCCGCCAGACGTATTTTCTTATGCGTGAAAAACAGATCCGGCACTTGCCGGTACTCGGCCCTGACGGTAAGCTTGTGGGCATTATCAGCGACCGCGATCTGCGTCGACCCCAATGGGTCGATGAGGACATGGATGTCTCCCATCTCTATCAGCTCGACGATAACCTCAGCGTGGGCGACCTGATGACAAGGGAGATTCAGGCGGTTTATACCTACGACACCATCCGCAAGGCCAACGGCTGTCTTCTCGCGCATCGCGTCGGCGCACTGCCTGTGTTCAACAAGGACGAGCAATTGGTCGGCATGCTCTCGACGGTGGACGTGCTGCAGGCCTTCGAAGACTACATGAGCGCCCATCCCGCGAAATAGATTATCCTGCGTGTTTTTTGTGCCCGCGTAAACCCCCGCGGGGGGAGGCCACCATAGGGGTGGCCTCTCGTTTTTATCCCTCCTGGCTCTTTTCTCAGCTTTTTCTCTTTTCTGCCGCGAAAAAACATTTCCGTAAATTTTTGACCCAGGTCATGTCGCCGCCTCCCTGCCCGCGTTATTCTGCAACCACGCTGACGGAAGGAGGAACGCGATGAAACTCGAAAACGATCTCGGCAACGAACAGATTCAGAAAGTCCTCGAGGCACACCCGCGCATTGGAGAGATCCTGCAGCACTACGAAATCGGCTGCGTGACCTGCGGGGTTGGGATCTGCCTGCTCAAAGACGTCGTCTCCATTCACGCCCTCGGTGACGAGGCGGAGGCAAACATCGAGCGGGAAATCAATGACTACCTGGACAATATCGACGATCAGGAATCCAGTAAATAACTAAAAAGTGAACATCCAAAAAAAACGAACAAGGAGTTAAAAAATGAAAAATACCGCCTTCGGCTGCCCCGGCAGCAACGTCAAGACCGTTGAAAAGAAGAACACCGAAAACACCGCGACCGGTAAAGTATCCTCCGAATTGCGCCAGTGGCCGACTCAGCTGCATCTCGTACCGCCGAGCGCGCCCTGGCTGCAGGATGCCGATCTGCTGATCGCGGCGGATTGCACGCCCTTCGCCTACGGCGACTTTCACCGCGATTTCATCAAGGGCAAGGTGCTGGTCAATGCCTGTCCCAAATTGGACGATACCAGCCCCTATCTCGAAAAGCTGACGCAGATTCTCAAGCAGAACAACATCAAATCGGTGACTGCGACCATAATGGAAGTCCCCTGCTGCCGTGGCCTGGCGATGATGGTCAAGCAGGCGGTGGACGCCTCGGGGAAAGATATCCCGTTTGAGGTTGCGGTTATCGGCGTCGACGGCGAACGGAGGAGCTGAGCATGGCCAAAATCGATGTGACTCAGGTCATGGTAAGAGAGCACCAGTTGATTCTGCGCATGATCAATCTGGTCGAAACCAACAGCGAACTGATGGAACGCGGCCGTTTTCGCGACTGGCAGTTCTTTCTCGATGCAGTCGATTTCATCCGCAATTACGCAGATCGCTTTCACCATGCCAAGGAAGAAGACGTTCTGTTCAAGGCCCTGGTCGAAAACGGCATGCCGGCCGAGAATTCTCCGGTCGCGGCCATGCTCATGGCCCATGACGAAGGACGTGCCCATGTGCGGGGCATGGAAGAGGCGACCGAAAGAGCCCTGGCCGGCGAGTCGGGCCAGGCTCCGATCATTGCGGAGCACGCTCGGGGGTATGTGCGCCTGCTGCGCGACCACATCGAGAAGGAGGATACGATTCTCTATCCCCTGGCCGAGCGCGTCCTTCCCGAAGAGGGCCGCGAGACCCTGGCGCGCAAATACCGCGAGGCCGCGGATCGCGCCCCTGGGCTCGAAGAGAAATATCGCCGCATGGTGGAGAAATACGAGCAGCGGACGGCGGCGTGACCTCCCTCTCGGGCACCGTCCCCATAGCCTCCGGCAATCTGCCGGAGGCTTTTTTCGTGTGTGCACAGTCGTGCGCTTCGTGCGCGCATTGACAGGGCAGCAGCGACCTCTATAGAATAGTTCGCCTTTCCGCACATCCCTTCCGACCAAGGAGATCCAACCTTATGGAACAAAAACATCAGATTCTCCTTGAAACGGTCAAAAAGCTCATCCGTCGCGGCGCCTATCCTCACCTGGCCAAGGTGCTGGGCAAGATTCATCCCGCGGACATCGCCCACCTCTTTCGCTATCTCGATCTCAAAGAACAGCGCATTCTCTTCAACCTAATCGAAGATTCGGAAATCTCGGCGTATGTGCTCTCCGAACTCGACCACGCCACCGGCGCTCAGCTGCTCGAACAGATCGACAAGGACACCATCACCGAAGTCCTGCAGGAAATGGCTTACGATGACGCGGTGGACATTATCCGCAACATGCCGGATGAGCTCGCTGAAGAGATCCTCAATATCATGCAGGACGAGGATTCGAGCGAGATCGAACAGCTGCTCGCCTACGAGGAGGATACCGCCGGCGGCATCATGTCGACGGAGATCTTCTCGCTCCCGGAGGAGATAACCGCCCGCGAGGCGATCGAAAAGCTGCAGGAGGCCGGCGACGTTGAGATGGTCTTCTATCTCTATGTCACCGACGATTACGGCCATCTGGTAGGTGTCCTGTCCCTGCGCCAGCTGCTCACCGTGCCGCCGCGCACGCCGTTGAGAGACTTCATGACCCGCGATGTGATTCGCGTCAGCACGGACACCGATCAGGAAAAGGTGGCCCACCTGGTGGCGCGCTACAATCTGCTCGCCATTCCTGTCGTCGATGAAGGGAACAAGCTGCTCGGCATCGTGACCGTCGATGACGTCATCGACGTTATGCGCGAAGAGGCGACAGAAGACTTCTTTAAAATGGCCGGCTCGAGCGAAGAGGAGCTGCTCTACGGTCTGAAAGCGTTCAAGATCGCCCGGCTGCGCCTGCCGTGGCTGGTCACCAATCTCTTCGGCGGCGTGATCACCGGCTATCTGATGTGGCTGTTCAAGGCAACGCTCGAGCAGGTGATCGCCCTGGTCGCTTTCGTGCCGGTGATCACCGGCATGGGCGGTAACGTCGGGGGCCAGTCGGCCACCATCGTGGTGCGCGGGTTCGCGACCGGGCGCATCGACATGTCGACTCTGCGCAGCACGTTTTTCAAGGAAGTGCGTGTCGGAATGATCATGGGACTGGTCTGCGGGCTGGTGGTCGGCCTGGTGGCGCTGGCCTGGCACGGCAACGCCTATCTCGGGCTGGTCGTAAGCCTGGCCATGATCACGGGCATGACCGTGGCGGCGAGCATGGGGGTGCTGGCGCCGACGTTTTTCAAAAAGCTCAACGTCGACCCGGCGATCGCTTCCAGCCCGTTCGTCCAAACCGCCAATGACATCACCGGGATTCTTATCTATTTCGGCACTGCGACCTTCTTTCTGCAGCATCTCATTTGAAGCTGCAGCGAATCCTGCGGCAGAGGTTATGAAAGAGCATCGATCACCGGCAGTGGTGCTGCGGCACCTCGATTACGGCGAGGCCGACCGTATCGTCACCTGTTTTACGCGCGATCAGGGCCTGCTCAAGGGGTTTGCCCGCTCCGCGCGCCGCAGCCGCCGCCGCTTCGGTCCAGCGCTTGAGCCCTTTGCATCCATTGTCCTGCACTGGACGGCTCCGGCGGGAGAGGGCCTGGTCCGTCTGCGGGAGGCCGAATTGCTCGATCTGCGCACCCATCTGCGCACCGATCTCGCCTTACTCGGTCTGGCCAGCTACGCCTGTGAATTAACCGAGCAGCTCTTCGCCCAGCCCGATCCCCATTCCGAAGTCTGCGACCTGCTCAACGCTTTTCTTGATCACCTCAGTACCGGCGGGCCACCGCAGGCCGTTCGCCTGCTGTTCGAGCTGCGCCTGCTTGCGACCGCCGGATATGCGCCGCACTTTCTGCACTGTTCGCAGTGCGGGGCGCACGGCGAGGCGCGGGCGGTGGCTTTCAGCGCGGAGCAGGGCGGGCGGCTCTGCCGGGATTGCGCGGGCTCCGGATGCCTGCAGGTCTCGCCTCTGACTCTGGGCACTCTGGCACGCTGCCTGCGCACGCCCCAGACGCTTTTCGCTGGATTTCGCTTCAGTGAGCAGACCCTGCGCGAGGCCGAGGCGGTTCTGCAGGACGCGCTGCGCCCGCACCTGGTGCGCCCGGTGCATGCGCTGCGGTTCATGGCCCGCTTCGGCAACGCCGCGAACCCGGGTGAAAGCCGCTAAGACGGGACTTTCTCGAGGGTTTGTCCCTTGACACCTGGGGCGTTGTGGGCTAGGCTTTTTCTTTTCTGATTTTTGTATACAGTATACGTCTCATCGGCTGCGAAACGCCTCGAGCAGCGTTTGAAAACCTGGAGGAACCGTGACTTTTCAAGACCTCATTCTCGCCCTGCAGAACTACTGGGCCAGACAGGGCTGCATTCTTCAGCAGCCTTACGACATGGAAAAAGGCGCCGGTACTTTTCATCCCGCGACCTTCCTGCGGGTGCTCGGCCCCGAACCCTGGAAGGTTGCCTATGTCGAACCTTCCCGCCGTCCAACCGATGGCCGCTACGGTGAAAATCCCAACCGGCTGCAGCACTACTACCAGTTCCAGGTTATCCTCAAGCCTTCGCCGACAGACATTCAGGACCTGTACCTCGATTCCCTGCGCAGCTTTGGCATCGATCCCGGCCATCACGATATCCGGTTCGTTGAGGACGACTGGGAGTCCCCGACCCTCGGGGCCTGGGGACTGGGGTGGGAGGTCTGGCTCGACGGCATGGAGATTACCCAGTTCACCTACTTTCAGCAGGCGGGGGGAATTGATCTCAAACCGGTTTCCGGCGAGATCACTTACGGCATCGAGCGCATCGCGATGTATCTGCAGGGCGTGGACAATGTCTATGACCTCGAGTGGGTGGCGGGCATCAAATACGGCGATGTCCATCATCAGACCGAAGTCGAGTATTCGCGCTATAATTTCGAAGAAGCCGACACGAAGATGCTCTTTCAGCTTTTTGAAATGTTCGAGAAAGAGTGCATCCGCCTGGCCGGCAAAGAGCTGGTCTTTCCGGCCTACGATTTCGTGCTCAAATGCTCTCATGCCTTCAACCTGCTCGATGCCCGCGGAGCGATCTCGGTGACCGAGCGGGCCAGTTATATCGGACGGGTGCGCAACCTCTCGCGCCTGTGCGCGCAGGGCTACGTCGCGCAGCGGGAAAAACTGGGTCATCCACTGTTGAAAACGCCTTGATCCTTCCCGGCAGGCCGGTTCGTCCGTTTCCGTTCTGCCGGATCTGTTCTGCAGAAGGGAAGAAGGCTGCTTTCCCCGGAGCTTCAGACCCTTTTCTGCACTTTGAAATTTGTTCACGTTGGAGAATCCATGTCTGCAGAACTTTTCCTTGAGATTGGCACCGAAGAAATCCCTGCCGGTTTTCTCCCTCAGGCACAGGCCGATCTCGAACGGCTCATGCGCAGGGAACTCGACCAGGGACTCATCACCTACGGCAGTATGCGCACCTTTGCCACGCCGCGGCGAATTGCCCTGAGTGTGCAGGACGTCGCGACCGGGCAGGAGCGCCAGGAACTCAACGTCTCCGGCCCCTCGGTCAAGGTCGCCTTCGACGCCGAAGGCAACCCGACAAAGGCGGCCATCGGTTTCGCCCGCTCGCAGGGCGTCGATGTCTCCGAGCTTTCCCGGGCGCAGACCGACAAGGGGGAATACGTCTATATCTCCAAGGTGATCGAGGGGCGTGCCACGGCTGAGCTTCTGCCCGAAATGCTGCCGCGCATTATCGGCGCCATCCCGTTTCGCAAGTCCATGCGCTGGAAGGATCTCGACACCCGCTTCGTCCGGCCAATGCATTGGATCGTCGCCCTTTTCGACGGCGCGGTAGTCCCTTTCACGTTCGCCGAGCTCGCCAGCGGCAATACATCTCGCGGTCACCGCTTCATGGCTCCCCAGGAGTTCACGGTTGGCGGGGGCGAGAACTACCTGGCCGAATGTGAGCGCCACTTTGTCATCCCCGAGCCGGCCAGACGTCGCGAGATCATCGCCCGTGAAGTGAAGCGTCTCGCCGAGGCCGAGGGGGGGCAGGTCAATCTGGACGAGGACCTTCTCAACGAGGTGACCTACCTGGTGGAATATCCGGTTCCCATTGGCGGCGGCTTCGAAGAAAAATATCTGGAGCTGCCCCGTGAACTCCTGATCACCTCCATGCGCGAACATCAGCGCTACTTCACGCTGGTCGATCAAAAAGGTGAGCTGCTGCCGAAATTCATTACGGTGGCCAATACCCGCCCGCAGGACCCGGCGGTCGTGGCGCGCGGCAACGAGCGGGTCCTGCGCGCCCGTCTGGCCGACGCTATGTTTTTCTGGCGCGAAGACCAGAAGATCAAGCTCGAATCCCGGCTCGAATCGTTGAAATCCGTGGTTTATCAGGCCAGGCTCGGGACCAGCTACGCGAAGGTGATGCGCTTTCAGACTCTCGCGGTTGAGCTGGCGGAAATGTTCGCGCCTGCGGACAAGGATCTGACCGCCCGGGCAGCGCTGCTCGCCAAGTGCGATCTCGAGACCGGAATGGTGAACGAGTTTCCCGAGTTGCAGGGGATCATGGGGCGCGAATACGCCCGCCTTGAGGGGGAAGATCCCCGTGTCGCGCGGGCTATCCACGAGCATTACCTGCCGACTCAGGCCGGGGGGGAGCTGCCCGCCGAGAACATCGGCGCCTTTGTCTCGATTGCCGACAAGCTGGACACCATCTGCGGCTGCTTCGGGGTGGGGCTGATCCCCACCGGAACCGCCGACCCCTTTGCCCTGCGCCGCAGCGCCATCGGTGTTCTCAACATCGTGCTCGACCGCAAGCTGCGCCTGTCGCTGCCGAATCTGATCGGGCGGGGCCTGGAACTGCTCGGGGACAAACTGAACCGCCCGGCACCAGAAGTGAAGGCGGAGGTGGTCGAATTCTTTCGTGCCCGCTTCTTTAATATGCTCACTTCGCAAGGATACCCGCAGGATGTGGTCGACGCGGTGCTCAGCGCCTCTTTCAGCGATCCGGTCGATGCTCTGACCCGCGTACAGGCGCTGTCTGCATTTAAGAAGCGCGAGGATTTCGAACAGCTGGCGGTCACGTTCAAGCGCGTGGTCAACATTATCAAAGGCGGCGTCTCCGAGTCGGTCGACCCGGCAGTTTTCGAACACGACAGCGAACGGCGTCTGCACGCCGCCCGGCAGGAGGTACAGGCGAGCGTTGCGCAATCTGTTGACGCCGGTGCCTATGAAGAAGCGCTGCACGCCATCGCCGGGCTGCGCGAGCCGGTCGATGCGTTTTTCGACAGCGTGATGGTCATGGCCGAAGACTCACGGGTCCGGACCAACCGCCTGGCGCTGCTGACCGGGGTGGCGCGCCTGTTTGAGGGGATAGCCGACTTTTCCCGGCTGGCTGAATAACCGGCTGGCAGTGCGGCTTTTTGGGGGTTAGCTTCAATCAACAACACGGAGGAGGAGCAGGTTGATGGCTAAATATGTGTATTTCTTCGGAGAAGGGCAGGCGGAGGGTCGCGGCGGCATGAAAAATCTGCTGGGTGGCAAGGGGGCCAACCTGGCGGAGATGACGTCCATCGGTCTGCCGGTACCGCCCGGCTTTACCATTACCACCGAGG
>JAGXHK010000027.1 GCA_024636255.1 Desulfuromonadales bacterium | reverse complement strand
CGAGAAGATCGCGGATCTCGGCGCGGCCGGCCTGCAGAAAGAGGTTGGTGCTCTCCACCCGTCGCCTGGCCACCTGCACCGCCTGCGCCTGAATCTGCAGCGTTTCGCGAAATTCGAGCAGATTGCGCAGGCCGTTGCGCACATCGAGCTTGACCCGGTCTTCGAGGTTCTGCAGATCGCGCACCTGCTGCTCCAGCGCGATATAGCTGTTGCGGTAGTTGATCCGCTCCGCGGTTCGCTCCAGCGGCGGATCGAACGACAGCAGCGCCGAATAGAACCCCTTCTCCGGACGCAGCTCGGCATCGGGGAGCACGGCCGACCCGAGAGCGCGGCGCTCGCCGGCACGGGCACTGCCGAGCAGGGTCAGCTCGCCCTGTAGCGCATCGGCCGCGACAAACACCTGGCGCTGGGCGTCGTAAACCCGCTCCTGCGAGATCTGCAGGTCGAGGCGGTTGGCAAGCGCGAGCAGCAGCGCTTCGTCTTCGGCCAGTTCGTAGGGGCCGCCGCCCGTCCGGCCCGGCTCTCTCAGAACGATCGGCGCATCGGCCGGCGGGACCTGCCCGGATGCGGCCGAATGCCCGGTGCCGCTCTCATCGACCACATCCTGCGCGGCGCGGGCCAGCCGCTCGAGCTCGTCGCGATCGAGATACAACTCGGCGTCGGCCGGCAGTCCGAGCGTAAGCTTGAACGCATCCAGGCTGCGCTCGTACGCTTTGGTGGCGCTGACCCAGCGGTCGCGGGCGCGCAGCTCGTTCTGCACCGCCTGATCGACCTGAATCTCCGGCAGCCGGCCGGCATCGGCCAGGCGCCGGGCGCGGCGCGTCGAGGCGACCAGGCGCCGGTAGTTCTCCTCGGCGTTGTCGACCTGATCGAGCTGGCGCAGCACCGAGAGGTATTCGCTGGCGATGCCGACGACGAATGTGCGCTTGAACCGCTCGAAATCCCAGATGCTGTAAACCACGTTGCGCTCCGCCTGGGTGAGCGGCTCGGCCACGATATGCTCGCCGGCGCCGCGCAGCAGGGGGATCGCGATGGTCGCGTCGCCGAGGATACCCAGCGAAGACGATCTGTCCTGGGTCAGCAACCTGGCCAGATCAAGGGCGATGCGCGTGCTCAGCGCCGCACCCGTCTTGAACGTGCGGTTGAGGGCCGCGCTCAGGCTGTTCGCGCTGCCGGTCACCGTCTCCTGTCCGCCCAGATCGGTGCTCAGCTGTGTCTGCATCTCGCTTGAGAAGATATTGCGAAACGTGTTGCGCTCCAGATCCAGGGCCAGGGCCTGCCGGAAGACCTGCTCTTTGGCGCTCTGGTACTCGCGGCTGTTGCGGGCCGCGACCTGCAGCGTCTGCGCCAGGGATAACTGCAGGGGCGGCAGCTCCCCGGCCGGATCGGCGACCGCTTCTGCACCATTTGCCAGATACCCGTCATCCGGCCAGTGGGGAATCTCCTCGAGATATCTTGCCCCCAGCGATCCGGGATGCACGTACGGCAGGTTCTGTCCGAGCAGCAACCGCCGGCGCAGCGTGACCTCCGGCGGCTCGATCGTGAACGGCTCGGTGTACCCGAGGGCCTGCGCCTGTTTCTGCGCGATGATCTCGCCGGCCTTTTCGTCGGCCCGGCGCAGCTGGGCGGCCGAATTGACGCACCCGGAAATCGCCGCGCTCGACACGAGAAGGGCAAAGAACAAATAAAATCTGCTGGTCATCATTAAATATCGGCACAAAGGGGGAACGATGGTTTCTGGGGAAGGCGCCCTCGACGAGATTTCATTTTAGTTTTTCTTAAGGACTGCTGGCAAGGGGGGAAAGGCGTTTTTTTCGTGTAAACTTGACGTAAACACTTCAGGAGGAAAAAAAATGCGCTCACTCATCTGCAAGACAATACCGGGGCGTCTGCTCTTCATTCTGGTTCCGGTCCTGCTTGCCGCCTGCGCCACAATCAATCCGCAGCGACCCGAGGTCAACCTGACCGGCCTGCAGATCCGCGAGGCGACCCTGAGTCACCTCAACATGGTGGCGGACCTGCGCGTCTTCAATCCGAACGATGTCGCCCTGACGGTCAGGGAGGTCGACTACACCCTTCAGCTCGAAGGCGTCAAGGTGGCCGACGGCCAGTCCCTGGCGCCGGTCGAGATCGGCGCCAGGGAGACCGGCCAGGTGCAGCTGCGCATCGCCACCTCGTACTGGGACCTGCTCAACCTGGTCAACCGGCTGCAGAAATCGGACGATCTGGCGTTCACCCTGAGCGGCAAGGTGCGCGTCGGCGGCTTCAAGATCCTCAACAAAACCTTCCCCTTCAGCAAAGAGGGGCGCATCGACCCCCAGACCCTGAGGTTCGCCCCCTGAGAACCATGCCGCCATCGGATAAGAAAAAAGCGGGCTGCGGCATTGAAATGCCGCAGCCCGCTTCGGTTCAGCGCAAGCTGTTCAGCGAATCTACTGCTGCTGACCCTGAGCGCCCGCCGATGACGGATTGGCTTTCTGCCGCTGCTCTTGCGTGAGTACCTGCTGGGCTTCCTTTTTGGCCTGCAGGTGGCGCAGGACCATATCGCCCTCGAGCTCCTGGATCTGGCGCACCAGCTTCTCCACCTGATTCATTTCCCAGTCTTCGCCGGTGATCAGATCGACCACCTCCATGTGCGCGAGCTGCAGCTCGGCTTTCGTGCGGATGTTTTCCGCCTGGTAGTTGCTGCGAATCTCGATCAGCTTGCGGATCTGGTCTTTGTCCAGGTCCAGATCTTTCCGGCGGTCGAGATAGAACTGCTTATCCATCCCCCCCATCATCATGCCGCCGGACATCCCGTGCGCGGAGCCTTGCATCTGCGTACAGTTCGGACACGCCATCCCGGTCTGCTTCGGGCAGTGCGGGCACGGCATTCCAGAGTCCGCCATGGGGCAGTACCCGGACATTCCCTGCTGCATACCCTGCATACCCTGCATGCCGTGCATGCCTTTCATTCCCTGCATCTTCTCCTGCATGTCCTGCATGTCCATCCCATGCATTCTCTCCTGCATCCCCGACGCGCTCTGGTCGGAGCGATCCTGGGCAAAAGCGGCAGTCGCGCCGAACGCCAGCAGCATCGAAAGCAATACGGGAAAAACGCGAATCATCGTGCGCATTGTCAGACCTCCTTAGTTGGTTGCGGTTTCAATATGAGTTTCCTGCGAACGGAGAGAAGTATAGAGCGCTTTGGGTGGTTGACAAGCCTCTTCGGTAAAATGCCGTGAACAGTGAAATAAAAAAAAAGCCCTCGATCCTTACACCGAGGGCTTTCCGTCTCTGAAAGAAGTTTGAAAGTGAAAGAAATTCCGGTTATTCAATCACCCCGCATGCGACCCGCGCGCCGGAATCACCTGCGGCGAGCGTCGCATCATCCGGTCCCGGATCAGATGAATCCGTCGACGTGTACCGGTCCGGGATGTTGGCGTAATTGTTTGCTCCCGCATGGATGATAACGGCGCTTCCATCCTCATCGAACAAGTCTGCCAGGTTGAATCGATCGGTGATGAAACGCATCTCCGCCGTACCTTCCTGAGTCACCAGAAGCACCGGCATATCCCCGGCGTGTTCGCCATGATCGACACCCGTGGGGTTGAAGTGACCACCTGCCGCCGTGAAATCTGGGCTGCACTGACCGACGGCGTGAATATGAAAGCCGTGAAAGCCAGGCGTCAGATTGTATGCTTCGACCCTGACCTGAACGACATCCTTTTTCTGGATCAACTTCATTTTTCCAACCTGATTCCCATCCACGTCATACAGGGCGACTTTGGCCGCGCCGTTCCCTTTGGCCTCCTCCTTACCCTTTGCCGACACCGGCTGAGCCAGGGCCACGGCCGTGAGCAAGACCAGGACGATGATGCCCAGTGTGCGAAGACCGCTCTGGCGAGTTGCTCTGCTACTGCCGTTTCGAGTGAACAAGATTCTTTGCATCGGTTCCTCCCTTTGCTGGTTTTCGGCTCGAATTATTTGCTCTCCTGATTCCATATAGCAGCATGTTGAGGGATTGCAACAAAGGCTGAAAAGCAGGGGGTGGATCATTTTATCACTGAAGAAAATAATCCTTCCAGGCTTGCGCGACCGCCTGGCGCGAGAAGCGGGGGACCTTGTTGTGATAGCGACAGTAATCGACGATGTGGGCCACCAGATCGCGCGGCTGGCAGGCGCTGGGACGAATGTCGTGACTGGCGTAGAAATTGTCCATCAGATCGAGGAAAACCTCCTCGCTGTATTCCAGGCCGTTCTCCGCGCAGACGCGCTGAAAGATGCGGGCGAAAGCCTCCTCGGTCGGGTGGTCGACCTTGATCTTGTAGCGGATTCGGCGCAGAAAGGCTTCATCGACCAGGCTCTTCGGCTCGAGGTTGGTCGAGAAGACGACGATCTGGTTGAACGGGATGGTGAATTTCATGCCGGTGTGCAGGGTGAGAAAGTCGAGGTTGCGCTCCAGGCAGACGATCCAGCGGTTGAGCAGGTCCTGCGGGTCGACCTGCTGGCGGCCGAAATCGTCGATCACCAGGATGCCGTTGTTCGCCTTCATCTGCAGGGGTGCCTCGTACGTTTTGGTCATGGGGTTGAACTGAAGATCGAGCATCTTCAGGGTCAGCTCGCCCCCCGTCATCATCACCGGACGTCTGATCTCGACCCAGCGCCGGTCGAGCCCGGCCTGTCCGATTCCGTCGGCGACCGGCACATGGTTCACCGTATCGAAGACGCTGATGATCTGCCCGCCGACCAGCACGCTGTGCGGAATATAGACCGAGCCGGGCAGCGCCTCGCTGATCGCCACCGCAATCGCCGTCTTGCCGTTGCCGGGCGGGCCGTACAGAAAGATGGGACGCCCCGAGCTGATCGCCGGGCCGAGCTGATGGTAGACCTCTTCCGGCAGGGTCAGGTGCTCGAGCGAGCTGCGCAGCGACTGCTCGTCAAGCAGGATATTGCGCACGTTCTGAAACTCCACGGTCGCGCAGTAATCCTCGAGCGGCACCGGCGCCGGCCCGCAGTAGGCGCACAGGTTGAGCAGGTCGCCGGCGCGGTTCTTGCCGAGGGCGGTAATCTTGAAGCGAAACGACGCCTTGGTGATCTGCGCCGCCCCGGTCACCTCGACCAGCTTCTCGCGGCGCAGAAAATCGAGCGCCTCTTCCACCGCCGACACGGGCAGGCAGATCTTCCCGGCCATCTCCTGCATGCCGAACTCGCCCATGAAGAGCGCGTGCTTCAGCGCCAGGTCGGCGATAAAGAGCGGATCGAGCCCGCTCTCATCGGTATTCTTCGGCGCCACCGGCGCTTTCTTGAGAAATCCGGCCATCTGTTCGGCGGAGAGGTGGCCGAGCGCGACGAGGTTGTCGCCCAGGCGCTGGCCGTAGCTCTTCTGGCGCTCGAGCGCTTCGCTGAGTTGGGCTTTCGTGATGACGCCTTCGTCGATGAGGTGGTTGCCGAGTTGGGGGGTCATTGTAGAACCTCGGGATATTTCATCCCCTGTCTCCTCCCGGTTAAAAAAGAGGGGGCAAGTGACTGTCAATAAAGCTGAAGATAACCATTACCCTATTCGCCGAATGGTGAATGTGGATAGGGGACATCCAGATACAGCACCTTCAAGGGAATCACCAATTTGGCTGTTGGCTGATCACCGAACACCTGGGTAGAGGCAGTGATTTCAACGTCAGCCCAATTGCCATACCCTTTTGCATATTTGACTTCGAAACTGGCCAGCCCATCAGCGTCGGTAACAACAGTCTTTGGGATACTGACGATCGATCCTGGGTCTAATTGGTCGTTGGGTTCCCACGTCTCTGATTCCCTCCTCACGTCTGCAGGGCTTCCTTCGGCGCCCCAATACCACCATGCTTTTCCAGTCTCAGGGGGGGTGCAATTTATATCGCCATTCAAACGGTATACCCCCTCTGCGTGCCTGTCTTCCCCTAAATCGATAGTCCCGTCGTTGTTCAGATCAATCCCCTCTTCCCGGGGATCGGGAAAACTATTGTGGTCGAGAAAACCATTGCGGTTCAAATCTTCATTGCGGAAACGACCGGTCCTGACTGGATTCGATCCATCTTCTTTAACATAATCGATGCAATCAAAGAATCCCCCCTTTTCATCAAAGGGATCGAGTTCAAAACCTGTATAAAAGAACATCGTATAGGCACCGAGATCGACGATCGCACTAGGGGCGGGATTCCCATTGCTGTCCACTACCAGGACAGAAATTGGTATTGCGTACCCGACAGGCAAAGGCGGGTCTCCAGCATGTTCTTCGGACACGACATTCGTGGTGCCTAGAACAATAGATGTAGCCTCGTTTCCAATCGTCAAGCTGGTCTGGGCGGTGATGAGGGGTTCAGCAGGATCATCACCAGGCTCGGGTTGAACAACGGCCTGAATGATCACGCCCTCTTGAGCGGACGCGGCGCCCCCGCTGATAAAAGAAACCGATGCGGTACCCGTGGAATCAGTAATGG
>JAGXHK010000001.1 GCA_024636255.1 Desulfuromonadales bacterium | reverse complement strand
GCCAAGACGTACGAAGAGCGCAGCCGGGTGCAGCATCTGACCATGCGCGAATTCCGCCTGCAGAAGTGGGTCGAAGGGGGCATTTTCGGCGATGTGGTTTGCGACGACTATGCGCAGGTCTCCGGGCTGGTCAATGCAGGCGAGGACCGCCTCAAGATCCCTCACTGGCAGGACAAACGCTATGCAGCTCCCTGTGAGTCGAGCTGCCCCACCGCCATCCCCACTCAGGACCGCATCAAACTGCTGCGCCAGGGGAAGGTGAAAGAGGCATTGGAATTGATCCTGCGCTACTCGCCCTTTCCCGGCTCGGTCTGCGGCGAGGTTTGCCCCAACCTGTGCATGGATGCCTGCACCCGCCAATTTATCGACAAGCCGGTGGCGATGAAGGAGCTCGGCCGCCTCTCGATTGAGAGCGCCGCGCCCCTGCCGGCGCCGGCGAGCGGCAAGCAGGTGGCGGTGATCGGCGGCGGCCCTGGTGGGCTCTCCGCTGCATGGCAGCTGCGTCTGCTTGGCCACGAGGTGACCATTTACGAGGCCGACGCCGAGGTCGGCGGCAAACTGCGCCAGGTTATCCCCACCGAGCGCCTACCCGAAGGGGTGCTCACGGCCGAAATCGAGCGCATCAGAAATATGGGCGTCGAGATTCGCACCGGCACCCGTGTCGAGGCGGCGCTGTTCGAAAAAATACACCGGGAAAACGATGCGGTGGTTATCGCCTCCGGCGCGCACACCCCGGTCGTGATCCCTTTTCCCGGCCATGAGCGCCTGGTCAAGGGGCTCGAGTTTCTCAAAGAGATCAACGCCGGCAAGCGACCCGCGGTCGGTGAACGGGTCGTGGTTCTTGGCGCCGGAAACGCCGGCATGGACGTCTGTCTCGGCGCCTACGCCATGGGGGCCAAAAAGGTTACCTCGATCGATATCCAGCGCCCCGCCGCCTATAAAAACGAGATCGATCATGTCAGGGCGCTCGGCGGAGAGATCATCTGGCCCTTTTTTACCCACAAGGTGGACGAGAAGGGGGTCCACGGCAAGGACGGCACCCTGCTTGAGGCCGACATGGTGATCATCGCCATCGGCGAGCGCCCGGATCTCAGCTTTGTGCCGCGCGCCTGGCTCAGCGTCAAGGGGATGATGGATGTCGATGCCTGCTGGCAGGTCGAAGGCGCCCGCGGGGTCTTCGCCGTCGGCGACACCATTCAGCCCGGCCTGCTCACTCACGCCATCGGCCATGGCCGCGAAGCGGCCGAGCAGGTCGATGCCTATCTCAGGGGCGAGACGCTGGTGCCAAAGCACAAACCGGAGATGATCTCCCAGCAATGTCTCTCCAAGGAGCTGTTCCGTCCGCAGAACCGCGGCAGCTTCTGCGTAACCGATGCCAGAAACGAATCGGCACGCTGTCTCTCCTGCGGCACCTGCCGCGACTGCTCGATGTGCCTGGAGGCCTGCCCCGAAGGAGCGATCCGGCGGGTGGAGATGGCAGAGGGCAAGGTCGAATACATTTCGGACGATCACACCTGCATCGGCTGCGGCATCTGCGCGGGAATCTGCCCCTGCGGCGTGTGGCACATGGAACAGGTCGTCTGATCTTCTCCGGCAGCTTTCATAAAAAAAAGCGGAACCCTGCGGTTCCGCTTTTTTTCGTGTGCCCGGCGCGCTAAACTGTTCTTTTTTCAACACCGCAGGAGGTTTTCCCCATGTCCAGCTCTTTCGGCACGCTGTTTCGCGTCGCGACCTTCGGCGAATCCCACGGCCGCGGAGTCGGGGCGGTCGTCGACGGCTGTCCGCCCGGCATTGAACTCGATGAGGGCGATATCCAGACCCAACTCGATCGCCGCCGCCCCGGCCAGAGCGAGCTGACCACGCCGCGCCAGGAGGCCGACCAGGTGCAGATCCTCTCCGGGCTTGAAAACGGCCTCACGCTCGGCACCCCGATCGGGCTGCTGGTGCGCAACAAGGACCAGCGCCCCGGCGATTACGGAGAGATGAACCAGATTCCACGTCCATCCCACGCCGATTACACCTACCAGATGAAATACGGCATCCGCGCCGCCAGCGGCGGAGGACGCTCGAGCGCCCGCGAGACCATCGGCCGGGTGGCGGCCGGGGCGATTGCCGAGAAGATCCTGCGGGCGCGCTGGGGCGTGGAGATCGTCGCCTGGGTCAGCGCCACCGGCACCGTGGAGTCAGACGCGATCGATCCGATGCACCTCACCCGCACTCAGGTGGATGCCACCCTGACCCGCTGTCCCGACCTGGAGGCTGCCGCGCGCATGGAGGACCTGGTGCGCGAGGTCAAGGAGGCGCAGGATTCGGTGGGCGGCATCGTCTCCTGCATCTGCCGCGGCGTCCCTGCCGGCTGGGGCGAGCCGGTTTTCGACAAGCTCGAAGCTCTGCTCGCCCAGGCCATGCTCTCCCTGCCCGCGACCAAAGGATTTGAGATCGGTTCGGGATTCGCCGGAACCGCGATGCTCGGCTCTCAGCACAATGACCCTTTTGTACGCAAAGGCACAGGGCTCGGCACCCTCTCAAATTACGCCGGCGGTGTACTCGGCGGTATCTCCAGCGGCGAACCGGTTCTCTTCCGGGTCGCCTTCAAGCCGGTGGCCACCATCGGCAAGACCCAGCAGACCGCCGACTTCTCCGGCGCACCAACGGAGTTGGCAGCCAGGGGGCGTCACGATCCCTGCGTGGTGCCGCGCGCCGTGCCCATCGTTGAAACCATGGCGGCCCAGGTTCTGCTTGATTTGGCGCTGCGCCAGAAAATGCGGGAATGAAGATCGAAAAACGGAAGAGAAAAAGCAGGCCGCGGCGGGCCTGCTTTTTTTGTAAGATCGGCAGAATTTTGGATTCAGACACGCGGGTCGGTGCTTTGACAGTTATGGATAGAGGCGGTCACTCCGCCGACACGCTGTTCTCTTCGACCCATCGGCTGATGATCTCGGCCACTTCTTCGGGAAGATCGAGAAAACGCAACCCCATTCCCGGCTCGAGCGTGCTTTTTTTCGCATAGGTGCGCTTCCAGACGACCTCGCAGCGGCAAACCAGGGTCAGGCCAAGGGGGGGAAGATTCGCCTCAATGTCGAATTGCTCACCGGGGTTGCGCGGATTGACAGAAGCGATGAACATGCCGCTGCGACTGATGTTGCGGGCATAGCCGAAGAAAGGCTTGCGGCCATCATCAAGCTTGGCTTTGAGCACCATCAGCGGCTTGCGCAGGTGAAGTCTTTTGTTCGCGGGCGGCCAATCCTCCACTGCCTGGGGTTTCACAGCCATCGCTGTCCTCTCGAGGTTGAGGGAGCGCCTCGGCTGCGAACCAAAACGCTCAGTAGGGTCCTTTGATCTGATGTTCCCTGAGTGCAGCAAGAAAAGCGCCAACATCTCGGCGGCTGTGAATATCTGCCCAGTCCAGCAATGAAGAAAGCGCGGCTTCTGGATCAGGCCGCCCTCCGGCGCACTCATCCAGATGATGGAGAAGACGCCGGCTCTTAAGACCGTCGAACCAGTCATGGAAAGCGTTCTGAAACCGGTCTGCACCTTTATGGTTGTGCTGCAACCTCCCCCAGACGTCGCAGAAATCGCAGGATTCGAGAAAACCGGCGAGATCGGGCGAAAGATGTGCGGCGCCTGCCAGCATCTCGGCTGCCCCCGCCCCGGCAGAGCTGCGCACCCACTGCAGCCAGGCCTTAAGGAGGCGAAAGGAGTCGGCACGGTGAAAACGCACCGCCTGCTCCCCTCTGGCCAGCCGCTCCACCGCGGGACCGGTGCCGAATGGCGTGCGCCGCGAAATGCGCGCCGCCGGGTAGACCACCGTGCCGCGCACCTGGGCGACGCCGCCGGTTTTTGCCAGCTGCTGCAGAAAGTAGAAATCCTCTGCCGCCCGGCGCCGGTTCATGCCGCCTGCGGCCACATAGGCGCCTGCCCGGCAGGCCAGCGCGCTGCCGACGGTGTGAAAGGCGTAGGGAGAACCGGCCAGCTGCAGTCCGAGTACATAGTGGCGCAGGTAGAGCTCGTATAGGCGGATAGCCGCATCCTGCGCCGCGGTTTCGCCTCGTCGATGGCAGAAGGGAAGAACGGCTCCGCCAGCGCTCGAATTCGCGAAATGGGCGGCAAGCGCCGGAAGGTAATCAGGGCGCACCAGAGTATCGGCGTCCAGACTGATCAGAACCGGCTCGCCACCCCAGTCCAGCCGCTCCAACGCCAGATCGCAGCCGATCTTGCGCGCCAGCCCGACCCCCTCGCCGGCCGGCAGTTCGCGGCCCGGGGTTGCCGCATCGATGTGGGCTAAATTCAGGCCGCGCCAGCGGGCATCCCCCTCGACGAGCATCGCCAGCGTGCGAAGGTTGTTTTCCTGCAGCGCCGGCGTGGCCTCCGGCCCGTGGTTGACAACCACCACGACCAGGGTGCGCTTCAGGAACTCTCCCTCATTTTCAGCCAGCGACGCCAGGGTGGCGGGAAGGCTTTCCGCCTCGCCCAGCGCAGGGATAACGACTGCGGCGGAGAAATCTTTACGCTCCGTTCCTTCAATGTGCCAGGGCTTCAGGATCGCGCGGGTGCGCAGATACTTGGCGACAGACGTCATCCCGAACCTGCCCCGAGGACGTCGAGCGCTTCACGCAGCGGATCCTCCGCCCCCGCGAGCCAATGGATCTCAACGCCCTGGCGCTCCATACGGCGAAACCAGGTCTCCTGTCGCTTGGCGAACTGGTGGATGGCGCTGTTGAGCTTCTGGAACGTATCGTTGTACGCGATTTCGTTCTGCAGATAGCGGGCGATGAAACGGTACTCAAGGCCGTAGAACTCGAGGGCCTGCCAGGAAACGCCGGCCTCATGCAGGCAGCGCACCTCATCGATCATGCCGGCCTCGAGCCGGGCGCGCAGCCTCTCGGTGATGCGCCGGCGCAGGAGCGAGCGATCCCAACGCAGGCCGAAAACCACCGGACGGATCTCGGGCAGTGGCGAAAATCCCTTTTCGGCGGCCGCCTCTCCGGCGGCGATCTCTATAGCGCGCACCAGGCGGGTGCGGTCTTCAAGATCGGTGCGGTTGTGGAGCTCTGGCTTGAGCGCCTGCAGCCGGGCGCGCAGATGCTCATCGCTCAAAGCGGCGAGCTCAGCGCGAAGCGCGGGGTTTTCCGGCACCTCGACCATCCGGTAGCCGCGCAGCGCCGCATCCAGGTACAAGCCCGTACCGCCAACCAGAAGCGGCAGCTGGCCGCGGCTCCGGATATCGGCAAAGGCGGCGAAAAAGCGGCGTTGAAAAGCGAAAACGCTGAACTCGCTTCCCGGCTCGGCGATGTCGATCAGATGAAAGGGAACCTGGCCGTATTCGGCCAGATCCTTACCCGTCCCGAGGTCCATGCCCCGAAAGACCTGCCGCGAGTCGGCGGAGATGATTTCGCCGCCGAACCGGTCGGCCAACTCCACCCCCAGGCGGGTCTTGCCCGAAGCTGTCGGACCGAGCACGACCCAGAGGTTGTATTCTTCCAGGCTTTTCATTGCGGTCTCTACCCTTCTCTGCACCGAGATGCGCGCGCCGGGACGAGGCGCAAAACAACAGGGCAAACTACTGATTTACGGCACCTTAATAATTTTCAAACCGGATTGCAACGAGCGATTATGCATTGCATACTTCCCTTTAGGTCCGGCATTTGATACATTAAATCATTCGCGTCACTCACACCTTTCGCGCTCTGCGCGAAAACAGCCTTCTTCTAAAGACCGCAATCACCCGATGTCAGATTCTCTACCTTTCCGCATTCCCGATCGAACGGAAACCGCCGGCGAAGAACCGGTTGTCCTTTCCCGCGCCGATCATCCCATCTCGCGCAAAAATCTCGACCAGGAAACCCTCAAGGTCCTCTACCGGCTCAACCGCCACGGCTACAAAGCCTATCTGGTCGGCGGGAGCGTACGCGACCTGCTTTTGAGGCGAAAGCCGAAAGATTTCGACGTCGGCACCGACGCGACGCCGGATCAGGTCAAGAGCCTGTTTCGCAATTGCTTTCTTGTGGGGCGGCGTTTTCGCCTCGCGCATATCCGCTTCGGCCGGAATCAGCTGATCGAGGTCGCCACCTTCCGTCGCAAACCGGCTTCGGACGAATTGCCGCAAGATCCCGACGATCGCTTCGGCTTTATGGAAAACGTTTTCGGAACGCCGCGCGAAGATGCATTCCGGCGTGATTTTACCATCAACGCCCTGTTCTACGATATCGACGGCTTTTCGGTGATCGATTATACCGGCGGGCTTGAAGACCTGCAGCTGCGGCGCATCCGTGTCATCGGCAATCCGCAGGAGCGTTTCACGGAGGATCCGGTGCGTATGCTGCGGGCGCTGGAATTCTGCGCTCGTCTCGACTTCACCCTCGAGGAGCAGACCCGGCGCGGCATTTACGCCTGCGCCCCGCTGATCGCCGAAGCGGCGCCGGCCCGGGTGCGCGAGGAGGTCATGGAGCTGTTCCGCCACGCGGTGGGCGGGGACGTTCTCAACAGCGCGCAGGTCAATGGCCTGCTATCGCCGCTTCTGGCCGGCTACGAGGGAGACCCGGAGAGCTTTGCGCTGCTTGCGCAGATCGACCGCCGCACCCGCAAAGGCACCGCCGTCGAAGAGCCGTTCGTGATCGCCGCTCTGTACCTGAGTCGCTTTCTGCGCCGGTGCGCACCCGCCCAACAAGCGCCCATCCCCGAGGTGGTGCGGGCCGCCGGGCAGACCATCGCCTCGCACTGCGCTTATTTCAGCATCGCCCGCGGCATCAGCCACCAGGCCCGCGAACTGCTGGTGGGCGTTTACCGGCTGGCGCGCGGCAGGCGGCAGCGTGGCGAGCGCCGGCTGCTGCAAAATCCAATGACGCCGTACGCGCTCGAGTTGCTGGCTTTGTGGAGCGAAGTCACCGGTGAGTACCGAGAGCTTGTCAAGGAGTGGGGCAAAGAACTGCGTCGGCAGGCGGACGATGAGCCTGCAGCGGCCAAGGAGAAGCCTCGCACCGGCCAGGGCAGGCCCAGACGGCGGCGCGGCGGCCGGCGCAAAAGCAAACCGCCGAGCCAATAACGCGCCACAACGTCTCTTCCAGATCGCGCACTTTCTCCTGCAGGCGCTCGAGCAGGCCATCGATCCCTTCGCTGCGCGCGATCTCTCCGAACGTGCTGCGGTAGGTGCGCACCAGACTCACTCCTTCGATCACCACATCATACACCCGCCACTCGCCGGCCTCGCGCAGAAGCCGGTAGACAACGGGGATTTCCGCATTCTTGGTAAGGATCGCGGTTTCAACTTCCGCCCGATCCCCCTCAATGCGCTCGCTCAGATACCGCACCTCTTCGTTCGTGTACTCGTCCATGTAGGTTTCGATGCGCTCACGGTAACTCGCTTCCAGAAATTCGGCGAACAATTCAATGAAACGCTCGCGCTGCGCCGGTTCGGCGCGTCGCCAATGCACGCCGAGAACCACGCGGGACATGGCCGGAAAGTGAAATCCGGCCTTCACCAGGGTGGTGATGCGCTCGTAACGCTCGGCCTGGGTCATTTCGGGGTCCTCGAGGATCGCGATCAGTGCATCGGCGGTACTCCGGATTCTGTCTTGCGGCCCCTCGGCAAGCGCCCGCATCGGGAAGACCAGGGCAAGAAGGAGAAAAAGAGGCAAAAAAGTCTTCATGGCAAATTTTCCTGTCAGAGAGGTCCTACGGCTTGCCGGCGACATCTTCGGGAAGCTCTGGACCGAGAGTTTCAAATGCATCCTCAAGCAGACCGACCACATCCCAGCACTCCTCCCAGCGGGCGAAGCGCAGAATCTCACCCCAGGTGGCATCCCGGTCGATGGCTCTGCTGGTTGCGCTTTCCGGTGGCAGAATACGCCGCAGATTATGCAGCAGCCAGCGCACAGCCTCGATCTCTTCGCGAATTTCCTGCTCGGTTGCCGAGAGCTGCGCAAAGGGAATGTATCGGATGTTGTCACCGCCGGCCATAACACTCCGCAGGGAAGTTGGTTATCTTTCTCCTATACCACGACGCAGCCAGGTTGCAACCTCGGCAAGAGGTTGTAAAAAGACGAGGGAAACAGGGGCGCCGCCGCAGCGCGTCGGCTCCAGATAATTCTGAATTCTGAAAAGGGCCGCAGGGAGATTGAAAGAGATGAATCCTCCAGAAAAAATCATCATCGTCGCCATGACCAAGAGCGGAGTTATCGGGTGCGGGGAGAACCTCCCCTGGCATATTCCGGAGGACCTGCGCCGCTTCCGCGAGCTGACCAGCGGCCATACCCTGGTGATGGGCCGCCGTACCTTCTTTGCCATCGGCCGCCCTCTGCCCGAACGGCGCAACCTGGTTGTCAGCACCCGCCTGGGCGAGACCCACGGCATCGAAATCTGCCGCAGCTTCGAGGCAGTGCTCGAGAATGCGCAGGGGCGCGGTGGGCGCGTCTTTTTTATCGGCGGTCGCACCATCTACCAACAGGCACTGCCGATCGCGAATGAAATGATCGTGTCCTGGGTTCGGGAAGATCACCGGGGAGATGTCTTCTTTCCGCCGGTGGACTGGGGTCTGTGGCAGGCACAGTCCATCGAGCAGCACCAGCGTTTCTCCCTGGTGCACTACCGCCGCACAGAGAAAGGAAATGGGTGCAGATCGGGGCTCAGGGAGCCCTGATCCCTTCTTTTTCCATCAATTCAATACCGTGCTCAATGGCCACTGCATAAGACACATTGGTGTTCGTGGTCACCGTCCTGCTGCCGTCGGTGTACTCCGAAGAGGCTTCCTGAGGATCGAAGCGTCCGTTGATGATGCCCACGACCTGACCTTCACCGACGCTCACCAGCGGCCCGCCACGATCGCCGTCATGCATCATGCTGTCGAAAAGCAACAACTTGCTCTGGTTGTGAGAAAGCACCTTGGCGCTGATGATCGCATTCATGGACACCAGGGTATGCAGCGTCTGGTGTCCGAAGGCAAAGCCCATCGCCATGACGCTGTTGCCGACGTACATGTTCTCGCCCGAGCCGAGAAAATGGTCGGGAAGGCGCATCTCCATCTCCTGGTCGATCTTGAGCAGCGCCAGGTCGCGATCGGGATCGCGCTGCGCGACACTCACCGGAATCGTCGTCACCCGTTCCTGGCTGATCGGCGTGAAATCGCTGCTCGGATCTTCGGGAACGACCAGCAACCGCCCCTCCTTGGGCAGAATATGGGCCACCGTGAGCAGATAGCCGTTGTCGTGCACGAGAAAAGCCGTGCCGAGAAAGGTCACGGAATCGCCGTCCTGGCGCATGACCATCATGCACCCGCCGCTGAATTTCTGACATACCGTCTGAAACATGCATCCTCCATCAACCGCCTTGCCGGCTGCGTTCCGGCAGAGGCGTCACTATGAACCGGGGGGCGAACCATCCGGGCAGAATCTGCAGCCGGTTCATGGATGGCCCGAGACCTCCTCGTGGTTTCACTTCAGTCCCTCGAGCCAGCGCGCCACCTGCTCAGGATGCGTATACATCCAGCGCAGCGCCTTTTCATACGGATAGAGTCCGTGATCCGCCTGGTTCCAGACCATATACTGCGAGGCCTCCTCAGGGCTCCAGGAAAAGCGGTCGAGAAATGTATTGACCGCAGGCATCTCGTCTTTGAGTCCGCGCCGGACCATGGTGTGGATCGCCTCTGCCCCGCCGTAGACATTCTGCGGATCGTCCAGAAAGCGCAGGTTCCAGCGGGCGAACATCCAATGCGGCGTCCAGCCGGTGACCACAATCCATTCCTGGTGGCGAATGGCATGGGAGAGTTCGGCTGTCATCGAGACTTCGCTCCCCTCGATCAAGCGAAAATCTTCGAGATCGTAAACCTCGATCGCCTCGCGGGTGCGCTCCATAATCCCGGCCTGCGGATCGATGCCGACGATATGGCGGCGGAATTGCCTGCTGTATTCCCTGAGATCGGGGATCGATTCCGCCTCGATATAAGGCCGCGCCCGTTTGCCCAGGGGGCCGGTCTGTCGCCCGACGCTCACATCGGGCACGACCAGGCCGATGCGTGCGCCTTTGAGATTGGGGCCGAGGTCGACCAGCTGCTGGCCGTAGCGCTCGAAATACTGCCGATGCGTCACCGGCAACCAGCCCGAGAGCATGGCGTCGGCCCGGCCCTCGGCCACGGCCTGCCATATGTCCTCGGCGCCCATACGCAGCAGCTGCACCTGGCAGCCAAGCTCCTCCTGCAGCACCGCCTGCACCAGGTGGGCGCTGGCAACAGACGACGACCATTGCATGTAGGCCAGTCTCACCACCGGTTTTTCCTGGGCGCCGGCCGATCCGAGCGGCAGCACGGCAGCGGCCGCCAGCAGAAGAGCGAAGCCGGTTATTTTTCTGAACAGTTTCACGAATGACCTCCGCTGCGGATCATGATTCGGGTTACCAGAAGCGACGCCGCCCGTAGGTCGGCAGCCGGGATGAAGGACGGGTCCGAAATTCGCCGGTTTTGGCATCCTCGGTGGAGAACTCGAAGGATTGCCCTTCCTTGTATTCGGCCAGTCCTTTGTGCAGGGCGAAACACATCCCGAGCAGCACCACCGAGAAGGGCAGCCCTGTCGTGACGGCCGCGGTCTGCAGCGCAACCAGCCCGCCGCCAAGCAGCAGCACGGCCGCGACCACCCCTTCGAGAACAGCCCAGAAGAGGCGCTGAATGATCGGAGGATCGGGGTTGCCGCCGGCGGTGATGATGTCGATGACCAGAGAGCCTGAGTCCGAAGAGGTCACAAAGAAGGTGATGACGACGATAACCGCGACCATCGAGGTCACCGAACCGAGGGGGAAATTTTCCAGCAGCTTGAACAAAGAGACCGGGATATTTTCCTGTACCGCCTTGGCGATGCCGCCCGCGCCGAACATCTCGATGTTGATGGCGCTGTTGCCGAATACCGTGATCCAGATAAAGGTGATCAGGGTCGGAACGAGCAGCACCCCCTTGATGAACTCGGCGATGGTGCGGCCGTAGGAAACCCGGGCGATGAACATCCCGACGAAGGGCGACCAGGAAATCCACCAGCCCCAGTAGAAGACCGTCCAGCCCTGCTGCCAGTCCGTCGCCTCGTAGGTTTCGTTCCAGGTGGCCAGCTGCGGCAGGTTCTGCAGGTAGAAGCCGATGTTCTCGAGCAGCGCCTTCATGATAAACAGCGTCGGGCCGAGCATCAGCACGAAGATCATCAGGGCGGCGGCGCAAAAGACATTGATCTGGCTGAGCAGCTTGATCCCGGCGCTGATGCCGCGCACCACCGACCAGGTCGCGATCAGGGTAATGCAGGCGATCAGGATCACCTGGACGAGCGTGCTCTGAGGGATGCCGAAGAGGTGATTAAGACCCGCGTTGACCTGCTGCACGCCAAGCCCGAGCGAAGTCGCCACGCCGAAAAGCGTGGCCACGGTCGCCATGATATCGATGATGTTGCCGATCGGGCCGTAGATCCTCTCGCCGAGCAGCGGATAGAAGACCGAACGGATCGACAGGGGCAATCCCTTGTTGAACGAGAAAAAAGCGAGGGAGAGTCCAACGATGGCATAAATGGCCCAGGGGTGCAGACCCCAGTGCAGAAAGGTGATATCCATCGCCACCCGCGCCGCCTCCGGCGTGCCCGGCTCGACCAGGGGCGAGGCGATGAAATGAAACATCGGCTCTGCCACCCCGTAGAAAAGCAGGCCGATCCCCATCCCGGCCGAAAAGAGCATGGAGAACCAGCCGAGGGTCGTGAACTCCGGGACCGCCTCGGCACCGCCGAGACGAATGCCGCCGAAGCGCCCCAGCAGCAAAGAGATCACGTAAACCAGAATGATGTTCATGGTCCAGACGAAGAACCAGCCGGCATAGGTGCCGATGCCGCTCTGCACGGTGGAAAAGAAATCATCCACGTTGCGCTGGAAAATAAGCGTCAATGCGACGAACAGGATGATGATGCCGCCTGATGTAAAGAAGACCCACGGGTGAACGTCGAGGTGATACCAGCGATGTTCGCCGGTTTCCGGAGAGTTGTCGGGCATGGAATCTCCTCCTTGAGGACCGATATCGATTGAAAACAACATCGACTGAATTCAATGAAGTTTAAACGAAATCAGGAAGATTCCAAGTCACCGGCAGAGATTGGGCGGCCGCAGGCTCAGAAAAAGCCGCCTCCCTGCGGCTTTTTCTATTGGCGATAGACCGGTCTGCAAAAAGGCCGAGTATCCCTCAGGATCTTTCAATCTCCTGCGGTTTGCACAGATTCTGGGCGTGGTTTGCCCGCGCCCCGCAGTTGGCGCAAAGATAAGCCGGGCTCGAGGCGAGAACAGCGATCTCGGCGGTGCGCCCCTCCTCCATCAGGCGACAGAGATGATCGGGATGAACTTCGGGCATTGTGCAGGGGTTGTAGGTTCTTTCCTTCTTCTCGGCCATAGCATCCTCCATTTACGCGAATCGTTGATGGGTTTTCCGAGAGTATAGCGAATGCGCTGCCATGCAAAACCGCCGTTCAGAGAAAAATCGTCTCCCCATGCTGCAGCACCTCAAATGCGCGCGCCGGCAGACCGAGGTTTTCGCGCGCCTGCCGCAGCCGCATGGGCGGCTCATCGAGCGGCTCATCGGTGAGAATAAACGTCCCCCAGTGAATGGCGACCGATCGCCGGGCACGCACATCACGATGAATCCGCAGCGCTTCCTCCGGATTGACGTGATGCTTGGCCATAAACCAGCGCGGGGCGTAGGCGCCGATGGGAATCGCCGCCAGATCGAACGGCCCGAGCCTGGCGCCGATCTCGCGAAAATGGTGCGGCGCGTAGCCGCTGTCGCCGGCGAAAAGAAAATTAAACCCTGCGCTGCGGATAGAGAACCCGGCCCACAGGGTCTCGTTTTTCGAAAACAGGCTGCGCTTGCTCCAGTGCTGCACCGGCACGGCCGTCACGCTCAAAACGTCCGTCCGCGCTTCCTGCCACCAGTCGAGCTCGACCACGTTCTGTATGCCGCGATCAGCAAACCAGCTCTTCAGCCCCAGCGGGACCACGAACAGGGTCTGTCTGCCGCCCGGCCGGGCGGCCAGGCGCTCGATACTGCCGGCATCGAGCGCATCGTAGTGGTTGTGCGAGATGACCACCAGATCGATGTGCGGCAGCTCCTCCAACGAAAGTCCCGGGGGCAGTGCCCGCTTCGGTCCGGCCCACTGCACCGGGGCGGCGCGCTGCGAGAAGTGCGGGTCTGTCAGGATGTTTTTCCCATCGACTTGCAGCAAAACGGTGGCATGTCCGATCCAGGTCAGGGTCGTTTTCTCCCGATTCGCGCGCAGGGCAGCAGGGTCGTTTTCCGCCAGCGCAAAATCGTAGCTCTCAAGAGCGGGGATACCCTTCCACAGCCGGTTCCACTGCCACCGCAGAAAATCGGCGAGGGTATTTTGCTCGATGGGCGGATCGTTGCGAAAGCCATCTGCCGTGTGATGAGGCGGGGCATCCTGCGGCGGACTCGCCATGCAGGCGGAACTGAGCAGGGCAGAAAGAAAGAGAAAAACAACAGCGCGCATCGGCTCCTCGGGCTGGAACAGGTTACGAACCTAATGCTCTTAATTGTATCATCGCCCGTTTACTTTGCGCGGTCATTGCCTCTGACGTCTCGGCATGAATGTTTTTCGCCCTACCATTCGCCCCCCAAAAAAAAGATGCCGCTCTGGTGGGGGCATCCGTGGTTTCAGATCGTTTCTGGCGGTCAGTATCTTTCGTATCCCTCATCCGCCCGGCTTCGCAACGACAACTCTGCCCTCGGCACCGGCCTGATTTTGATGCCCGCCGGCGGCGATGCGGAAGAAAGCAATTCGGCCTCGCCCGCCCGCGCCGGAGAGGAGAAAGAGACGGAGTAAAAGGAATTGAAAATGGCTCTTTTGTCCTTGCCCCCTATGGTTCAAGCTATTATGCCTTCAAGAAGTTAAAAAATGACAACTGTCATTTTTTAACTTCTCAGGAAGGTTGGCCAAGAATCTTTTTCAATTGCCAGACACAACGAGGCAGGCACCGCGACCACGCGGCACGTGGCGGTCTTTCAAGCAACGAAGAACATCGGGCAGCAATTCTCGGCGCACTAAATATTATTAAAATATGATTTTTCTCATATCTATATCCTCAAAACAAAGTTATGTTTTACGGGATGAGTTAAAACTAATTTTTTAAAGTTTGACCATCTTTATGAGCATTATTTTTTCAGAGAGAAGCCGAAATGATTCCACGGATGGAAATGGATTTTTTTTCTGACCTTCCTCCCTCTGTTTACACATCATGGAGAGACCTTCAGTCCTACAAATCAGTACAAAAAAAAGAAACGCTCTTCCTGGAGGGCACGCCGGTGAAAGGCATATATCTTCTGCTCCAGGGGCGGCTCAAACTGTTTACCTCGCACCCGAATGGACGGAATCAACTCTGCGGCATCACAGCCCCGGGGTCCTTTCTCGCCGTGTCCGCTGCGTTTCGCGGAACGGTTCATGATTGCTCTTGTGAATCCCTGGAGGAAAGTCGGCTCGGTTTTCTCGACCAGGAGGCGTTTTTTGAGGTTCTGCACCAGCACCCTGAATTCACACGAAAAATAACGCGCTCCATGGCCAAAGAAATCCACGACCTTCGTGAGCATCTATCCGACCTTGGTTGCTTGTCAGGCAAGGAAAGGCTCGCGGCCACTCTACTTCGCCTGGCGCAGGAATACGGCAGACCGACAGCAAAGGGCATTTTGATCGACATACCGCTTTCGCGCAGAGATATTGCTGAAACCGCCTGTCTGGCCAGCGAAACGGCCATCCGCCAATTAAGCTCCCTCCAGAAAGAAGGCCTGATCAGATCTATCCGTCGAAAAATTATTCTTACTGATATCAAAGGACTTTCCCAATTGACCAGGGGTAGATAGCAGGATGCGGTGCAGTAAACGTTCTGGAAAACTGTTCTCACCCCGTTGCGCGCAGAGAAGGCGTTTTTTGAAAGAACCAGCATTCAGATAATGAGGGCGTCCTCGCTCCTCGAGGCCAACGAGCATTGCAACGAGAGCAGAAAGAAAGGAGGAGATAGTGAGCGAAAAAACCGAGACGAGTTCCCGGCAGTACCTGGCCTTTACTCTGGCGGAGGAAACCTATGCCCTCGCCATCGAAAAGGTGCGCGAAATTTTAGAATGGATGCCGGTCACCCGCGTGCCGCGCTGCCCGGAGTTCATGATTGGGGTGGTCAACGTGCGTGGCGGCGTGGTGCCGGTAATTGACCTGCGTGTCAAGTTCGGCATGGAGGCAACAACCAAAACCGTGAACAGCTGCATTGTCATCACTGAAATCAGCCTGGGTAACGAAACCATTGTCCTTGGCGCATTGGCCGATTCGGTACAGGAAGTCATCGACCTTGAACCGGACGCTATCGAGCCTGCTCCCAAGATCGGCACGCGCGTTGATATGGACTTCATTCACGGCATTGGGAAGCGTGAGGAGAGCTTTGTCATCATTCTCGATATCGACCGGGTTTTCTCTGAGGAGGAACTGGCTGGTGTTTCAACAGGGCTAGCGGAAGATCTCGCCGTAACAGCCTGAAATTCTAACCCCACACAAAGGAGGGACTTCATGTTCAAAGGCATGACGCTGGCCAAAAAATTAACAGCAGGCTTTGGTATCGTACTGATTCTTCTGGTCGCTATCGGTTTTGTCGCCTTCAACGCGATCAGCGATTCATCCAGAAATTTTTCCGATTATCGCCTCATGGCGCGCAACAACAACACCAGTGGACGCGTTCAGGCTAATGTCCTGGAAGCCCAGGTCCATTCCGAAAAGTTTGTTCGCACCGGCAGCGAAGAAGAGCGGAAAGAATTTGAAAAGCGCTATAGCGCCGCAGAAAACTTCGTCGTGGAAGCAAGGGACTCTATTCAAGATCCGGAACGACAGCGGATGATTGTCAAAGCCTCTGCGGAACTTGATGAATACCACGCCAGCTTCGATAAAATCGTTGATTTCCGTGATGCCCGCAACGACCTTGTGAACAAGCATCTGAATGTCTTCGGCCCGGAGATGGAAAAAGGTCTCACGTCAATTCTGACCAGCGCCCGTGCCGACGAAGACATGCTTGCCGCCTACAACGCCAGTCTGGCTATGCGCGATCTTCTGCTGGCGCGTATCTATGTGATGAGATTTCTCGATGACAACACCCAGAGCTCGGTCGACCGCGTGCACCAGGAACTCGCCGGTTGCCTTGAGCAGCTTGAAATATTGAACCAGGAGCTAAACAATCCTGAACGGCGCAGATTGCTTGGTGAAGTCCTCGAAAATCATAAAAAATACGCTACCGCGTTCAATGATGTGGTCAAGACTATCTTCGAGCGCAATACGGAAATAGCGCATCTGGATCAGATCGGCGATCAGGTTGGTACGGATGTCGAAACGCTTAAACTATCCATTCTCAACGATCAGGATGAACTTGGTCCCAGAGTCCAGGCGGCAAATGATCAAGCTCTCAGCATAATAACGCTCCTTGGTATTTTTGCCGTAGTCATCGGCGTACTGGCAGCGATCTTCATCATCCGTGGCATTCTTCGCCAACTCGGATGTGATCCCTCGGTCATTGAGGATGTCACCAATAAAATAAGCGATGGCGATCTCTCCCTGAAAATGGATCTGGCCATCAAAAACGAAGCCAGCGTTTATGCATCCATGAAAAATATGGTGGAGAAGTTGCGTGAAATCGTCACGGACGTGCAAACGGCCTCCAACAATGTCGCCGCCGGCAGCCAGGAAATGAGCGCAACGAGTGAAGAAATGAGTCAGGGGGCGACTGAGCAGGCGGCTGCCGCCGAAGAAGCCTCAAGCTCGATGGAGCAGATGGCCGCCAACATCCGCCAGAACGCAGACAACGCCATGCAGACGGACAAGATTGCCACGCAGAGCGCTACCGATGCGCAACAGGGAGGACAGGCGGTCGCCGATACTGTGGCCGCCATGAAGCAGATCGCGGACAAGATCTCGATCATCGAAGAGATTGCACGCCAGACCAACCTGCTCGCCCTCAACGCCGCCATCGAAGCAGCCCGTGCAGGCGATGCCGGAAAAGGGTTTGCGGTGGTGGCGGCCGAAGTACGCAAGCTCGCAGAACGCAGCCAGCATGCAGCCGCTGAAATCAGCGAACTCTCCGGCGCGAGCGTCGATGTTGCGGAAAAAGCCGGCGAGATGCTGTCCCGCATGGTACCCGACATTCAGAGGACAGCCGAATTGGTACAGGAGATTTCCGCCGCCAGCAAAGAGCAGGACACCGGATGTCTCTTATACACATCT
>JAGXHK010000026.1 GCA_024636255.1 Desulfuromonadales bacterium | reverse complement strand
GTATGACGGCTTTCTCTATTCCATCGGCTATCTGGCCGGCTGGATGGTAGCCCTCTTCCTGGTCGCCGAACCGATGAAGCGCATGGGCAAGTTCACCTTTACCGACGCGCTCGACTCAAAGTTCAACTCCAAAAGCATTCAGCTGATGGCCGCCATCAGCACCCTGGTCGTTTCAATCTTCTACCTGATCCCGCAGATGGTCGGCGCCGGCGTGCTCGTTACCCCCCTGATGGGTCTGCCGCATTATGTCGGGGTTATTTTGGTCGGTATCGTCGTCACCATCATCGTTGCCACCGCCGGTATGGCCTCGACCACCTACGTGCAGTTTTTCAAAGGCGGCCTGCTGCTGATCTTCTCGACCATTCTGGTCGGAGCGGTCCTTTTCCGCGGGCTTTCCACGACTCCGGAGAACGATGGCAAGGCTTATCACGATTTTCAGCCTCTGCAGGCCAGCATCGCAGCGGACGGCAGTCTGAATGTCGCCGCTGATGGCTATAGCGTTCCCGCGGGGCAGAATTGGCAGGATTCCCCCTTTTATGAAAAAGGGCTGGTCAGACTTGAGAAAAACGGCGAACCGTCCATCTGGGAGATCGAAGAAGCCCCGGACGGCGGCCTAAGGCTCGAGGAGACTCTTTTCGTGACCCTGATGCCCGACGGCACCAAGCTCTACAACGGCGCCCCGGAGGAAGAGGGTCGCTTCTTTCCTGTCGGCCACATAAAGGAGATCCAGATGGACGGCGAAACGGTGGCCCAGACCGGAGCCATTGGACCTCTTGCCTACCTCTCTGCGATCAAGGACAGCACCATTGTCTTGTGGGGTCAAAAATTCGTCGAACAAGACGGCAAGCGCTTCACAGTCTATCACCAGAAGCCGACCCCCGGCACCAAGGTGCTGCGTCCGGGCCTGAAGTTCAAAATCGACAACGCCACCACCACCCAGAAGCTCAATTTCGTTTCGCTGATGCTGGCCCTGTTCTGCGGTACCGCCGCCCTGCCACACATCCTGATTCGCTACTATACGGTGCCCAGCCAGGCTGCCGCCCGTAAATCGACTATTGTGGCGATCGCCGGTATCGGCTTCTTCTATGTCCTGACCTTGTTCATGGGCCTAGGCGCCATGACAAGCGGCGTTATCAACATCACCGACAACAACATGTCGGCGCCGCTCCTGGCGCTTTCCTTCGGGGTCATTCTGTTCGCGATCATCTCGTCTATCGCCTTCGCCACGGTCCTCGGCACGGTATCCGGGCTGATCGTTGCCGCGTCGGGCGCGGTGGCGCATGACCTTATGGATAACTTCCTCGGCATGAAGATGAGTGACAAGTGGAAAGTCTGGTCCGGCAAAATCTCCGCGGTTGTGGTCGGTATGCTGGCCATCTACCTCGGCATCGTCTTCGAAGGGATGAACGTCTCCTTCCTGGTCGGCTGGGCATTTGCTGTGGCTGCCTCGGCAAATCTGCCGGCGATCCTGATGCTGCTTTTCTGGAAGCGCACCACCGCTCAGGGCGTGGCCGCTTCGATCCTGGTCGGTATCGTCTCCTCGCTCGGCCTGATCCTGATTTCTCCCGACATGTATGTGCGTTACGGCCTGCTGCCGAGCGACGCGCCGATTACGCTCAATAATCCGGGAATCATCTCCATTCCCCTCTCGTTTCTCGCCCTGGTCCTCGTGTCGTTGATCACCAATCGCGTCGAGGTTCCCGAGGAGGAGGCAGAGGCCGCCGAAGCCTGATCCCGTGTTGTCGATGACAACATCTTCTGCAATACTGTGGGGGTCGCCTGTAGGCGGCCCCCCCTTTTTTGGTACGCATTCCACTGTCCGAGGAAATCCCATGAAACGCTTCCGCTTCACCCTGATCGCCGTCTGCCTCGTCCTGCTGTACATGGGATACGGCGATCTCAGCCTGTACCTGCGCAACCAGACACCTGCCGAGATCTCCATTGAACAACTGATCAGGCAGGGGCCACCGCAGGAATGGCTGCATGTCACCGGCGGCTATTTCAACCTCGACGAGGCTATTTCAACCTCGGGGTCGGTCGAGCTTGATGCGCTGCTGGTTCCGCTGACTCCCGAGCCGGAGCAGGAACGCTACGAGGTCCTGGTCGAGACGCATGACGCGCAGCTGCTCGATCTTTTCAAGACCTATCATTTCAAACTCGATACGCTCTACGACAAAGAGGCGTTTCGCGAAGAGAATGCACGGGTGTTCTTCAGTCAGCGAGACATCACCGGCATGCTACAGACTTCTCTGATTGCCGATAACAATCTGAACCAGCTCGAGAAACTGGCGCGCGCCGGAGGGCTGGATATCCCTGAGGAGGTCTTCTTTCTGAGTGAAGGGAAAACACCCCCGTTCTGGCGTGGTGTCTTTTTTCTCGCCGTCGCCCTTGCCGGCCTCGCGAAAGTTCTGTTCGGCTGGAAAAAGCCGGCTGAAGAGGCTGCTCCGAAATAATCGGCCAGATGGCACCGAAGTCGCCAAATAGAGTGAGAGGACTCTTTTTCTGCTTGACGAAACTCCTGCGAAAAATTATCATAATTTAATTGAACGGAATAAAGATGTCGAAGATTCGCGCCCGAGAGAATCACGCGCAAGAGTTGAAGATCTGAAAGGAGACTGCCCATGGCAGAGAGCAGGCAGAGCGTTGCCCTTGAAGATGATTTCATGGAAGAAGAGGACACCCAGAAAGGCAAGTACCTGACCTTTCACCTCGCCGACGAAGACTATGGCATCGAAATCCGCTTTGTCACCGAGATCATCGGTATTCAGAAAATTACCGAAGTTCCGGACATGCCGGATTTCGTCAAAGGGGTCATCAACCTGCGCGGCAAGGTCATCCCGGTGATGGATATTCGCACCCGCTTCATGATGCCGCCGCTCGAATACAACGACCGCACCTGCATCATCGTGGTCAACGTTCATGGGACAGCCGTCGGGCTGGTGGTCGACGAAGTGAGCGAGGTCGCCGACATTCCCGGCAACCAGATCGAGCCGCCGCCGCGCTCCAACCGGGCGCAGAGCAGCCGCTACATTCAGGGGATGGGAAAAATAGGCGACGATGTCAAGATTCTACTGGACGTCAACCATCTTATCTACGAAGAAGAGATACAGCAGATGGGTCAGGCCGCCGAGCTTTTCTGAGGCTGGGCCGCTCGCCCAGAACAGGATGAAATGAGAGGGGTCGCATGCGCGGCCCCTTTCGCGTTTCAGAATGCCGCATTGCCCGGCGTGCGCGGGAACGGGATGACGTCGCGGATATTGCTCATGCCGGTTACGTACATCAGGAAGCGCTCGAACCCGAGGCCGAAGCCGGCGTGGGGGCAACTGCCCCAGCGGCGCAGATCAAGGTACCATCCCATGCTCTGCGGGGCGATGCCGACATCGCGCATGCGCTCCTCGAGCACGTTCCGGCGTTCTTCACGCTGGCTTCCGCCGATAATCTCGCCGACCCGCGGGACCAGACAGTCCATGGCCGCCACGGTGCGTCCGTCGTTGTTGAGGCGCATGTAGAAGGCCTTGATCTCCTTCGGATAATCGGTGACGAAAAGCGGCCCCTTCACCACCTGTTCAGTCAGAAATCGTTCATGCTCCGACTGCCGATCGCACCCCCATTCGACCGGATAATCGAATTTCTGCCCCGATTTCTGCAATTCCGCCACCGCATCCGTATAGCTCATGGTCTCGAATCCGGCCTGCGCCAGTGCCTCGAGCTTGGCCACCAGCCCCTTCTCGATCCGCTCATCGAAAAAGGCCAGATCGTCCCGGCAGTGCTCCAGCGCGTATCTGCACAGGTAGCGCAGAAAATCCGCGGCCAGCCGGCAGTCTTCAACCAGATCCGCAAAAGCCATTTCAGGCTCGATCATCCAGAACTCGGCCGCATGCCGGCTGGTGTTGGAATTCTCGGCACGAAATGTCGGGCCGAAAGTATAAATATCCCCGAAAGCCCCCGCGAAGGCTTCCCCCTGCAACTGGCCGCTGACCGTCAAACCGGTTCTCTGACCGAAAAAATCTTTGCGCCAGTCGATCTTTCCATCCTCCAGAGGCGCTCCGGTCGGATCGAGAGTCGTCACGCGAAACATCTCGCCCGCCCCTTCGCAGTCGTTGGCTGTAATCACCGGGGTATGTACATAGAGAAATTTCCGCTCCTGAAAAAAGCGGTGGATCGCAAAGGAGAGCGCATTACGAACCCGGAAAACAGCGCCGAAGGCGTTGGAGCGCAGACGCAGGTGGGCAATGGAGCGCAGATATTCGAAGCTGTGCCGCTTTTTCTGAAGCGGGTAGTCAGAATCCGCCTCGCCGAGCACCTCGAGGTTGCGGGGGTGCACTTCCCAGGATTGCCCGGCTGCGGGTGAGGCCACCAGCGATCCCTCGACCGCCACACAGGCGCCAGTTACCACGCGCGCAGCCTCTTCGAAACCGGGCTTTCCCTGCGCGAAAACAATCTGCAGATTCGCCAGGCACGAGCCGTCGTTAAGCGCCAGAAAAATCACATCCTTGCTGCGGCGCACCGTGCGGACCCAGCCCTTGATGACGATCGCCTCGATCGCTTCCTGCGCCTGCAGCGCCTCACGGACCCTGACCCGCCCCTCTACATTTGGCATCATTTGAAAACTCCTGTACAGTCTCTTTTATCTGCCATACAGATTATCGGCCAGGGGGCGCAAGAACGCAACCTCAGCCTTTTCTTTGCCAGAAGGCATCGCTCTGTTATTGTTAGATCTGCGATATTTTTCCACCCATCTTCTTTCCGGCAACGCTTGACTTCGCGCCTCGGGAATTATGGTTGACTCGAACAGCACACTGGAATCTCTGCGCCGAAAAATCCTGTTCTATTCCGTCATCTACGCCCTGGCGGGCTTCTTGCTGGTTGCGGTGATCAGCATCTGGCCGCTGGTGCAGCTGCTGCGCACGCTTGAGGAAGAAAACCTGCTGCACGCGGCCAGGTCGCGCGCGCTCGCTGTCGAAGAATACCTGACCCGCGTAAGCGACGTCACCCGCCAGATAACGAGCCGCTCCATGATGCGTCGTTATCTTATCCGGTACAACCGCGGCGAGATCGATCTAGAGGAATTACAGGACTATCTCGAGCCGAAAATGTCCGATGCCCTGAGCCATTCGAAAGAAGCGGTCGGCATTATTCGCCTCGACGCGACCGGTCAGCCTGTCGTCGAAAGCGGTCTACCGATTACCGCTGAGTTGAAAACCGAAGCCCGCACCCATTATCAGCGCTCCTGGATTTCCGACCCCGTGGTCATCGAGGATAATCTCTACCTGTTGAGCAGCGCTCCCATCATCGATCGCCAGGGAGACCACGTCGGCACAGACCTCGTTTTATTCACGACCAACAAACTGCAGCGCATCGTCTGGGATAACACCGGACTGGGGGCGACGGGAGAATGCCTGCTCGGGCGCGAGACGCCAGACGGGGTGGTCATCTTCTTTCCCGGGCGCATGGGCGAGAAGGAACGCTACAACATCCGGTATCGTCAGAGCCCTCTGAAAACGGCCATGTCCCGCGCCCTAACCCAAGGGACGGGCCTGCTGCGCCTCGAAGAAGGCGACCTTGGAGATATCGACATCGTGGCCCATACGCCGGTCCACGAGACCAGATGGGGTCTGCTGGTGACCATGGACGAACAGGAGCTCTTCGGCCAGACCAACCGGCAGCTCCTGTCCGTCCTCGGCATCCTCCTGCTTCTGACCGCCAGCGGAGCCCTCGGCATCATCTTGCTTCTGCGGCCGCTGACCGGAAAAGTCCTGGTCTATTCCTCGGATCTGGAGACACTGAACCGGGAGCTGAAAGAGGAAATCGAGGAGCGTCAACGCACGGCCGAGAATCTGCGCCGCAGCGAAAAGGAATGGGAGCAGACATTTGAGGCGATTACAGATGCCGTCGCGATTATGGATACCCGCGGCCGCGTTCTCAAAATGAACCGGGCCACCGCTGCATTCACCCGGAGCCTGGTGCCTGAAGCGCGTAGCGAGCGGGCCAGCCAGCTTTTTTTCAGCCTCGATCGCGACAACGCCAACTGCCCTTTTTCCCGCATGCTCGACGAGAAACAGCCCCAGAGCGGAGAAATCCATGAACCGAATACAGATCGCTACTTTCAGGTTTCCGTGTACCCGCTGCTCGATGAGCAGAGCCAGGTCTGGGGCGGCGTCCACATCGCACAGGATATCACCGAGCAGAAAAAGCTGAATAAACTCAAGGACGACATGATTTCGGCGGTCAGCCACGAGATGCGCACCCCTTTGACCGCCATGCTCGGTTTTGTCGAATTTCTCATCGACAACGAGGTGGACCGCGAACAGCAGCTCGACTTTCTCCAGACCGTGTACAAAGAAACCGAACGGCTCAACGACCTGATCAGCAATTTCCTTGATCTGCAGAGACTGCAGGCCGATATCGAAACCTATCACTTCTCTTCGGTCGCGCCTCACGACCTGCTCGTCGAAACCGCGCATCTCTTCATAATGGCCTCGAAAAAACATGAAATCGCCATCGACTGCCCAGCCGATCTGCCGCCTATCCGTGCGGACGAGAAGCGGCTCCTTCAGGTTCTCAAAAACCTCGTCTCGAACGCCATCAAATACAGCCCTGACGGGGGGCAGATTGCTCTGAGCGCCGAATCGGCAGACGGCTCCGTGATTGTTTCCGTCGCGGATCAGGGAATCGGCGTCCCGCCGGAGGCATTGAGGCGAATCTTCGAGCGCTTTTACCGGGTGGATGACAGCGAGAAGCGGATCCCCGGGGGAATCGGTCTTGGTCTGACGCTGGTGCGCGAGGTTGTACGCGCCCACGGGGGGAAAATCTGGGTCGAGAGTGTTCCCGGCGAAGGGAGCAGGTTTTCTTTCAGCGTGCCGGTGTGGACAGGTGGAGAGGCAAACAGCCGGGAGCGAGATGCGTGAGAAAAGCGCGAGATGGCGAGGCGTTAACGCACCGCTCGCGTGTCACGCCCGGCCTCATCGCTTTTCACCGGGTCCTCACCCGTGTTCGCGGGTTTTAAGGAAGGTAATATCGGGCCACTGTTCGGCCACGTAGTTCAGCCGCCATTCGCTCGGAGCCAGATAGGTCAGGTTTTCTTCGGCATCCCAGGCCAGGTTGCCCTGATTCTTTTTCTCAAACTCGCCGAGCTTTTTCGGATCTGCGGCGGTGACCCAGCGCGCGGTGGCGAACTCGATCCCCTCATAGACCGCATCGACGCCGTACTCGGTGCGCAGACGCTCCATGGTCACATCGAACTGCAGCACCCCGACCGCGCCGAGAATGTAGTCGCTTCCGAACAGCGGGCGGAAGACCTGGACCGCGCCCTCTTCGGATAACTGCACCAGCCCTTTCTGCAACTGCTTGAGTTTGATCGGATTCTTCAGGCGCACCCGGCGGAAGTGGTCAGGGGCGAAATTGGGAATGCCGGTAAACTTGAGCGGCTCTTTGTCACTGAAAGTATCCCCGATTTTGATGGTGCCGTGATTGTGAATGCCGATAATGTCGCCGGCGTAGGCTTCTTCGACATTGGTGCGGTCCTGGGCCATGAAGATGGTGGCATTGGCGAAGGTCACGTCTTTTCCGAGCCGGTGGTGGCGCACCTTCATGCCGCGCACGAATCTCCCGGAGCAGATGCGAAGAAAGGCGATGCGGTCGCGGT
>JAGXHK010000025.1 GCA_024636255.1 Desulfuromonadales bacterium | reverse complement strand
GTAGCATCAATTAATTCTGAGTCATTTTGGTCGCTGTCAAGGCGCGCCGACGCAGGCATAGCCAGAGCTAAGTCGAGGAGGCGCAACGCCGAGAGCGGGCAAAAGGGCCAGAATTAGAAGAGGGAACTAGCCGCACGGGGCACTAGCCGAAACTAAGCCGAGGAGGCGCAACGACGTACGGGACACTAACCTGGGGGCCAGGTCAGGTCGCGGCCGCCGAGCAGATGAAAGTGGATGTGCCAGACCGACTGCCCCGCTCCTTCGTTGCAGTTGTTGACGACCCGAAAGCCCTCCTCGGCGAACTCCATGTCATGAGCGATTTTTCCGGCCACCTGGTAAATGTGCCCGATCAGCTCGTTGTCGGCGGTCGAGAGGTCGAGCGTCGTGCGGATATGCTTGCGCGGGACGATCAGATAATGGTGCGGCGCCTGGGGATTGACGTCCTCGAAAGCCACCACCAGATCGTCTCGATAAATGATGTTGCTCTGGATTTCGCCGGCGAGAATCTTGCAGAAGAGGCATTCTTCAGGCATACATTTTCTCCTTCAGAAAATTCAACGGTTATAGAAGCGCGAGCTGTCCGGCGTTTTCGTCCCTGACGCTGGACTCAGCCATGCTGGCCTGCAGTGAATCCAAGACGACCATATTCCATCGGTCCCGGGCGGCACGCTTGAGCAGCGACTCGTCATGGGCGAAAAGAATCACCTGGTGCTCCAGACTCAGCCGACCGAGAATATTCAGCGTTTCGCCGAGGCGGCCGCGATCGAAATTGACCAACGGATCATCGAGCAGCAGCGGCAGAAGCCGACCGCTTGAGAGCTGCCGGGTCAACGCCAGCCGCACGGCAAAATATACGGCATCGATGGTTCCGCGGCTGAAATGTTCGACCGGGCGCCAGCCATTCCCCCGGCCTTTGAGGTAAAGAGAAAAGTCGTCTTCAAGCCGCAGCGTCTCATGCCGCCCCAGAGTGACCATTGCCAGGTGCCGGCTGATCTCTCCTGCGAATCGCTCCAGATACGTCTGGCGGAACTCATCAACCGCCGATGAGAGCAGATCGCAGGCGATGCGCAGCGCTTCGCAGCGGCCGCGCAAATGCTTCTCCCTGTGCCGCAAACGCTCGCCTTCTTCTTCGAGCTGCTCGATTCCCGCCAGATCCCCCTGCAGGGTCGCTTCACGCCGCGCCAGCTCGAGCAGGCGGCTTTCATTTTCTTTGATGGTTTCGCCGAGTTTCTGGAGTTTCTGCTCCGCCTCCGGAAGTTCTTCGCGGTCCAGCATGGCATCTTTCTGCAAAGGCCGCTCTTTCTCCAGACGTTCGGTGATCACGGCGAGTTCGCGAGTGAGGCCTTCTTTTTCCTCTTTATCTTCCGATTCTTCGAGCACCTCCAAGGCGCTGTCGAGTTCACGCAGCCGCTCGACGAGCACCCGGTGGTTCTCGATGTTTTTCTGCATTCGGGCAATTTCGACAGCTGAAGGCCTCATGCCGATCGCAGCGAAACGCTCGTCAAGTTCTGCCAGCCTGGCCTGGGCTTCCTCCCGGTTGCGTTCGAGGATCTGCCCCTGCCCTTTCAAGCGGTTTCGCTCGCCGCGCGCCTTTCCCGCCTGCCACAGGTAGACCAGGCAAACCAGAGCGGTGAGCAGGCCTCCGGCCAGAAGCGAGGTGGCCATCCATTGCGGGCGCCACCAGGTCAGAGCTCCGGCCGTCCCCAGAAGCAGACCGGCCAGAGCCGCGGCCAGGCGCCAAGAGGGATCACGCAGGGCGAGAAGTTTCTCGCGCAGCTGAACCGTCTCGCCCTGGATCGAGACCATTTCCCTGCGGATCTCGTCGGCTTCCTGCAGAATTATCGGCAGATCGGCCGGGAGATCAGCGGGCAGTCCGGTCTTCTCGATTCCGCGCAGCACGTTCTGCCGCTCCTCCTGCAACTGGCCGATCTTGGTGCTCTGGCGGGAGACACGGTCGAAATCCTTGCGCAGGGACTTCTCTTTTTCTTCGAGCTGCCACTGTTTACGCACCCAGGCGAGATAGCGCTCCCCCTTCTGATAATCATCGCGCTGCCGCTCGAGTTCGGTGGTTATTCCGGCGCTTTCGGCGCGAACCTTCTCAAGCTCCTCGATTCCGCCGCGGGCATCGAACCAGCGCTGCTCGATCGTTTCGAGCCGCTCGCGCAACTCTTCGAGTTCGCGGCTCCGGGTCTTGTCCTTGCCCCAGGGATTGCTCCGGGTAATGCTGAAATAATCCTCCGCGAGCGATTCGAGCACCCGGTCATAGTCCACTTCGACAAATCCGGAAAGCAGGGTCTTGATGCGGGCCGACATCCCCCCCTGCCCGGATACCTCGAGGCTGCCCTGCCCGAAAAACAGCGAGGCGCGGAACAGATCGTCGTCCGCGACACCGAAAAGCCGCTGCAGTTGCTCGAGATACTCGGCACGCTCCGAAGAGCGCCCCTGGGGCGACGCCTTGCCCTCGAACTGATAAAGCACATGATACAGGTCGTCGCGCTCGGTCAGACAGACCCGGTCGGTGAGGATGTCACGCTCCAGGCGCACTGTGCGGCCGGCTTCTTCGAGCACCAGTGCGGCCTCGCAGCTTCCCTGCCGTCCCCAGGGCTTGAAGCGCTCCTTGTTGCGCACACCGAACAGGACCGCCGGAATGGCCTCCATGATCGTCGACTTGCCCGCCTCGTTGGGACCGACCACCAGGTTCATTCCGCGTCTGAAGTCGAAATTTTTCTCCGCGAATTTGCCGAAATGCTTCAATTCGAGACTGCGCAGGATCATCGCTCACCTCCGAAGGCCCGGAAACGCACAAGGACCTCGCGAAAAGCGTCCTCGACCCGCTGGCGCTGCTCGGGGCCGGAATGGGCAGCGAGTTCACGCGCCTTGCGCACAAAGACGCCGCGGATGGTCTCCTCCTGCGCGATGCGCTGTGCGTAGTCGCTGTCGAACAGGCGCGTTTCGTCGCGCAGTTCAAGGTGAAAGAATTCACTGCGCACCCGCCCGGCCAGGCGCTCCAAATCAATGGGTGCCTCGACGATTCCGGTCAGACTCAGGCGCAGGAGCAGTTCGGGGCTGCCGAGCGCCGCAATCGCTGAGGCGGCGTCTTCTTCGGTTTCGCACCCGGAAAGATCCAAAGCGCGCTCCTCGAGCAAACGGGTATTGACCACCAGTTTCTCCACGGTGGCTTTGCCCATCTCCAGGCTCACCAGAGCACAATGACGCGCCCCGTTCTCACCGAATCGCTTCCCCTCGGGCGAGCCCGGATAACAGGCATAGACCCGGCCGCCGTCGGCCAGCAGCTCGAAACCGTGGTAATGGCCAAGCGCCACATAATCCAGATTCCACGTCTTGAGCAGCGGCAGTGTGAAGGGGAGATCTTTCTTGCGGTATTCCCACTCGGGACTCCCCTCTCTGGAGCCGTGCAGCAATCCGATGTGAATCCCTTCTCCCGCGCGCCGCGCCATCCCTTCGAGGCATCCTTCCGAGGCCGACGATCGATAAGCGAAGCCGTAGAGAAAGACCCTCTCTCCTGCGGCGTTCACCTCGACCGGATCGTCCACCGCCGGCTTCTGAAGAATAATAGTCCCCGGAAAATCGTTGCTGCGATAGACAGAATCGGCACTGACGACGTTGTCATGCGTTCCGGGCAGGACAACCGGAACGATGCCCCGGTCGGCCAGCCGCTTGAGCCCGGCCTGTACCTGGCCCAGTGTGCCGGGAGCGGGATGCGGGCTGTCGAAAAGATCGCCGGCGACCAGAAAAAGATGGACCTCGTTTTTGATGGCCAGAGTGATCAGCCGCTCGAAGGTCTTGAGAAAATCGGCCCGGCGTTGAATCTCCTGCCCTTTCAGGGAAGGAAAAGGCGCATCGAGGTGCAGGTCGGCGGTATGAAGAATGCGGAGCATAGGCGCACCTTATTCGGCTTGATGGAATTCGGGATAATAGCAGACGTTCGGCGAGCAGGCGATACCGAAGCGCTCGGCATGCGCCTGCCGGGCGCGCTCGCGGAAACGATCGACATCGTTTTCGCGGCGTGCCAGTTCGATAAATTCGCGCACCAACCGGATGTTTCGGACTTTCTGGGAGGCGGGAGCGCCGCGTCCCACGAGCTTGAGCCCGCCGATCGCGCTTTTTGCAAGATGGGGGATGGCGCACAGGCCGCAGCCGTGGCGGCGATTGGTCCGCGACCAGCTCTGCTGGCGGGCCATCGCCGCGCGCAACTCAGGCGAGGCCGGCTCCTGCAGAGGGGTGATCCGGTAGGGAATCTCGCACGGCCAGATCTTATCGGGGCTGGAGTGATGAAACGTGCACAGCCCTTCAGTGTTGGGGCACTTGCCGATCAGAATGAAGGCATCGAAGCGCGCATCCGGAACTCTTTGCGCGATAGCGTCCATCTCCCCAACCGTCAGGTGGCGCGGAAAGATAAAGCGCGAGACGCCGTGTTTCTGATAGAAGCGCACCGCCTCGGAGTTGCTCAGATGGGCCAGCGTACTGGCATGATATTCGAGTTGCGGGTGGCGCGCGCGCAGCCGGCGCAAAAGACCGAGGTCTGCAAGAATAATCCCGTGGATTCCGGCCGCAGCCGCCTCATCGACATAGGCATCGAGCAGCGGCAGCATGGCCTCGCTGTAGAACGGGGCGTTCAGGGTCAGGGAGAACGTTCCCCCGCGCTGCCCGACCCGTCGGACGATTTCTGCCAGCGCGGCGGCATCCTCGATCTGGGCACCGGCGAAGGTGCGCTGGTTGATGGAGGCGAGCAGCGAGAAGCGCGCGCGCCATGCCTCTGGCACATAGCCGCCGTAGAGCTCATTGGCGCCGGCGGCCAGCAGACCGTCGACTTCGTTCAGGTTGTCGACCGGAGAGATGATCTTCATGTCATCACGCGCTGTCGTGATATTGCCAGATGTTTTCGCGCCGATAATCCCACCAGGTCCCATCCTCCTGCGCGGCGAGGGTATCGCCGACCAGCACCAGTGTCAAAGCCGGTTTTCGTGACTGCGAGGCGATGTTGAAGAAGTCGCGATCACCGATTTTCTCGACGATATCGTCCAGGGTGCCGCGCACGATCTCCTCGCCGGGCAGACCGAGCCGGTGAACCAGGGCGATCGGGACATCCCGCCCGTAGCCGGTGCGCAGTTCAGAGACGAGTTCGGCGGGAGGCAGATTATTCATGTAGATCAGCAGAGTGTTGCCCGGCCGGGCATAATCGCGCAGTTTGGGATCGCCGGGTTCATCGCCGAGAGTGCGCGGCGACGTGATGATGGCGCTCTTGCAGACCCCCGGCAGATCCAGGGTCTTTTTCAGGCGCGCCGAAGCCGCGTTGGCCGTCCCGACACCCGGTATGACTTCGGCGGTTTCGCCGAGCGTGTCGATCAGTCCCTGGAAAGGCGCGTAGAATGTCAGATCGCCGGGCACCAGAAAGGCGACCGGGCCTTCCTGCAGCAGCGCGCGGATACGCTCGAGGAGTTCGTCGAAGTAGAATTCGAACGGCACGAAGATGGCTTTGTCGGCCAGGTGTTCGGCGAATGTCTCTTCGTAAGGTGTCGGCGCAAAAACGGTGTGGCAGCCTTGAAGGGCACGCAGGCCGCGCAGGGTAAGCAGCTCGGGATCGCCGGGTCCGGCGCCGATGAAATAGACTTTATGGGGCATGGCGATTCCAAAAAGGGAAGGATGCCATCCGAGAGCGCGAAGGGGGCCTGTGCCCGCCGGAACTCAGGATTCCCTCTCCCTGGTAAGGTGAATGAGAAATTCGCGGTTTCCCTTGGGTCCGAGAACCGGGCTTTCCACAACGCCGCGAACGGTCAGCCCAAGAGAGGCCGAGAAGGCGGTGATGCGCTCGATGACCAGATCATGCTTGCGCTGATCGCGAACCACGCCCCCTTTTCCGACCTCGCCGCGACCGACCTCGAACTGCGGCTTGATCAGGGCCAGTATTTCAGCGTCCGCGCTCAGCAGATCCAGAGTCGGCGGCAATACCTTCTCAAGAGAGATGAACGAGGCGTCGATGACCGCGAGAGAAGGCCTCTGCGGAAGCTGCTCGGCTTCAAGAGCGCGGATGTTGGTGCGCTCGAGGTTGACGACCCGGGAATCCTCGCGCAGCTTCCAGGCGAGCTGTCCGTAACCGACGTCCACCGCATAGACCCGGATCGCGCCGTGCTGCAGCAGGCAGTCGGTAAATCCGCCGGTCGAGGCGCCCACATCGATCGCGATGCGGTTTTCGCAGTCGATATGAAATGTTTCGAGACCTTTGGCCAGCTTGAGTCCGCCGCGGGAGACATACGGAATATCTTCCCTTGAAGCGGATCTGGGCTTCCCGCGAGACCAGCGTCCCCGGCTTATCGACGGTGTGGTCGCCGACCACCACCTTGCCGGCCAGAATCATCCCCCTCGCCCGCTCGCGAGACTGGACAAAATTGCGCTCCATAAGGAGTTTGTCGAGACGTTCTTTGGCGCCCATCTGTTTTTCACCGGGATTTTTTCACGAAAGACAGCAATTCAAGGGTCAAGATTAGCACAGGCGTTGAACAGGCGCCAAAGGTTTTCTCCCCTCTCTGCGGCGCCCCACCCAAAAGCATAACCCGCCCCAAACACTAAGGTTTTCTCATAAGAACATGTCCAGTGCGGTGAGCAGGACAATCCCCGGAAACGGCGGAAGTCCATCGCCGAGAGATGCATGAATCAAGCTGGCATGTATCTGGCAAAACATAGATAAAGCTGCAAAACCCTGCTCTGGGAATTCCGATATATCATATGATTTCAGCAGATTCGACCACGACCAGCACCTTTGACCGGAAGGAGACAACCCACCTGCTCAAGCAGGTTGTCGGCTTTTTCGAGGGAGAAGGCACGTTCCGCGCCGTCGATCTGCGCTGTCTTCAGCCGGATGAAAAGGCACCCTGCGATCTCTTTTTACGCGCCGGGCAGGACAGGTTCACTCTTTTTGTCCGCAAGGGGGCGGGTTTTGAAGGGTCGACGCGAAGACGCCTGCACGTTCACGGCGTGACGCATCTGTTCATCCGCGAAGAAGAAGCGGGCGTTTTCTACGACCGTCTCAGAAATGCCTTGATCCGCATCGTCAAAGATCCGTGCTGTCCCGATCGAACCAAGGCCGAATTCATTCATTCGGCCTGCAAAGACATCATCTCGCAGGTCTATGGGGATCCGCGGGCGCCTTTTTTGATTCATGCCTGCGAAATCATTACGCCGGCTGTCGATCTGGTGGTCGCCAACGAGCGGGCGACACGCTGTCTGGTGCAACTCACCGCCCATGATCTCAGCACCTACACGCATTCGACCAACGTCGGTATCTTTGCCGTTGCCCTGGCACGCATCGTCTACGGACAATCGGTCGAACACGATCTGCGAAAAATGGCTATGGGATTTTTCCTGCATGACCTCGGTAAATGCCATATTCCGCTCGAGATCCTCAACAAGCCGGGATCGCTCAACGACCGGGAATGGCATCTGATGCGCGCCCATCCCAAAAGCGGCTATGAAATCCTTTCGCAGACCGGTTTTATGAGCGATGAGGCCAAACTCATTATCCTCGAACACCATGAACGCGACGACGGAACCGGTTATCCGGGCAGCCTCAAATCGCACGAGATTCACCCCTATGCCCGTATCTGCCGTCTGGCGGACGTCTATGAGGCCCTGACCTCCGATCGCGCCTATCACAAGCGGCGCAGCACCTTTCAGGCATTAAAGTTGATGAAGGAGAAGGTCCTGGTGGATATGGACAGCGAGTTTTTCGAATGTTTCGTTCGGCTTTTTGAAAAGACCTGAGTTTTCCTGAACGCCTCAAGAAAAAACAGGAGGCGCGCGGCCTCCCGTTTTTCAAACGCCTGCCCGTTTATTCTCCCCTATCCCAGAAAATAATCACGGTTCTGCGTAAAAGCTTTTACGACCTCCTTGCGCAGCTCCGCGATCGCCTGCGCATCAAGACCGACGGCCAGCGCCCCTTTGTTGTTGCCGAGATCGACCCCGGGATCGGGTTCGCGCTGTCCGATGCCGAGGGACTGGCACATCGCGCCGGCGAAATTGACCGTGGCGATCAGGCGAAACAGAGCCGGGTTCTCCTCGGCATCGATCTCAAGATCGGCATGATGAAGAGCCGATTGGATGAGATTATCGCTGAAGTTCCATTTCTTAAGCACAGCGGCCCCGACCAGCGCGTGACTGTACGGAAAAAAACGCTGCTCAAGATCACTGACCCCCCCCTCGCCGTTGTAGACCGCCTGAATCATTTCCTGAAAATCTTCAGGATCGCTGTAGTTCATGACCACCTTGCCGAGATGCCGGAACAGCCCTGCAACGAATGCCTCCTCGGCGTCGGCGACCCCGAAGCTCGAAGCGGCCAGCCGGCAGCCGATGGCGCAGCCGATGGAATCCTCCCAGAGCATCTTCTCGAGAAGCCCGAAATTTTTGTTCATCCCTTTGAGACTGGCGGCGAGCACCAGGCTGCGCAAAGTTTTTTCGCCAAGAATGACAATGGCGTTATCAAGCGTTCTCACCTGGCGTTTGAGGCTGTAGAAGGAGGAATTGGCGATTTTGAGAACCCGTGCCGCAAGAGCCGGATCGTGGGCCACTGTCAAAGAGAGGCTGTCGGCCGAGCTGTCGGGGTCCTGCAGTTGATTGATGATCCTGATGGCGACCGCCGGCATGGTCGGCAGGTCGCCTACTGAATTGACCACCGTCTGAAAATCTGGTTGCATGCTTTCCTGGCTCCATCCGGACTGGATTCGATAAGGTTTTTATGAGGCCACAAAGAGATTCGAAAATAATAACAAATTATTTCTAATAAAGACAGGTCTATTTCCGATATTCGAGAAGAAAAGCGGGCCGGCTCATCCCCGCGAGCATTCAAAAAAAAAATTGAACCGGACATGTTGCGCAAAGCTTGAAAAGCCTGAACTTAGATCTAAAATTGCGAAGGGTTTATATTTTCATTCTTCTATGGAGACTGCCATGAAGATACGCTTATGTTTTTCTCTGGCCATTCTTCTGACCTCCTTCAGCGCCTCCGCGCTCGGCGCGGGTTTCGCTCTCAAGGAGCAGAGCGGCTCTGCGCTCGGCAACGCCTTTGCCGGTGCGACCGCGGGTGCGCAGGACGTGACCTACATGTTTTTCAATCCGGCGGCCCTCGGTCAGCTCGAGCGCAGCCAGGCCGCCTTGGTGGGCAGCTTCATCGCTCCGGAATCGGAATTCCAGGGAGGAGCCGCGGGCAATTTCCAGGGTATTCCAATCACCGACTTCATCTCCGAGAACGACGATGCCGCCAAGGATGTCCTTCTGCCGGCGCTTTACGCAGCATGGGTCATGAACGAGCGTATCAGCTTCGGCCTGGGGGTCAATGTCCCCTTCGGCCTGGAAACCGGGTACTCGGACACATGGATCGGTCGCTATCACGGTATCGATTCCAAACTGGAGACTCTCAACATCAACCCGGTGGTTGCCTGGAAAGCCAGTGACAGGGTCACCCTGGCGGTCGGTTTTCAGGCCCAGCGTGCCGATGCGACGCTTTCCAATGCCATCGATATGGGATTGATCGCCGCGGTCACCGAGTCCATCCAGGGGGATATCACCCCGGGCTTCGACCCCATCCCCGGCAGCACCGCGCACGACAGCTTCGTCGAGGTCGAGGGGGATGACTGGGGATACGGCTATACCCTCGGCCTGCTCTTCGAACCCCGACCGGGAACGCGATTCGGCACGGCCTACCGCTCGAAGATCTCGCACACTCTGGATGGGGACGCGGAGTTCACTCATTCCGCCGCAGGACAAATCCTCAGCCAGTCCGGCCAGTTCAGCAATTCAGGAGTCAAAGCCGATCTCGACACGCCGGAAACCGTGTCATTCGGCGCTTACCATGAAATCAACGCGCGCTGGGCGATCATGGCCGAGGCGGCATGGACCCGCTGGAGCCGCTTCGAAGAGTTGCGCATTCAATTCGACAACCCGCTGCAAAACGACAATGTGACCCTTGAGGACTGGGACGACACATGGTTCTACGCCTTCGGAGTCACGTATATGCCCACAAAGTCCTGGGCGCTGCGCGCCGGAGTCGCCCACGACGAAAGCCCGATCCCCAGAGCCACCCGCACTCCGAGGATTCCGGGTAATGATCGGACCTGGCTGGCGCTTGGAGCCCACTGGCAGCTCACCCCGGCCATCGGCATCGATGGCGGTTATACCCATATCTGGGTCGAAGACTCCTCTCTTGACCTCCAGGCATCCGATCCCGGCAATCAGTTCCGCGGATCGCTTTCCGGCGAATACGAAAACGCCATCGACATCGCCACTCTGCAGCTTACGTATAGCTTCTAAACCGCTCTCAATACCGGCCGATTTCCCGTGCCGGTCCAACCCTGTATAAAAACGGCCTTCCTGTTCTTCAGGAAGGCCGTATATTTCGGATCGGGATGGCGCCGGGACAAAGGCGGTTCAACCCGCACATGGGATAAAATGTTCATTGTCGTTCCCCGGAGAGATAACTTTCCTTTATTCTCTCATTCTCCTTCCGGATGGTTTCAAGTGCCTTTCGAAAGATGAGTCGATTATCCGCGACTCTATCCTCGCAGATTTGGCATTTATACTCACTTGTCTGTTTTATGCCAGACGTTTCTATATAATTTTTGTTAAAGCAGTTCTGGCACCTTATTTCGATGATTCCCAGATTCATTTTTCTCCTTTCCAGTTAAAACCCCCCTTCGCAAATCTGCAAAGGGGGGATCCGAACATACATGTACGCTTATCTTTTATCTAACCAAGAAAAACATTTTGCCTGCGCGCACGATTTTCAAGAATCTTTTGATCAACGATATCTCCACAGGCAAGGCACTTCCATGCATCGAAGCTGCGGACGAAATCATAATGTCTTTCCGAATACATTCTTCCTTGGCACTTAGGACATTTCATGAAGTGAACCTCCCTTTTTTTATTTAATGAATGAGACTCTCTACTTCTAAAATACGTATATCCCTCTTTTTCATTAAATATGCCAAAACGTCCCGAGCACCTACTAATTTGTGATATTGCTTGAATTTTCGGATACTTACAAATATTTCTACCGGAAACAGAGAATGTATCGCGGACAGGCCCGGAGAAAAATCGCCAATCAAATGACGATTCATTCGAGAAAATGGGCCGCAGACTTTCCCTCAAGAATCCGTGAGACCCCCTGGGTTCTGGCCTTAACCAAATCGTCACTCGTTTGACGACTGAATTCATCAAGAATTTGACGAACCCTTTTACGGCGCCGGTTCATCAAGACGCCGGCAGGGTCCCGGAAAACTCAGGAAAGAGAATGACCTTCGATTGGAAAGAGACGATAGGGGGGGCGAGCCAGAAAGGATGGGCGAGCGGAGAGTGTGCGAACTCTCCGCCCGTTGTGCGAACGAACCGGTGCGACCCCGATCAGCCAGAACGATAGGCCGAACAGCGCCCGCTGCTATCGAGCGCGACCTGCGCTTCGCCTGGGTTGACCTTGCGGCCGCAGTTGCCTCCCTGATTGTGGACGCATTTCGCACTGCACGACACTCGGACCATGGCCTCCTCCTTTTCATACCCCGGATTATCCGTTAACGGTAACAGGTTCTCTGCAGAAGAACAGCGGGAATCATTCCTGTGTACGTGCACGCTCACGCAAGCCGGATGTTCGCTCGATACGGCGCCGGACAGCCGCTTTGAGCACGTCCGGCGGACCAAGGATCTCTACATGCCGGCGGGCCCGGGTCACGGCCGTGTAAAGCAGCTCGCGGGTGAGTAGTTCAGAGGCGGTATCCGGGAGCACCAGGAGAACCCGATCGAACTCGGATCCCTGGCTCTTGTGCACGGTCATGGCGAAAACCGTTTCGTGCTCGGGAAGCCGGGAGGGAGAGAATTTTTTCAGTCCGCCCTGCGCCGAGGGAAAGAAAGCACGCAGCGCACCGTCCGCTTCCGGATCGGGAAGTACGACGCCGGTGTCGCCGTTGAAAAGACCCAGCCGATAATCGTTTCGGGTCACCATGATCGGCCGACCGGCGTAGTGCTGCCCGTGAGGAGAAATCACCCCCTCGCGGGCGAGGATCTGCTCGACCAGCCGGTTGATCGTTTCCACACCGCGGGGTCCGCGGCGCAGAGCGCAGAGAATACGGAACGTCTCGAGCCTGGCCAGGACCTGCTGCGGCGTTCCGGCAAATCCGCCGGGCCAGAAGCTCCGGATGCGCTCGCGCAATAGAGAGCTCATTTCTTCGAGACCGGAGGTTTCCATGAAACCGGCGTCCTCCAGAGACGACGTTCTCAGCAGAGAAAGCGCCTCTTCGGCATCCCCCCGGTTCAGAGCGGCCGCCAGTCGACCGATTCCGCTTTCGGCGCCGAAGCGGTAGGTATGGCGAAGAACGATCACCGAATCGCAAAGGGTCGAGACGGGCTCGGACGTCGTCCGTGGCAGCGCTTCTCCGGTGATCTGCTCGACGAGTGCGGAGAAGCCGGTGCTGTATCCCCTCTCCCCTTCACCGCAGATATCGCCGAGAACCGCACCCGCCTCGACCGAAGCCAATTGATCGCGATCACCGAGCAGGATCAGGCGGGCGGATTCGGGCAGCGCCTGCACGAGAGCGTGCATCAGGGACAGATCGACCATGGAGGCTTCGTCGACCACAACCAGGTCGACGGGCAGCGGATTCTGCCGCGAGCGGCGAAATCCCCCGGCGCGATCGGGTTCGAGCAGGCGGTGGATCGTGAAGACATCGTCCGGGATGTCTGCGCGCACCGCCTCGGAACAGTTCAGTGCGGCTTTCGATGCATGGATGGAGCCGGCCAGCCGCGAGGCGGCCTTTCCGGTCGGCGCGCTCAGCGCAATGCGCAGCCCCGGCAGGGCGCTATTTTCGCGCAACAGGGCCAGCAGCCGCACCACCGTGGTCGTCTTGCCGGTGCCCGGGCCGCCCGAAATCACGCATAGCCGGCTGCGCAGGGCGGCCAGCGCAGCCACCCGCTGCCAGTCGCAGCCAATGTCTGCGGACGGCTTACCGAACAGCCGTTCGATCCCATCGCGAATCTTTTCGCCGGGCGGAAGCGGGCAAGGCGCAGAAGCCCGGCGCAGAAAATCCTCAGCGAGAGCCGCCTCGGCCTGCCAGTAGCGGTGCAGATAAAGCCTGCCGGCCGCGTCAAGGATCAATGGCTTGAATTCTCCGCCCCGACCGACAGCGGGGCTGTTTTCGAGAATCGATCGCCACGTGGCAAATGACGGCACCTCAAGAATCGCTGCGCCGGTTTCCGGATTCTCAAGGGGAACACCGGCAATCTGCGCAAGATCGAGGCAGATATGTCCCTGTTCGCTCGATCGGCTTGCCAGGGCCGCCGCCAGGGCGAGTTCAACCTCTTCGCTGCCGGAGATCCGCAGAATGAAGGCGGCGAAGTGACGGTTCAGGGCCGAGAAGAGAGGCGCGGGGAGATACCCGGAAATATCAGGGCGCATGCCGGGCCTCCGCTTTGGAAAAATAGCGATCGAGAGCCGCAAGCAGATCGATGGAGGGACGATCGAAATAGATCCCGTGGTCTTCAGGATTGCGCGGCGCGATCCCCCGCAGAAAGAGATAAAAAACCCCGCCGAAATGCTCCTCGTGGCGATAGCCCGGAAGCCGCGTGCGCAGGTGACGGTGCAGAGCCAGGGCATAAAGATGGTACTGCAGCAGATACCCCTCGCGCAGCATCGCTTCGCGCACCGCCTGGGGACGGTAGTCCTCCGCTTGCCCGCCGAGATAATTCGATTTCCAGTCGAGCAGATAGTAGCGGCCCTCATGTCGGAAGACCAGGTCGATGAAGCCGCGCATCATGCCCTGAACGGGCGCGAAGCCAAGCCGGCCGACCTGATCGGCAAACGCTTTCGGCAGCGCGGGGCGGCCGTGCTCGCGAAAGACCTCCTGCAGCCCGGGAGCGCTCAGGCGCTCGACAGGATAGAAGAATTCCAGTTCCGTGACACGGCACTCCGCGCCGATTTCGCTGAGGCTGAACGAGGCCCGGGGCGCCGGCAGCGGCGCGTCGAGAACCCGGCGCACCATGGCGGCGGTCGCCGCCTGCCAGGCAGGGTCGAATCCGTACTGGCGCAGCTTCATAGCCACCGCCGCCTCGAGGGAGGGCGCGTCGCCACGGTTGAAGTCGATCTCCTCGAAGATCTCGTGCAGGCAGCTTCCGGCCCGTGCGCCGCGGGGAAAATCGATGAAATCGGCAACCCCCTGGGGCTGCGATGCCGCCCCGGTTTTCTGCGGGGGCAGCGTGGAAACCGGGTCGCGATCGGGCATTTCCGCCGCAGGCGTGCTCCCGTGCAGAAGAGAGGTGAAGCTTGCCATGCGCCGGTCGCCGGAAATGCGCCCGGAGAACCTGCGGCAATCGGGGGTGAGTCCGGTTGCGGCAGGCGGGCGCCAGAGCGCAGATTCCGGCTCGGGCACGGAGGTGACCTGCACGCTGCCGCATTGCGCAGAAAGATCTTCGAGGCGCGACCTGATCTCGCCGTCGCTGAGCCCGCTGAAGGCTGCGGCACAGGCTTCGACGGCGTTCTCACCTGCCGGCCCGCCGCTGTGCAGAAGATAGGCCGGGGCGGACGTTTCAGCCTTGTTTACCGCCCCCCAGGCGATATAGCAGCGGTTGCGGGCACGGGTC
>JAGXHK010000024.1 GCA_024636255.1 Desulfuromonadales bacterium | reverse complement strand
CTCGAGCACTGCGCTGCGCTCGGTGGTGGTCACCACCTGCACTGCCGCGGCAGGCAGCCCCATGCGAACAAGTTCGGCCTTGAGGATGTCGCCGATGGCGCCATTGGAGTGAAAGGCTTCCGATCCGCCGCGCAGGATGACCGCATTGCCGCTTTTCAGGCAGAGCCCGGCTGCATCGGCCGTTACGTTGGGGCGCGACTCGTAGATAATGCCGATGACTCCAAGCGGGATACGTACGCGTCCGACCTGCAGCCCATTCGGCCGGCGCTGCATCCCGGTCACTTCGCCAACCGGGTCGGGAAGAGCGGCCACCTCGCGCAATCCCTCTGCCATTGCCATGATCCGCTTCTCGTCAAGCACCAGGCGATCAATCATCGCCGGGGAAAGATCACGCTCGCGGGCCGCGGCCAGGTCCTGCTCGTTGGCAGCCACCAGCGTTGCCGAAGCGTCTTCGAGTGCGTGCGCCATGCGCTCAAGCAATTCGTTCTTATCGGCCGAGCAGAGATTGGCCAATGTGCGTGAAGCCGTTCTGGCGGCGCTGGCCATCTCCCGCATCTGCTGTGCAATACTCATGAATCGTCTCCTCCCTGCTGAACAGTTCCCGACACAGTCCCAAAAGCCTTAAACGCAAAGGGGCAGAGAAGCAAAGTATCGCAGAGAACACACAGGATACAGAGAAAAAAACTTTTGATTTGGATTCAAAAACCTCTGCGTTCTCTCTTTAGCCCTCTCTTTTGCCTTTGTGTTAAAAGCTCTTCTCTGCGCTCTTCGCTTCTCCGCGTTCTCTGCGTTTAATCAAGAACTCTTTTTGCCGACAGGATTGACACCTCAATCGTCTTCGCCGTCCGGTCCGCGCGAGAGCACCAGATTGTCGCGGTGAACCACTTCGTCCCCGTATTTGTATCCAAGGGTCTCTTCGATCTCCGAGCTGCGCTTTCCCATGATACGCATTAACTCCGAGAGATTGTAGTTAATCACGCCTTTAGCGAATTCGACTCCCTCGTGGCTGCACAGACGGACCGAATCGCCGCGCTCGAAACGCCCATCGACCCCTTTGATTCCGGAGGGGAGCAGGCTTTTGCCCTGCCCTTCCACAGCCAGGCGCGCACCCTCGTCGAGAAAGAGCCGTCCGCGCGGCTTTTTGGTGAAGGCGATCCAGTGTCTGCGGGCAGCCATCCGGTCGCGCGCCGGCAGGAAATAGGTGCCGACATCGGCCCCAGCGAAAACCTGCTGAAGGATTCCGGGGATGCGGCCGTTGACAATAAGCGTACCGACGCCGTTGAGCCCGGCCCGCTTGGCTGCCTTGACTTTGGTATACATGCCGCCGGTGCCGAAATTCGAATCTGCGCTCCCGGCCATGGCCTCGATCTCAGGGGTGATGCGCTCAACCAGGGGGACCAGACGGGCACCTGGGAAACGTATCGGATTCTGGTCGTAAAGACCGTCGACGTCAGAAAGGATGATCAGCAGATCGGCCTCGGTGAGGTTGGTCACCATGGCGGAGAGATTATCATTGTCGCCGAATCTTATTTCATCGACAACGACGGTGTCGTTCTCGTTGATAATCGGGACCACGCCGCGCTCGAGCAGAGTCAGAAGAGTATTGCGGGCATTGAGAAAGCGGCGCCGATTCGCCAGGTCGTCCCTGGTGAGCAGCACCTGTGCGACCTGGTGTCCGCAGCCAGTAAAGGCCTCTTTATAGGCGCGCATCAGCCGCGGCTGACCGATAGCGGCTGCGGCCTGTTTGAGAGGGATGGTCTGAGGGCGGCCGCGCAGTCCCAGAGCGTTCCGGCCCGCCGCGACCGCCCCGGATGAGACCAGAATCACCTCGCAGCCATTACGAAGCAGCCTGCAGACATCGCGGCTCAACTCCTCGACCACCGGCAACCGCAGTCCTTGCTCGTCAGAGAGAACACCGCTGCCAATTTTGATGACGACGCGCTTGGTCCGCGCCAGAGAATTTACACGCATGACTGCCTGCCGGAAATGTGGGCGGATCGGCCGGGAAGAAGAGGGGACAGTTTAACCCCGGCCGGAATCATCGTCAAGCGCGTCGCGCTCGGAAGCCGTTGTCGATGCGTTCTGACGGCGTTTTTCGATTTCACTCCCCAGATCGACGACCAATTTTTCCAGACCGTCCTTCGTTACGGCGGAAACCGCGTAGATCGGATAGCCCTGCGCCTCGAACCAGGGGCCCATCTCGGCCAGGCTGTCGCGAACCTCGCCCAGATCCGTCTTGGTAATGACCACCCACTGGCGCTTCTTCGCCAACCGCGGGCTGTGCCTGGCGAGTTCCTGATTGATCAGAATGAAATTGTCTCTCGGATCGCCTTCCGCCAGCGGACTCAGGTCGACAAGATGCAGAATCAGATCGGTGCGCTCGACATGACGCAAAAAGCGGGTCCCAAGGCCCAGTCCTTCGGATGCGCCGGAAATAAGACCGGGGATATCCGCCATCACGAAGCTTTTGAAGCCCCCCCAGCGAACCACCCCGAGGTTGGGAACGAGTGTCGTAAACGGATAGTCGGCGATTTTGGGGCGGGCGGCCGAAACGGCCGCGATCAGAGTCGACTTGCCGGCATTTGGCAGACCGACCAGGCCGACATCGGCCAGCAGCTTGAGTTCGAGCCGCAGCCAGCGCTCCTCCCCCGGCGTCCCGGGCTGGGCATGACGCGGCGCCTGATTGGTACTTGAAGCAAAACGGGCGTTTCCCCGCCCACCGAGCCCTCCGCGCAGCAGCACCCGTTTTTCTCCCGCAACGGTAAGATCGGCCAGCAGTTCGCCGCTTTCCTCGTCGTAGACGAGAGTGCCCGGCGGCACATGAATGTGCAGGGGGTCACCATTGCTGCCGTGCATCTTTTTGCCCTTGCCATGGGCGCCGCGCGCAGCCTTATAGTGCACCCGGTAGCGAAAATCGAGCAGAGTCGAGAGGTTGCTGTCGACCACCAGGAAGACATCGCCGCCTTTGCCGCCATCGCCGCCGTCCGGCCCCCCTTTGGGGATAAAGCGCTCGCGCCGGAATGAAACGCAGCCGCGGCCGCCGTCGCCGGCTTTCGCATGAATTTTGACTTCGTCGACAAAATGCATAAAAGAAGAGATCCATCCAGTTGGGAAGGCAGCGCCAGAAAAGAGCGCTACGCCCCGATTGTTGTTCAGGAACTGAAAAAGCCCGAGACTCCATATGCGGAACTCGGGCTTTTTCCTGTGACCTTGAAACCTCGGCTCAGGCCGCGTAGACGCTGACCTTCTTGCGCGTTCTATCCCGGCGCTCGAACTTCACCTCGCCGTCGATCAGGGCGAACAGGGTGTAGTCCTTGCCGACGCCGACGTTGTTGCCGGGATGGAAGGTGGTGCCGCGCTGTCGGATCAGGATCGAGCCTGCGGTCACCTGCTGCCCCCCAGAAGCCTTGACGCCGAGGCGTTTGCCTGCGCTGTCGCGGCCGTTGCGGGTACTGCCGACACCTTTTTTATGTGCCATGGGTAAACCTCCTTAAGCTTCGATGCCCGTAATCTTCAGGCGGGTGATAGGCTGACGGTGCCCGTACTTCTTGCGATAGTTTTTGCGCCGCTTCGATCTGAAAACAAGGATCTTTTTATCCTTGTCCTGCTCCAGAATCCGCGCCTTCACTTTCGCGCCAGGCAGTAGAGGTGTTCCGATCCTGACCTCTTCCCCGCCGACCATGAGGACCTCCCCGAGTTCAACGGTATCACCTACCGCACCCTCGAGCTTCTCGACCTTTAACAGGTCACCTTCGGAAACTTTGTACTGCTTGCCTCCGGTCTTGACAACCGCGTACATACTCTTCACCCCGCTCTCTACGAGTTATTTCTTCAGAACGGCAGAATTTACGCGAATCGCGCCGCCCTGTCAAGTTTTTTGTCTTGACTTCCACCCATCCCTCACCCGGGAAGGATTTCATACTGCTCCTGATGGAAGACCGGGCGCCCCGTGATCGAAATCACTTTCGCGAAGCGCTGCTCCAGCTCCTCGATCCCCTGGCGCTCCTCGTCATACAGCAGAGCCGCGATATCGGGGTGCACCACCAGAGTGAGCTTCTCGCCGGGCAGATTGCGCAGCTCGCGGCGCAGCTCACGGAAGATTTCATAGGCCATGGTGGTGCGGCTTTTCACATAGCCCTTTCCCTCACAATACGGGCACGGCTCGCACAGGGTGCGGCCGATACTTTCGCGAACGCGCTGCCGGGTCATCTCGACCAGACCGAGCTCGGAGATCTTGAGAATATTGGTTTTGCTCTTGTCGCTTTTCAGCGCCTCGAGCAGAGCCGAGTAGACCTTCTCGCGGTGAGCCTCTTTCTCCATGTCGATGAAATCGATGATGATCAGCCCGCCGATGTTGCGCAGGCGCAGCTGAAAAGCGATCTCCTTGACCGCCTCGAGGTTGGTCTTAAGGATCGTGTCCTCAAGGTTATGCTTGCCGACGAAACGGCCGGTGTTGACATCAACTGCAACCAGCGCTTCCGTCTGCTCGATGATGATGTAGCCGCCGCTTTTGAGCCAGACTTTGCGCCCCAATGCCCGGGCGATCTCGATCTCGAGGCCAAAAGCGTCGAAGATCGGCTCTTCGTCCTCATACAGTTCGATGGAGTATCTGAGCTTGGGCATGAACGTCTCGATGAAACTGACGATTTTGTCGTGCTCGCTGCGCGAATCGACCACGATGCGCGCAACGTCCTCCGTGAGAATATCGCGCAGCACCTTGCAGATCACATCGAGCTCGGTGTGGATCAGGGCCGGAGCCCCGCGTCCTTCTTTCCGGCCGGAGATTTCCTGCCAGAGATTGAGAAGAAACTCAAGGTCGGCGATCAGATCCTCTTCGCTTTTGCCCTCGGCGGCGGTGCGCACGATAAAGCCCGACCCCGGCGGGCGGATCGCATCGACGATGGCGCGCAGCCGATCCTTCTCCTCCTCGCTCTCGATGCGCCGCGAGATCCCGACATGATCCACGGTCGGCATGTAGACCAGATGGCGGCCGGGCAGAGAGATATGCGAAGAGATGCGCGCACCCTTGGTGCCGATCGGCTCCTTGGCAACCTGCACCAGAATCTCCTGCCCCTCGCGCAGCAGATCTTCGATAGGCGGCAGATGACGCTCATTGTCGCCGGCCTCTTCGCCGGCGCCCGGAGCGCCATGCCCGCCGTCAATAAACTGCTCGACCGCCTCGACTTCATCGAGAACATCAGCCACGTACAGAAAAGCGGCCTTCTCCAGACCGATGTCGACGAAGGCGGCCTGCATGCCGGGGAGCACCCGGATCACACGGCCTTTGTAAATATTCCCGACGATTCCCCGGTCCCGGCTGCGCTCAATGTAGAGCTCAGCGATGTGGCTGTTCTCCAGCAGCGCCACGCGGGTTTCCTGCGAGGTCGTGTTGATAATGAGTTCCTTTGACATGGGGCCTCTTCCAGCTGAGAAAATATATAAAGCAATAAGCGAGAAAACATTTATCCTCCGTCACCCAGGACGATGCCGATTTTGCGCACGGCCAGTGCGCGCGCCTGTGCTTCGCTGCAACCGAGCAGATGCGCCGTGACCGCAAAGGGACTCCCCTTTTTCAGCACAACCCAAAGGGCGCCATCTTCAATGCGCAGGTCGAGCACTTCGGCGCGCAGGTCGATGGCGACTTCCTGTCCTTTGCGCAGACGCGTGCCCGGCACCGCTTCGGCCGCCAGAAAATCATCGATTCTCTGCACCACATCGGGCGCTACCCCGGCAGGCAGTTCAACCCGGT
>JAGXHK010000201.1 GCA_024636255.1 Desulfuromonadales bacterium | reverse complement strand
CCCCCTCTCCGCCGCCTAAAGCCGCGCCTTCGGATCCGAGTGTGTTTCCCGGAGGACTGCTGGATATTTCCGGGAGTCCCAAGCGGTTGGCTCTAACCGAATTATCGGAGAACGGGACAGCGGAGTTGCTGCTCCTTTCCGATAACCGTATCGACCGCGTGCGGCTGTCATCCGAAGGAGTCGAGCCCATTGCCTCCTGTAAGCCGCCGGTGGCGTCCCGGGCTCTGCACATTGACACGGCCGATCTGGATCAAGACGGTAAGCGGGAAGTGGCCGTGGTGATGGCAGAGGATCTGCGGGATATCGTGGGTCGCCATGCAGGCGCCGATTCCCGCATCCACGGATGGTTCCCCGTCAACAGCACTGATGGTTGTGATTTTGCCTTCGATTTTAACGGCTACCTGCGGATGGTCGATGACCAACTTTTTTTTCAGGGCCGTGCCCGCTTTGCACCCTTTGCCGACGGGGTGTTTCCCCTGCGTGCCTCGGCGAACGGCTACCGATTGGGAAAAACCCCGGCGCCATGGGCCGGATTCGACCTCTACCATGCCTCTCCCCTGCCCGGGGGTGACGAGGCGCTGGCCTGGGTCGAGAAGGAGCGGCTTGCCGTGGTGTCACGAGAGAGCGGTCAAATTCAGCCCGGTGGGCGACTTTTGGAAGCCTTGGGGAACTATGAAGGCCCGAAAGTAGCCGTTCGTCTGAAAGAACCCAGATATCGCACCGGTTTCGATGACCAGGTTACCGAAGAGTACCATCTCCTGCCGCGCCGCCTGACTTTCGGAGTGGATGGAAAGGCGTATACCATCGACCGGGGACGGAGGATTCCCGAATTCGCTCTTCTGGGTTCTCCTTCGGGCCGGGACAGCGTGGTGCGGTTATCTTGGGACGGTCGGAAGTTGACTCTGGAACGTCCCTTCCCGGATGTCGATTATTTCATTCTCGATTTCGACCTTGTTGAGTGGCCCGGGAGGTCATCAGCGATCCTGCTTCTCAACGATAAACCCGACGGTTCCGGCAAAGCCTGGCTCCTTGTCCAGGATGCTTTTTAGCCCCTGATCCGAGCCGTGTTCAAGACCGCGATTTTTCTGTCCTGACCGTGTGAGAGTAAAGGCTTGTCGCGACCTGTTTCTTCTGAGGTCGATTGATATTCCTGTGATTTAGCTCCTTACAACGATGGCCTCCTGAAATGGAACCTTAATCGGCCGGGCTCGAGCCCGGCCATTTTTTTTCAGAGTTCTCGACGTGTCTACAAACGGAGACTGTCTATCAAAATATAATGCCGTTATAAGCTGGGAGTTAGGGGGCTTTCTCCACATTCTGGATGATTTTTGGGAATTGTCGTGTTTCTAGGCGTTTACAGTCGTTATCTCGCGGTAGTTGTGAGTTTTTCTTGCCTGATAAGTAAATACTCGAAAAATCAACTGGTTGCAAGTTTTATATAAGGCATATTCGAATTAAAACAGTGTTTGGCATTGTCGTTGCTATTTAGAAAAGCAAAACATTCCATCTCTAAGGAGGAACTGTCATGAGCCATTATCCGAGTCTGAATTTCAATCTGGGGGACACTGCCGAAATGCTGCGCGATACCGTCCGGGATTTTGCGGCCGCAGAACTTGCCCCGCGCGCTGCCGAGATTGACCGCGAAAACCTTTTCCCGGCCGACATGTGGAAAAAAATGGGCGATCTGGGGTTGCTGGGGATCACTGTTTCCGATGAGTACGGCGGCGCCGATATGGGCTATCTGGAGCATGTGATCGCCATGGAGGAGCTCAGCCGAGCCTCGGCATCGGTGGCGCTGAGCTATGGCGCCCATTCCAACCTCTGTGTGAATCAGATCCATCGCAATGGAAATACAGAACAGAAAGCGAAATACCTGCCCAAGCTGATCAGCGGCGACTTTGTCGGCGCTCTTGCCATGAGTGAGCCGGGGGCGGGATCGGATGTGGTGAGCATGAAGCTGCGCGCCGAAAAAAATGGGGATCGCTACATCCTCAACGGCAACAAGATGTGGATCACCAATGGCCCCGAAGCCGATGTTCTGGTGGTCTATGCTAAAACCGATCCTGAAGCCGGGCACCGCGGCATTACCGCCTTTCTTATCGAAAAGAGTTTCAAAGGATTCTCCACGGCGCAGAAGCTCGACAAGCTGGGGATGAGAGGCTCGAATACCTGCGAACTGGTTTTCGAGAACTGCGAGGTGCCCGAAGAGAACGTGCTCGGCCAGGTCGGCAAAGGGGTCAATGTGCTGATGAGCGGCCTGGATTACGAACGCGCCGTTCTCGCCGGGGGGCCGCTGGGAATCATGCAGGCCTGCATGGACGTGGTCGTCCCTTACGTGCACGAGCGCAAGCAGTTCGGTCAGCCGATCGGCAGCTTCCAGCTGATGCAGGGCAAGGTGGCCGACATGTACACCACCACGAACGTATGCCGTGCTTACGTCTACACCGTGGCCCAGTCGTGCGATCGCGGCGAGACGACGCGCAAGGATGCTGCCGGCGCGATTCTCTACGCGGCGGAAAAGGCGACCTGGATGGCGCTTGAAGCGATCCAGACCCTGGGTGGCAATGGCTACATCAATGAATATCCGACCGGGCGCTATCTGCGCGACGCCAAGCTGTATGAGATCGGCGCCGGCACCAGCGAGATCCGCAGAATGCTCATCGGGCGCGAGCTGTTCAATGAAAGTGCCGCCTGAGGCCGTCGCTGAACGGTTCCAGATTTTTATCGCTATTGCAATGACACGAGGCAATGACACCTATGGCCATACTGAAAAGTTCCCTCAATCCGGAATCACCTGAATTCGCCAGAAATGCCGAGGTGATGAGCGCCATGATCAGCGATCTGCGCGCCAAGGTGGCGCAGATCAAACTGGGCGGCGGCGAGAAGGCGCGGGTCAAGCACGAAGGGCGAGGCAAGCTGTTGCCGCGCGAGCGCATCCGTCGGCTGCTCGATGCAGGGGCGCCTTTTCTCGAGCTGTCCCAGTTCGCTGGCTGGCAGATGTACGACGACGAGGTGCCGGCCGCCGGCATTATTACCGGTGTCGGCCGGATCTCGGGGCGCGAATGCATGGTTGTGGCCAATGATGCGACCGTCAAAGGCGGCACCTATTATCCCATCACCGTCAAAAAGCACCTGCGTGCGCAGGAGATCGCCGAAAAGCATTACCTGCCCTGCGTTTATCTGGTCGACTCGGGCGGCGCGTTTCTTCCCCGGCAGGATGAAGTCTTTCCCGACCGCGATCATTTCGGCCGCATTTTTTACAACCAGGCCAACCTCTCTGCCAAGGGAATCCCTCAGATCGCCGTGGTCATGGGGTCCTGTACCGCAGGCGGCGCCTATGTTCCGGCCATGGCCGACGAGAGCATTATCGTCGGCAAGCAGGGAACGATCTTCCTCGGCGGTCCGCCCCTGGTCAAGGCCGCCACCGGCGAGGTGGTCAGCGCCGAAGATCTGGGCGGCGCCGATGTTCACTGCCGCACCTCCGGCGTGACCGACCATTACGCCGCTGACGATACACACGCTCTCGGGCTGGCCCGCCGCATTGTCGCCGGGCTCAACAGCGTCAAGCGGCCCAATCTTGATCTGCGCGAGGCCCGCGAGCCCCTTTACGATCCCGAAGAGCTGTGCGGCATCATTCCAAGCGAGGCGCGCAAACCCTTTGATGTGCGCGAGGTCATCGCCCGCATAGTGGACGGCTCGGAATTCGACGAATTCAAGAAACTCTACGGAGAAACCCTGGTCTGCGGTTTCGCCCACATCTTCGGCTATCCCGTGGGGATCGTGGCGAACAACGGCATCCTTTTTTCCGAATCGGCTCTCAAGGGGGCCCATTTCATCGAATTGTGCAGCCAGAGAGGCATTCCCCTGGTGTTCCTGCAGAACATTACGGGATTCATGGTGGGGAGCAAGTACGAGTCGGGAGGCATCGCCAAGGACGGGGCGAAAATGGTGACGGCCGTGGCCTGCGCCAAAGTGCCCAAGTTTACCGTGCTGATCGGCGGCAGCTTCGGTGCCGGGAACTACGGGATGTGCGGGCGGGCCTACAGCCCCGATCTGCTGTGGATGTGGCCTAATTCCAGGATTTCGGTGATGGGCGGCGAGCAGGCTGCAAGCGTGCTCGCCCAGGTGCGGCGCGACGGCATCGAGGGCAAAGGCGGCGAGTGGCCGGCCGAAGAGGAGGAAGCCTTCAAGGCGCCGATCCGCGACCAGTACGAATTCCAGGGGCACCCCTATTATGCCAGCGCGCGGCTGTGGGACGACGGGATCATTGCGCCCGGCGATACCCGCATGGTGCTCGGGCTGGGACTGTCGGCCGCGTTCAACGCGCCGCCGCAATCGACAACCTTCGGCATATTCAGGATGTGAGGCCATGAAACAATCCTTGATTCTCACCAGAGTCGACGGGCAGGGCAGGGCCGTTGTGGTCATGAACCGTCCCGAGGTGCACAACGCCTTCGATGATGTGCTCATCAGCGCCCTGACCGCCGAACTCCGGCGGCTGGAAGCTGACCCGGATGTGCGGGTAGTGACGCTGGCAGGCGCCGGAAAGAGCTTCAGCGCGGGCGCCGATCTCGGCTGGATGCGGCGCATGGCCGATTACTCCCATGCGGAGAACCTTGCCGATGCCATGGCTCTGGCCGAGTTGATGCGAACTCTCGATGGGCTGACCAAGCCCACCATCGCCCTTGTGCAGGGGGCTGCCTACGGCGGCGGAGTCGGCCTGGTGGCCTGCTGCGATATCGCCCTGGCGACCCCCAGGGCCGGCTTTTGTCTCTCCGAGGTCAGACTCGGCCTTATCCCTGCGGTGATCTCTCCGTATGTCGTTGCGGCGATGGGGCCGCGCGCAGCCCGCCGCTTTTTTCTGACGGCCGAGCGCTTCAGTGCAGACGAAGCGCTTCGCATCGGCCTGGTGCATGAGGTTGTGGCGGAGGGGGAGCTGGAACAGCGTGGTGCCGATCTGGCAAACCAGCTCCTGCAGAACGGTCCGGCTGCGATGTCTGCGGCCAAGGACCTGGTGGCGGCCGTTGCGCGGCGCCCGCTCGATGCCGATCTCATCGCCGATACGGCCGAGCGGATTTCCGCGACGCGGGCCTCCGCCGAGGGGAAAGAGGGGCTTGGGGCTTTTCTGGAAAAACGTCAGCCCGCTTGGGCGAAAGGGTCCTAGATATGTTCGACAAGATTCTGATTGCCAACCGCGGCGAGATTGCCTGCCGCATCATCCGTACCGCTCAATGCCTGGGAATCGGCACGGTCGCGGTCTACTCAGACGCCGACGCCGCGGCGCGCCATGTCGCGATGGCCGATGAGGCCTATCGTCTCGGGCCGGCCGCGGCCGGCGAGAGTTATCTGCGTGCCGAACTTATTCTGGATGCCGCACGCCGCAGCGGCGCCGATGCAATCCATCCCGGCTACGGATTTCTTTCTGAAAACGCCGCATTCGCAGAGGCGTGCGGCGCGGCCGGGATCAGTTTTATCGGTCCACCGGTGGCGGCCATTACCGCCATGGGGTCGAAAAGCGCGGCCAAAAAAATCATGGAGCAGGCCGGGGTTCCTCTGGTCCCGGGTTATCACGAGGAAGACCAGGATGACGCACGCCTGGCGCAGGAGGCCGAAAAAACGGGCTATCCGCTGCTGATCAAAGCCAGCGCAGGCGGCGGCGGCAAGGGGATGCGCGTTGTGCGCGCCGCCGAAGAGTTTGCCGCAGCTCTTGCCGCGGCCAAACGCGAGGCGGCCAATGCCTTCGGCGACGACCGGGTGCTTCTCGAGCGCTATCTGACCAAGCCGCGTCACGTGGAAATACAGGTCTTCGGCGATAGCCGGGGCAGCGTTCTGCACCTGTTCGAGCGCGACTGCTCCATTCAGCGGCGCCATCAGAAGGTCCTCGAAGAGGCACCGGCGCCGGGCATGAACCCCGAGCTGCGCGAGAAGATGGGGCAGGCGGCCGTCGCCGCGGCACAGGCGATCGGTTATACCGGGGCCGGGACCGTTGAGTTTCTTCTCGATGAGGATGGCTCCTTCTACTTTATGGAGATGAACACCCGCCTGCAGGTCGAGCATCCCGTGACCGAAATGATCACCGGGATCGACCTGGTGGAGTGGCAGCTGCGGGTTGCGGCCGGCGAAGCGCTGCCCTGCCGCCAGGCCGACCTTGCGATCAGCGGACATGCCTTTGAGGCGCGCATTTATGCCGAAGATCCGAACAGGGATTTTCTTCCCTCCATCGGCACCCTGCGCCATCTGCGCTCGCCGGCGGAAAACGTGCATGTGCGCATCGACACCGGTGTTCGCCAGGGAGACGCGGTGAGCATGCACTACGACCCGATGATCGCCAAACTGATCGTCTGGGATACGGACCGCCCCGCGGCCCTGCGCCGTCTGCGCCAGGCACTCGCCGAATATCAGGTGGTCGGGGTCACGACCAATCTGAGTTTTCTCGGTGCGGTCGCCGCGCATGAGGCGTTCGCGCAGGGCGATCTCGATACCAGCTTCATCGAGCGCTATCGCGACGCCCTGCTTCCTGAGGCGGGCCCGGCCTCGGATCAGGTTCTGGCGCTGGCCTGCCTGGACGTGCTGCTGCGACGCGGCGAGGAGGCGAGGGCGCAGGCGTGCGCCTCTGCCGATCCGTATTCGCCCTGGCACAGCGCGAGCGGCTGGCGGCTCAATTGCGATAACCATCAACTCCTGACCTTTATGGATGCTGAGGACCTGGTCAGCCTCACCGCTCATTTCCGAACCGGCGGCTATCTGCTCGATCTGCCCGGTGGATCGCTGCCGGTCAGGGGCGAATTGACCTCGACGGGGGATCTGATTGCCGATCTTGGAGGAAAGCGGCTGCGGGCCACCGTGGTGCGTCACGGCATGGATCTGACCATTATGGCTCAGGGCGCCGTGCATCGCCTGGTTCTGCAGGATCCCTATGCCCATGCCGGCGAGCAGGAAGAGGTCGGGGGAACGCTCACCGCGCCGATGCCGGGCAAAGTCGTGGCGGTAATGGTCGAATCGGGCGCACAGGTGAAGAAGGGAACGCCCCTCATGATTCTTGAGGCCATGAAAATGGAGCACACCATCAGCGCTCCCACCGATGGCCGGATCGCCGAGCTGATGTTCTCCGTCGGCGCCCTGGTTGCCGAGGGATCGCAACTGCTGGCCTTCGACGCCGAGGAGGTCTGAGGTGAGATTGCCGAAGCAGGTCAAAATCGTCGAGGTCGGTCCGCGTGACGGTCTGCAGAATGAGGCGCAGGTCGTTCCTGCGGCCATTAAGGTCGAGCTGATCGAGCGTTTGGCGCGGGCGGGCCTTGCAGCGGTGGAGGCGACCAGTTTCGTTTCGCCGCGCTGGGTGCCGCAGATGGCCGACCAGAGCGAGGTTATGGCGGCGCTCACGCGGCTCGAGGGTGTTTCCTATCCGGTGCTGGTGCCCAACCTCAAAGGCCTGGCCGCCGCAGTTGCCGCAGGCGCGCGGGAAATCGCCGTGTTCGGCGCGGCCTCTGAATCCTTCTCGCAGAAAAACATCAATTGTTCCGTTGCCGAGAGTCTGGCGCGTTTTGCCGAAGTCATCGGGAACGCTGAAAAGCACGGTCTGAAAGTGCGCGGTTACCTGTCCTGCGTGCTGGGGTGTCCCTACGAGGGCGAGATCGCGCCGACCCGCGTCGCAGAGGTGGCGCAGCAGCTCTTCGATCTTGGCTGCTACGAGATTTCCCTGGGTGACACCATCGGCATCGGCACCCCGGCAGAGGCACAGCGCATGATCGATGCCGTCGCCGCCAGGGTGCCACTGGCGCACCTCGCGGTTCACTTCCACGACACCTACGGCCAGGCCCTGGCCAACATCCTTGCCGTTCTCGAACAAGGGGTCAGGGTCATTGACAGTTCTGTGAGCGGGCTCGGCGGCTGTCCTTATGCCAGGGGCGCCGCAGGCAACGTGGCCAGCGAAGACGTGCTGTACATGCTTGAAGGCCTGGGCATCGACACAGGGGTCGACCTGGACGCCCTGATCGATGCCGGCCGGTTCATCTGCGACTACCTGGGACGTCCTTCCGGCTCGAAAGTGGCGCTGGCATGGGGCGAACGACAGGCCAGTCCAGGACGATAGGCATTTAACCATTCAAATCAGAAAGAGAGGTCTTGCCATGTTGAACACAGCAGCCAACCTAGAGCGTTTCACCCCTGATTTCAGCGCCACCTATCAGCAGAAGCTGAGTACCCCGGCGGAAGCCGCGGCCAGCGTGCAATCCGGCGACCACCTGTGCTTCCCCATCTGCGCCGGCGAACCGACCCTGCTGGTGCAGGCTCTGGCCGAGCGCATGCACGAGCTTGAAGGCGTCGTGGTCAACCAGCAGCATCATCTGAATCCGGCCTATTTCACGCCCGAAGCGCGGCCGCATATCCGCGTCAATTCCTGGTTCACCAGCGGTGTCTCACGCAAGGGCGTGCAGGCCGGCTGGGCAGATTTCGTGCCCAACTATTTTCACGAGGTGCCAAAACTGCTGCGCGACTACTGGCCGATCGACGTGCTCGGCACGGTGGTTTCCCCCATGGACGAGCATGGCTATTTTACCTGCTCGCTGTCCGTCGCCTACACCATGGAAGCGCTGAAAAAGGCAAAAAACGTCATCGTCCAGGTCAACCCGAGCGCTCCGCGCACCCATGGCAACTGCCATATCCATATTTCGCAGATCGATCACATCATCGAGTGCTCCGAGCCTCTGGTCGAGCTCGCGATCCCGCTGATCACCGCGGTCGAGGAAGCCATCGGCGGCCATATCGCCGCGTTGATCAAGGATGGCTCGACGCTGCAGCTTGGCATCGGCGGTATTCCCAACGCGGTATGCAAAGCTCTTTTGAACAAAAAGGACCTGGGCATTCATACCGAGATGATCACCGACGGCATGGTGGATCTGATGGTCAGCGGCGCGGTAAACAATGCGCAAAAGACGATCCATCGCGGCAAAACGATCGGAACCTTTGCGCTGGGGACCCGACGTCTCTACGAGTTCATGAACGAGAATCCGATGATCGAGATGCACCCGGTCGATTACACCAATGATCCCTACGTGATCGGCCAGAATGAAAATATGGTGTCCATCAACGCCACCATCGAGGTCGATCTGCTCGGTCAGTGCGCCTCGGAAAGCATCGGCACCATGCATTGGAGCGGCACCGGGGGGCAGGCCGACTTCGTGCGCGGCGCGAACATCTCCAAGGGAGGCCAGAGTTTCATCACCCTGGGATCGACGGCCAAAGCAGGCACGGTCTCCAAAATTGTTCCCACGCTTCAGCCGGGCGCCGTCGTCACGACCAACAAGAACGACGTGGATCACGTCGTCACGGAATTCGGCGTTGCAAAACTGCGCGGCAAAACCGCCCGCGACCGGGCGTTGGCACTGATCGAAATCGCCCATCCCGATTTTCGCGACGAACTGCGCTCAGCTGCCAAAGCCATGCATCGCATCTAGTGCCGTGCGGTTAGTAACATCAATGAATTCTGAGTCATTTTGGTCGCTGGCAAGGTGCGCCGACAGCGGCCAAAAGGGCCAGAATTAGAAGAGGGAATTAGCCGCACGGGACACTATCCGTCATGGCTGGCGCTATTGGCTTGGGACCTCGCATGGGCGGGGCCTGAGACCATCCCGGACAGAAGTGTTCGGCTTCTGTCCGGGGCTTTTTTCTTGCCAAAGGAGGACGATGTGTTAGCGAACTCAGGTGTAAGTCAGGTCACCGAGCCCAAAGCCGCTCCGCTCGATGAGGGAATCAAGCTGCTCAGCCACCTGGACAAAGAGGATCTGATCAAAATCATCATTGATGATGCCAAGAACTGGCTGGCTCACGATGGCCTGTGGTTTCAGGCCATCGAAGCGACCCACGGCATCGATGCGGCCATGGACGCGGACCGCGAGGCCTGGCGCCGTTTCACCGTCATCGAGGCGCAGCGGATCATGTCGCGCCTCGGCATCCCCCAGGGGGGCGGCATCCCAGCGCTGGTCGAGTGCCTCAAGCACCGGCTCTATGCGCGGCTCAACCTCCAGGAAGCGATTGAAGTATCAGCGACCCGCGCGGTGTTTCGCATGGTGGAATGCCGCGTCCAGGTGGCGCGCAAACGCAAGAACCTGCCGGATTTTCCGTGCAGGTCCATCGGTATTGTCGAATATTCCGAATTCGCGCGCATGGTCGATCCGCGGATCAGCACCCGTTGCATTGCCTGTCCGCCCGATGAGCACCCGGATAATTTCTGGTGCGCCTGGGAGTTCACCTTGGACTGATGCCGAAAAAGCGGGCAGCCTGCATATAAGATGCCGCAAGACCCGTCGGCGATGGCGCACCGTCAAGTTGTCAAAGACCCAGCGGCCTGCCATCGCCGATTTTTTCCGAGAAGGAGAAACAGGCCATGCTGAGTCGCACCCAAACCGTTGCCGCACACAACCCCTCGCGTTTTCTGGTGGCCCGCTGGGGCATTTTCGGCATTCTTATTTTGGCCTACATGCTGGTTTTCTTTCATCGCATGGCGCCCGCCGTGGTCGCCAACGATCTCATGCGCAGCTTTGGCACCACCGGGGCGGCCCTGGGATCGCTGGCGGCCATGTATTTCTATATTTATACCCTTATGCAGATCCCGGCCGGCGTTCTGGCTGACACCCTCGGTGCTCGGGCATCGGTGGCCATGGGCAACCTGATAGCCGGTTCGGGCT
>JAGXHK010000200.1 GCA_024636255.1 Desulfuromonadales bacterium | reverse complement strand
CTCTTTCACCCTGAAGTTGGGCGCCCAGATCGAGTTGAATGTCGTAGGTGGCAAATTCAATCGTCTGGTAGATGTCGTCGGCGGAGCGTTTTTCGCTGCGGTGAATGGCGCCATCCTGCAGCCGCAGGAACAATGAGAGGCTCTCGGTGTCGGGGATGGTGCGCCCGCTGCGCGCCACGATGATGGCGGGCTCCTGCCCCTGCCGCTGGTCGGAGATGAACAATCCCTCCATGCGTCCGGTGCTCTCATCGATGCGGTCGGCATAAAGAACCAGGCCGGCGAACTCGTCATTGAAAATGCGCGGCTGGATGCCGATGGTCGCTCGATTCCGCGCGATTTCGAAGACCTGGCGTTTAAAAGCGGATTTGCTCAGCGGTTGTGCATAGAGAGTGAGCAGCCCGGTTGCCAGACTGATCGCAAGAGCCAGGACGAAGACCGGTCGAGCCATGTCGTAGAGGCTGACGCCCGATGATTTCAGGGCGACGATTTCGCTGTCTGCCGACAGCCGCCCGAAGCCGAGCAGAATGCCGAGCAGGAAAGCAAGCGGGAGGGTCAGAACGAGAAATGACGGTAGCAGATAGAGAAACATCTGGAAGACTTCACGGATCGGAACCCCTTTGGTGACGACGAGTTCGACCAGTTTTAGCATCCGGCCCATCAGCAGAACGAACGTGAAGATGATCAGGCCCAGGCCGGTGGGAATGAGCGTCTCCCGAAGAAGATAGCGATGTCTGCGGGCAATGGGCATAGCGCGCCATATTAGTCGAGTCGGCAGGCGTTGTAAATACGGAAAAGGATTTTCCACTTGCCATGTTTTGGGACAGCATGTTATAGACTCGAAGTTATTCTAAACCACACGCCTCTTGATCCGGTCGGTGGTGCCCGGCGTCGCAAAATCCGGGTTCCGTCGGAGATGACAGAGGTGGAGGAAAACCAACCACGCGAGGAGAAAAAAATGGCACAGATCACCATGAAGCAGTTACTCGAAGCCGGCGTGCATTTCGGGCATCAGACCCGTCGCTGGAATCCGAAAATGAAGCCCTATATCTTCGGGGCGCGTAACGGCATTTACATCATTGACCTGCAGAAGACGGTCCGTTACTTCAGGGTCGCGCAGAAATTTCTTTCTGAAACCGTGAAAAACGGCGAAAAGGTTCTTTTTGTCGGAACCAAGAAGCAGGCTCAGGACGCGGTTAAGGAAGAGGCCGAGCGTTGCGGCCAGTATTTTGTGAACAACCGCTGGCTCGGCGGCATGCTCACCAACTTCGTGACCATCAAGGGAAGCATCGATCGTCTCAAGAAGATCGAAACGATGGCCGAAGACGGCACCTATGAGCTGTTGACCAAGAAAGAAGCCCTCGAACTCGAGCGCGAGCGTGAAAAGCTCGAAAGAAGTCTGGGCGGCATTAAGGGGATGACAAAACTTCCCGGCGCCATCTTTGTCATCGACCCCAAAAAGGAACAGATTGCCGTCAAGGAAGCACGCAAACTTGGTGTTCCGATCGTCGGGGTGGTCGATACCAACTGTGACCCTGATGACATCGATTACATCATCCCCGGAAATGACGATGCCATTCGCGCTATTCGTCTGTTCGCCTCGCGCATGGCGGATGCCTGCAACGAAGGCAGCGTTGCCCGCGAGCAGGAGCTTCGCAGCGAAGCCGAGGGCGGCGAAGCTGCCGGGGCCGAAGAGGAAGCGGTGATCGAACAGAGCGAAAAAGCCGAGGCGCCTGCCGCAGAGGCATAAATTTCGCTGTACGCGTGGGAAGGGGCGGTTTCGCATAGAGACCGCCTTTTTTCCGCCCGAACAACGACAAATAAATTAAAAAACTCAAGGAGGAAAGACTGTGAGCGTTACAGCTGCCATGGTTGCGGAATTGCGCAACAAAACCGGCGCCGGCATGATGGATTGCAAAAAGGCCCTGAACGAGGCCGGTGGGAACATGGAAGAAGCCGTCGATATCCTGCGCAAGAAAGGGCTTTCGGCCGCTGCCAAGAAATCCGGCCGGGTCGCCGCTGAAGGTTCGGTTGTCGCCTGCGGGGAAGGCCGGCGCGGCGCCCTTGTCGAGGTGAATGCCGAAACCGACTTCGTTGCGAAAAATGAAGGTTTCCAGAATTTCGCCGGCGGCATCTGCGAAGTGGTCCTCGAGAAATCACCTTCCAGCCTTGAAGCGCTGCACGGCCTTGATTATCCGGGCTCCGGACGCAGCGTCGCCGAGGAGTTGACTCACCAGGTCGCCACCATCGGGGAGAACATGAATATCCGCCGATTCGAGCGCTTCGAAGTGACTGACGGAGTTGTCGCCTCCTATGTCCACGCCGGAGGGAAAATCGGAGTCCTTGTCGAGCTGACCTCTGAGAAGGGTGACAACGAGCAGGTCCAGGCCCTGGCTCGGCAGATGGCCATGCACATCGCCGCGGCCAATCCCCTGTACCTGAAGCACGAAGATGTCCCGGCCGATATCCTTGAGCGCGAAAAGGATATCATGGCAAGCAAGGCCAAGGAGAGCGGCAAGCCTGAAAATATTATTCCCAAGATCGTCGAGGGACAACTCAATAAATTTTTCGGCGAAATCTGCCTGCTCGAGCAGGCTTTCGTCATTGACCCTGATCAGAAGATAAATCAGGTGCTCAAAAATGTCGGTAAAGAGGTGGGCGGTGATGTTCAGCTGACTGGATTTGCACGCTATCAGCTCGGTGAAGGTCTGGAAAAGAAGGCCGACGATTTCGCTTCCGAGGTTGCCGCTCTTACCAAGTAAACTCCAGTTCAAAGGAAGAATCATGCCGGCTCCGGAACCGAAATACCGAAGAATATTGCTCAAGCTCAGCGGCGAGGCGCTTGCCGGCAAGCAGGGTTACGGCATCGATCCCGAAGTTATCGTCGGCATTGCCTCTGAGGTTCGAGAGGTCCTGGACTGCGGCGTCGAGATTGCCCTGGTTATCGGCGGCGGTAACATCTTTCGGGGTGTAGCCGCCGCTTCCAAGGGGATGGACCGGGCCAGCGCCGACTATATGGGGATGCTGGCCACGGTAATGAACAGCCTCGCCATGCAGGATGCTCTCGAGAATAACGGCGTCAAGACCCGGGTGCTCTCAGCGATTGAAATGCGCGAGGTGGCCGAACCTTACATCCGGCGCCGGGCCATCCGGCACCTTGAAAAACAGCGGGTCGTCATTTTTGCCGCCGGAACCGGAAATCCTTATTTCACGACCGATACGGCGGCCAGTCTGAGGGCGATGGAGATCGGCGCCGATATCATTCTTAAGGGCACCAAGGTCGATGGGGTCTACAGCGCCGATCCGGCCAAGGATAAAGACGCCGTCAGATATTCGAGCCTGACCTATATCGAGGTGCTGCAAAAGGGGTTGCAGGTCATGGACGCCACCGCGACATCTCTCTGCATGGACAACGATTTGCCGATCATGGTCTTTGACCTGACAAGGCGCGGCAATATCCAGAAGGCGATTTTTGGCGAAGAAATCGGCACGATCGTCAAAGGAGGGTGATATACCATGATTAAAGATACTCTGAAAGATGCGCGTACCAGTATGGACAAGTCCATTGAGGCGCTTAAGCGTGATTTTTCCAGGGTGCGCACCGGACGTGCTTCCACCTCGCTTCTCGATGACGTAAAACTCGATTACTACGGCACCCCGACGCCTCTGAATCAGGTCGGGACGATTACAGTACCCGAGTCACGGATGATCATAATCCAACCTTGGGAGAAAAATCTGATTCCCGAAATCGAAAAGGCCATTCTGAAGTCTGATCTGGGCCTCAACCCTTCTTCCGATGGCAATGTCGTGCGCATCGCCATTCCTCCTCTGACTGAAGAGCGGCGCAAAGAGATGGGCAAGGTAATCAAGCGTATGGGGGAGGAAGCTAAAATCGCCATTCGCAATGCCAGGCGCGAAGCCAACGATAATTTGAAGAAGCTCGAAAAGGAGAAAGAAATTTCTGAGGACGAGCTCAAGCGCGCCGAAAAAGAGGTTCAGGAGTTCACTGACCAGTACGTGAAAAAAGTGGATGAACTGGTCGCGACCAAGGACGCAGAGGTCATGGAAATCTAGTCGGTCCTTCGCTGTCCGTCTTGCCTGAAAAGGAGAGAATCTATGTCTGTACACATCACTGAGGAATGCATTTCCTGTGGGACCTGCGTAGACGCTTGTCCGGTCGGCGCTATTGTCGAGTCCGGCGACCTGTACTCCGTCAACGACGACTGCACAGGGTGCGAGGCCTGCTTGGACAGCTGTCCGGTGGATGCTATCGCCGCTGACTGATAGCAATTGAGGGGCGCCTTCCGGCGCCCCTTTTTCCCTCCCTTGATGTATTCCCAAACTTGTCGAACCATCCTTTTCATGCTAGTTTGCTAAACTTGTCTTTAAAGGTCGGTCCAAGGACTTAAAAGCTTGCTATGAAAATCCCCCGCCACCTGGCCATCATTATGGACGGCAATGGCCGCTGGGCCGAGCAGCGCTCCCTGCCCCGCATCGCGGGACATCAACAGGGGGTCAAGGTCGTCCAGGAGATCGTACGCGAATGCAGTAAACTGGGGATTCCCTATCTGACTCTGTATGCCTTCAGTTTTGAAAACTGGAAGCGCCCGCAGGAGGAAGTGCGCTCCCTGATGGAACTCCTGACCCTCTACCTGCGCAGCGAACTCCAGACCATGCTCAAGGAGAACATCCGCCTCAATGTGATCGGCGATGCCGCCCGCTTGCCGGCTGGTGTGCGCTCGATACTGGAGCAGACCCGATCGGCCACCGAAGGCAATCAACGCATGACGCTGAATCTTGCGCTTTCCTATGGTTCCCGGGACGAGGTTCTGCGTGCCGTGCGCCGTATTTGTCTCGAAATTCGCGACCAGCGTCTCTCCGTTGAAGAGCTCGACGATGAGGTCTTTTCGCGCCACCTTGATACCGCCGGGCTGCCTGATCCCGATCTGTTGATCCGTACCAGCGGCGAAACGCGCATCAGTAACTTTCTCCTCTGGCAGCTGGCGTATGCCGAGCTTTATTTCACGGAAACCCTATGGCCCGATTTTGGGAGGGAAGATCTTCATCGGGCGCTGGAAGAATTCAGTCGGCGTGAGCGCCGGTTCGGGTTGACAGGCGCTCAGGCCCAGAGGGAAAAGCTTTCGAACCGGGAGGAGCGTCATTAAAGAGCGCATTCTGACGGGACTTGTCGCCCTGCCTTTGCTGATTCTTTTTATCTGGTTCGCCAGCCCCCTTCTTTTCCAGGTGCTGATCTGGACAGTCGGCGCAATCGGATTCTGGGAGTTTTTTCGCATGGCGCTTCCCGAGGGACGCCGACGAGAACGCCAATTGGCAACTGCCGGGGGGGTGCTGTTTCTCATTTTGCTCTGTCGGCATGAATTCTTGCTGGCCTTCGGCGGAATGACAGGTCTATTTCTTGCCTTCGCGATCTGGTTTCTTTTCCGCTTCCATAATCTGGAAACGGTTGTAAAGCATAATGCCTATGTATTCTTTGGTTTTTTCTACGTTGGCGGGCTGCTTGCCCATCTTGTGTTTCTGCGCGAACTGCCCCAGGGACGGGAGTGGATCTATCTGGTCCTGCTTGTGACCATGGCCAGCGACACCCTGGCCTACTTCAGCGGCAAGGCTCTGGGCAAGCGGAAACTCTACCCCGCGATCAGCCCAAATAAGAGTATCGAAGGGGCGATCGGCGGATTGGCCGGCGCCGTGTGCGGAGCCGTGGTGGCTAAATTCTGGTTCATGCCTGGACTGGGGCTGCTCGAATGCCTGGTACTCGGGCTGCTTCTCGGCCCGCTTGCGCAAGTCGGCGATCTTTTCGAGTCGATGCTTAAGCGCAGCTTCGAGGTCAAGGACTCGGGAGCTCTTATTCCCGGGCATGGTGGAATACTGGATCGGCTCGACAGCCTGCTCTTTGTTTTCCCGCCTGCCTATTATTATGCGTTTTTATTTCCGGCTGGCTGATTTATGAAAAACCTCGCAATTCTCGGCTCGACCGGTTCTATCGGAACGAGCACTCTGGACATTGTTGCGGCGCATCCCGATCGCTACCGTGTGGTTGCATTGACTGCCGGTAATAATATCGAGCGGCTTGCACAACAGATCGAGCGCTTCCGGCCTCAGATCGTCGCGGTGATTTCCGAAACTCAGGCCCGCGATCTGCGTGAGCGCTTCCCGGGACAAAAGCTTGAAATTTTCTCATCGGTGACCGGGTTGATTGATTGCGCCTGTCACCCGGATGTTCACATGGTGGTTTCGGCCATCGTCGGGGCGGCAGGCCTGGTTCCCACCCTGGCGGCCATTGAGGCCGGCAAGGATATCGCACTTGCCAATAAAGAAACACTGGTGACTGCCGGGCCCCTGGTGATGCGTAAGGTCGCCGAGCGCGGCGTGCAGCTTTTTCCCGTCGACAGCGAGCATTCGGCTATTTTCCAGAGTCTCGAGGGGCATCGTAAGCGCGATGTCCGGCGACTCATTTTGACAGCCTCCGGGGGGCCTTTTCGAGAAAAATCCCTGGCACAGATGTCCCATGTCACACCCGCCGATGCACTTAAACATCCGAATTGGAGCATGGGGCGCAAAATCAGCATCGATTCGGCAACGATGATGAACAAGGGGCTCGAGGTTATCGAAGCGTGCTGGCTCTTTGACTTGCCCAGCAGCAGAATTGCAGTTCACATTCATCCGCAAAGCATCGTGCATTCGATGGTCGAATACATCGATGGTTCGCTCATTGCCCAGCTCGGCCTTCCCGATATGCGCACCCCCATCGCCTATGCGCTTTCTTATCCCGAGCGTATTGCGCTCGATGCTCCCTCGCTTGATTTGTGCAGCGTCGGGCGCTTGACGTTCGAAGAGCCGGATGGTCATAAATTCCCCTGCCTGGGTCTTGCCTATCAGGCCCTGGAGGCAGGAGGAACGGTGCCGGCTGTTCTGAATGCCGCCAATGAAGTGGCCGTCGAGGCGTTTCTCACCGGGCAGATCAGTTTTGTGAATATCGCCCAGGTCATTCAAGCCGCTCTCGATGAGCACGAGGCAAACCATCTCGAGCAGGTCGATGATGTGCTGCGCGCCGATCTCTGGGGGCGCCAGAAGGCGACCCAGATCATTCAATCGATACGCTGATCCGGAGGATATATGCTGACTGTCATTGCCGGGATTATCATGCTCGGCATCCTTGTTTTCGTTCACGAGCTGGGCCATTTCTGCGTGGCCAAATTGATGGGGGTCAAAGTTCTTAAATTTTCCCTCGGATTCGGTCCGCGCCTGGTATCGCGTACCTGGGGAGAGACCGAGTACATGATCTGCGCTGTCCCGTTAGGCGGGTATGTACAGATGCTTGGCGAAGGGGGCGGGGCGGATGGAGAGAAAACAGAGCTCTCCCCTGAGGACAAAGCGCGCTCCTACGCGGACAAGCCTCCAGGACGACGGATGGCCATCGTGGCGGCCGGACCGGCCATGAACCTGATTCTTCCTTTTATCATTCTGCCGATCGCCTTCATGGTGGGCGTCAATCTTCCGTCATACTGGGACGAAAAGCCGTGTATCGGTTATGTCCAGCCCGAGTCGGCCGCTGCTGAGGCGGGCTTTGAGGATGGCGACTGCATCGAAACCATCAACGGGGTCGAAGTCGAGAGCTGGAACGAGGCCGGGAAAAAACTGATCTCATTTGCCGGCTCACCGCTGAGATTTACGGTTGAAGGTTCCGAGGGGGCTCGCCAAATAGTACTTCCTGCGGACAAAAGCGATCTCGAGCTGCAAGCCCTCGGACTTTTCCCCGAACAGACTGCGCGCATCGGTTCCCTGGCAGCAGGCATGCCGGCGGCCGAATCCGGATTGCAGGAAGGGGACCTGATCGTCTCTGTCGGCGGGGAGTCAATCGATTCATGGTATGAGTTGCGCCGGGCCATTCAGAAAACCGAGGGAGAGTCTACAGCGGTCACGGTCGAACGCGACGGGCAGAGTCATGAATATACAATCGAGCCCGAGGCTCAGGAGCAAGGTGGTGATTACCTGATCGGAATTGCCCCTGCCCAGGAGTTGATTACCAAGCGTTTCGGCCCGGTTGAGGCGCTGCAGGCCGGTTCACAGCGTGCTTTTGACCTGATCGAACTGACCGTGGTCTTCATTCAGAAGCTCTTTTCAGGAAACGTCTCCACGAAAAATATCGGTGGTCCGATCACGGTCGTGCAGGTGGCGGGGCAGGCTGCTCAGACCGATGTCTCGAGTATTCTTTCGGTCCTGGCTTTTTTGAGTATCCAGCTCGGTATTCTCAACCTGTTGCCGATCCCGATTCTTGACGGGGGACATATCATCTTTAACCTGTTCGAGATCATCTTCCGCCGCCCATTGTCCATGCGCACCCGTGAAATTGCCCAGCAGATCGGGTTGATCCTGCTCGTGCTGCTGATGATTCTGGCATTTTATAACGACATTGCCCGGCTGCTGGTAGGGTGACCCACAAATGAGCGAGACGATTCTGGCTATAGATACATCCACGCGTACCGGCAGTGTGGCGGTGAGCCGCGACCGGGAGGTGCTGGGAGAGATCCTTCTCAATGTCCGCAATACCCACAGCGAGCGGCTGCTCTTGCTCGTCTCCCAGCTGCTCTCCGATACAGGGGTCTCGCTGAAAGAGATCGACGCTTTCGCGACCGCTCTCGGCCCGGGCTCGTTTACCGGACTTCGCGTCGGCATCGCGACCATTAAGGGGCTGGCGATGGCGACCGGCAAACCGGTGATCGGTATTTCCTCCCTGCAGATTCTGGCGATGAATGTCCCCTTGGCGCCGCACCTGATCTGCCCGCTTTTCGATGCGCGCAAAAAAGAAGTGTACGCCGGACTTTATCACTGGCAGGCGGGGGGGGCCGAACCGCTGCGCGCGGATGCCGTACTGGCGCCCGACCGCCTGCTGGAGAGCCTCGATGGCGATATCATTTTTCTCGGCGAGGGGGCATGGGCCTATCGGACTTTACTCATCGCGCGCATGGGGGATCGGGCTCACTTGATCCCCCGTTCTTTGAGTCTGCCGCGCGCCTCTCTGGCGTGCGCTCTCGCTCATGAGCGCTACCAGGGTGGCCAGACCGTCTCCCTTGAGCGTCTTGCGCCGGCCTACGTGAGGCCCTCCGAGGCCGAGATTGCCTGGAGTGCCAGAGCTGCAGAGGGGGGGATTGCCGGTTGACAAGGCCGGGCCTATCTTATATTTTTAAAATTGTGTTTTTCCGCACTCTTTCAACCCTCTAAGAGTCGAGGAGGCTTGCCATGGAGAACATGGATCCGGCGGTGGTCGAGCATCTGTTCAACCAAAATCCCAGGTTCCGAATGCTGTACGAAGAGCATCAACTCCTGGAAAAAGAACTCAAGGATTTTGAGCGATACAGATACCTGACGCCAGAGCTGGAGTTGAAACGACGGAAAATTCAGAAGATCAAGCTGGCCGGTAAGGATGAAATGAAATACATCTTACGCAAATCATCTTCCGCCTCTCTGATGCCGGGTGAATCAAGGGTTTAGGTTTTATGCCTGAACCCTTTGCAGTATCATCTTCTGTTTGAAAAGACTTCAAAGAAGTTTCGCCTGAAGCGGGTTTCGTACGGCAGGGGTTTTTGCGAACCCTGCCTTATTTAATCGGCTAAGAATTGACAACGATCGAGGGAAGGGATATCAGCGGGCATGACAGCCAAACGCAGCGACGCTATTACTCAGGGATTTGAACGGACACCTCAGCGCGCCTTGCTCAAAGGCACGGGCGTGCCCGGCGACCAGATGGACAAGCCATTTATCGGTATCGCCAGCAGCTTCACGGATCTGATTCCCGGCCACATCGGCATGCGCGATCTCGAGAGATTCATCGAACGCGGGATTCATACCGGCGGGGGCTTCTCCTTCATCTTCGGGATTCCGGGAGTCTGTGACGGTATTGCGATGGGCCACCGCGGAATGCATTACTCCCTTCCCACGCGCGAGTTGATCGCCGATATGATTGAATCGGTTGCGGAAGCCCATCGCCTCGATGGGCTTGTCCTGCTCACAAATTGCGACAAAATCACGCCCGGTATGCTCATGGCGGCGGCCCGCCTTGACATACCATGCATCGTGGTCACTGCCGGTCCGATGATGACCGGCCGCGGGCGCGAGGGGAAGCGCTTCTCCTTCGTCACCGATACGTTCGAGGCGATGGCCCAATACAAGGCTGGCGTCATCGATGAGCAACAGCTTCAGGTTTGCGAGGATAAGGCCTGTCCCGGCGCCGGCTCCTGCCAGGGGTTGTTTACAGCCAACACCATGGCGATTCTTACCGAGACCATGGGGATGAGTCTGATGCAGTGCGGCACCACTCCCGCCGCCTCCTCGTTCAAACGGCGCCTTGCCTTTGCGTCCGGTCAGCGTATTGTGCAACTGG
>JAGXHK010000199.1 GCA_024636255.1 Desulfuromonadales bacterium | reverse complement strand
TCGTCGGCAGCGTCAGATGTGTATAAGAGACAGCTGTGGGGCTGGTCCGTCGCCCCCATGGCGGTGGGGGCCTTCCTGAGCCCTTTGCTTCTTATTCCTTATTCTCCGCTAGGTATCTCACACGGGGGTCATTGCGATAATCATCCGTCCTGCGGCTCCCATCTCTCGCAGATCCATCTGCCCCTGCCGGAGGGCGCCTCCTTGCCTGAATTCATCGCGCTGCCCCTTCTGGGCGGCTGCGCTCTGTTTTTTCTTTTTCAAACCTATGCCCTCTACCGTGGCATTCACTTCCGGCGCAACCTCCGGGCGCTCAGCCAGGAGCAGATTCCGGGGGCGCGACTTCTGGTTTCGAACCGCCCTCTCGCCCTCTCTGCGGGATTGCTTCAGCCTCAGGTCTACATCTCGACGGCTCTGACGCAGGGACTCGCCGAAGAACAGCTTCAGGTCGTTCTCGCCCATGAGCAGGCGCATGTTCGACGTCGGGACGGCTTGCGGAGATATGTTGCCGAGGCGGCTTCCCTCTTGCATCTTCCCCGCACACGCCGGCTCCTGCTTTTCGATATGAATTTGGCGACCGAGCAGGCATGCGACGAAGTGGCGACCCGCGCACTCGGGAGCCGCCTTGGCGTTGCTGAGACCATTTTGGCCGTAGAACGGCTTATGCAGCCCCATGGGGCTGGAAAGGGGGCGGCGATGGCCTGTTTTTTCAGCAATCACAGCGTTGCCAGAGTGCAGTCGCTGCTCGATGCAGACACCGCGCCGAATAAATTCATTCCATTGCTGCCGGCCCTGCCGTTAGCCACTGTGCTGACCGCGCTTGTGTATGTGGAGCACTTGCACCACGGTACCGAATGGTTGCTGCGCAGTCTGCTGGGATAGCTGGCCGCATATCCCGCTCATAGCGCAGGCAGCCTGGAATAAAAAATATGTTTTTTGTCTTTTTGCTGGCAGCAGGTTCGCTTCTCTCGTGTTGCCGTCACCACAAGAAATTGAAGGAGATCGATTGAATGGGAAAAATACGTGAAATAAGGGACAAAAAACCGATCATGAATCGGCTTTTCTTTTTCCTGGTCACATTGATTTGCCTTCTGACCATCCCCAAACAAGCCGTCCACGCCCAACAGCACGCGGCCCTACTGACAGAGGATGAGGCCGTGCGCCGGGGGTTGAACCGCCCCGAAGCACAGCAGATGCTGGAGGCCTCGCGCGCAAAAGCCGAGAGCGCGGTGATCGCGGCCAGGACCTGGCCGAATCCGAGCTTCGATTATGCCCGTGAAACCAGCGACGAAGGGGATGGCGATACGTCCGAGAATTTTTTTTCCATCTCCCAGCAGGTGGATGTATCCGGTCGACGAGGACTTGAGATCGAAGCTGCAAGGCAACGCCTGGGTGCGACGACCCTGGAAAACTCAGTATGGCTGCTGGAGCGCGCGTCGACCATTCGGCGCCAGTTCTTCCAAACCCTCTACTTGCAGCGGCTCCAGGACGCGCGCTCGGATTGGCTGGCGCGCATGGACGCCATCGAGGACGTGATGCGCAAACGCGAATCCGCCGGCGACATCTCCGGCTACGATTTGCGGCGGCTTCAGCGCGAGCGATCTTTCGTCCAGGCGGAACGGCAGCGGATTCAGGCCGAATACGAACGCTCACGCGAAGAGCTTCACGGCCTGATCGGGGGAGATCGCTCTTGGAGCGCCCTCTCGGGAAACCTGCTGCCGCAGAAGCCCCCTACCATGAACACGTTACTGCAACAACTCCCCGAGGCCCCCGGACTCGCCGCCATGCAACGGAGGCAACAGGCCCTAGCCATCGAGGAGAGTATTAGCGAGCGCTGGTGGATACCCGAAATCACTCTTAGCCTCGGCGCCAAGACCGTCGACAGCCCTTCGGGCGACGGTAGCGGATTGTTGCTGGGCGCCTCCATCCCGATTCCCGTTTTCGACCGCGATGCCGCCGAGCGGCAGCGCGCCCGAGCCGACGGTGACCTGATTCGCAGTCGATACCGCCTCGCGCAGGCACACAATGAAGGCCGGATCCGCGGGTTATGGCGCCAGTCATCTGACCTGACGAAAGAGGCTCACAGCTTCGAGGCGCAGAGTGACAAGATGTCCGGATCTCTGATCGCCACCGCCGAAGCTGCTTATAAGGCTGGGGAAATCGGGGTGCTGGAAATACTTGATGCCTATCGCAGCGCCTTCGAAGACAAGGCCCGGGCCCTGTCGCTGATGCGCGAGGCGCGCATGGCCAAAATTGAACTCGTCTCGATTACTGGAGGAAATACTCAATGAGCAGCTTGAAATTTGCAGCCACCTTGCTGGCCCTCGCCCTTCTGGCCGGGTGCGACTTCGGTCATTCCCATGAGGATGGCGGCCACGGCGAAGAGCATGACCATGGCGCCACTGAAAATACGTCCGGCCATGCCGAAGAACATGGTCATGGTGACGCGCATGCTCATGATGATGGACAGGCCCACGGCAACGAGGGAATGGCGCATCGGGATGCTTTCGGCGGTCTTGATGAACTCGACGGCCTGTTCGAAGAAGACCACGCCGGAGCGACGATCACTTTTACCCGCGAACAGCAGCGCCAGGTCGATTTCGCGACCGCCGAAGCGCAACAGCGGCAGATGCGGCCCTCCCTGGCAGTTACGGGAATTCTCAAAGCGACCGGCGGCGGCGAGGCCCATGTCGTGGCGCCCGTTTCGGGTTATCTCGCGCCCTCCGATGCGCCCTTCCCCCGCTTTGGCGATCATGTCCAAAAGGGACAGGCCCTGCTCAAAATCGTTCCCCGCATCGGCGGCGAGGTCGATCCGGCCTCGCTTGAGCTGGCTTTGAGCCGCGCCCGTTCCACCCACCAGTTGGCGGTTCAGGAGTTGAAACGCCTCGAAGAGCTCCTGGAGCTCGAGGCCGTTCCCGCCCGGCGAGTCGCGGAGGCGCAGAAGGAGGAAAAGGTGGCGCGGGCCGAAATGGAGGCGGCTAAGCGGCGCCTTAATCAGTACCGCGCCCGCCCCGGGAGCAATGCCGAGGCCGCTGCCATCACCGTGCCCAGCCCCATCAACGGCAAGCTGGATGGCGTCTTCGTGACACCTGGAGCCTATTTGCAGGAGGGCGCTCCCCTTTTCCACGTCATCGACACCGAGCGCCTGCGCCTCGAGGCGCGCATTCCCGAGCCGGATATCGGTCGCCTCACCAATCCCCGCGGCGCCTGGTTCGAGGCGGAGGGGTTTGATGCGCCATTCGAGATCGACCTGGAGAAGGGCGATCGCATGATCGCTCTGGGCAGCAAAGTGGATCCCCGCTCACGCACCGTTCCCCTGGTATTCGAGTTTCCCAATGTCAAAGGTCAGCTGCGCATCGGCATGTTCGTTCGCGCCCACGTCCTGATCGGCGAGGAAAGGGAAGCCATCGGCATCCCCGTCGCGGCCATTGAGGAAAATGCCGGTCAGGCGGTGGCCTACGTGCAGCGGGACCCCGAAACCTTCGAGCGCCGCATACTGACCCTGGGCATCCGCGACGGAGAGTATGTGGAAGTCCTCAGCGGTCTCAGCGCCGGTGAATCGGTGGTGACCCAAGGCTCCTATCTGGTCCAATTGGCCGCTTCCGGCCCGCAGGAAGCCGGACACGGTCATGCGCATTAAAGGGGTGACAGAATGATTGACAAGACCATCGCCTGGTCCCTGAAAAACCGACTTTTCGTCGTTCTCGGCGCCCTGTTACTGCTTTTCTGGGGGACCTATGAGGCGACCCGCATGCCCGTCGACGTCTTCCCAGATCTGACCGCACCCACCGTATCGGTGGTCACCGAGGCGCACGGCATGGCCCCGGAAGAGGTGGAGACGCTGGTGACCTATCCCATCGAGACCGCGGTCAACGGGGCCGCCGGCGTGCGCCGGGTGCGCTCTTCCACCGGAATCGGCTATTCGGTTGTGTGGATCGAATTCGACTGGGGGACCGATATCTACAAGGCGCGCCAGATCGTCTCGGAAAAACTGCAGATGGTGCGCAGCAGCCTGCCGCCCGAAATCAGCTCCCCGGTCATGCAGCCGATCACCTCGATCATGGGCGAGGTGATGTTCATCGCGCTGGCATCCGACCGACACAGCACCATGGAGCTCAAGACCCTGGCCGACTGGACGCTGCGCAAGCGCCTTCTCGGGGTAGCCGGGGTGGCGCAGGTCATTCCCTTCGGCGGCGACACCAAGGAATTCCAGGTCCTGGTCCGCCCTGGCCAGCTCGCCTCCTACAACATCACCATGCAGGAGGTGGTCGAGGCCCTGAGCGGCACCAACGAAAACTCCTCGGCCGGCTTCTACACCGAAGGCGGGCAGGAATACCTGATTCAGGGACTGGGGCGGGTGCACCGGCCCGAAGACATCGGCAACACCGTCCTGACGGTCAGAGAAGGCGTACCGATTCTCGTGGAGGATGTGGCCGTGGTTCGAATCGGTCCGGCCCCTAAACGCGGGACCGGTTCCCACAACGGCAAACCGGCGGTGATTCTGGGGATCCAGAAGCAGCCCGACGCCAACACCCTGGCGTTAACGCAGAATCTCGACCGCCTGCTCGACGACATCCAGACCAACCTGCCGGAGGGGATGCAGATCGACCGCCACATTTTCCGACAGGCCGATTTCATCTCGGTATCCATCGACAACGTCCTGGAGGCCCTGCGTGACGGCTCACTGCTGGTGGTGCTGATTGTCGCGCTGTTTCTCGCCAGTTTCCGGGCAACCGTGATCACCCTGCTGGCCATTCCCCTCTCGCTGATGGCGGCGATCTTCACCATGAAGGCGATGGGGATAACCCTCAACACCATGACCCTGGGCGGCATGGCCATCGCCATCGGCGCCCTTGTCGACGATGCCATCATCGTCGTTGAGAACGTGGTGCGACGGCTGCGGGGAAACGCCGAACTGCCGCAGGAGAAAAGACGCCCGGCCCTGCCCCTGGTCTACGAGGCCACCCGGGAGATTCAGGGCTCCATTGTTTTCGCCACCATGATCATCATACTGGTCTTTATCCCCCTCTTCTTCCTCACCGGAGTCGAAGGGCGCCTGCTGCAGCCGCTGGGGCTAGCCTACATCGTTTCCCTCGCAGCCTCCCTGCTTGTGGCGATCACCGTCACGCCGGTACTGAGCCTTTTGCTGCTGCCGCGCTCCAAGATGATCCGGGGCGCACAGGAGACGCGCCTGGTCAGGGGCTGCAAGAAATTCTACCGGCCGATTCTTGATTTTTCCCTGAAATACTGGAAAGTTGTGACAGGGGTGGCCGTCGCCGCCCTGGTAGCGGCACTGGTCGCGCTGAGCGGCGCCGGTCAGTCCTTCCTGCCGGACTTCAACGAAGGCAGCCTCACCGTGATGGCAGCCACTGTGCCCGGCACTTCGCTGGATGAATCGAACCGCATCGCCCGCATGGTGGAGGAGATCCTGCTCAAGCAGCCGGAAATCGTCGCTACCGCCCGTCGTACGGGACGTGCCGAACTCGATGAGCACTCACTCGGAATTCATGCCTCGGAAATCGAGGTCAGCCTGAAAATGGGTGAGCGCAGCAAGGAGGATTTTCTGAAGGCGCTGCGCCACGACATGGAGATGGTGCCGGGGACCAACGTCATCATCGGTCAGCCCATTTCCCATCGCATCGATCACATGCTCTCGGGCACCCGCGCCAATATTGCCGTCAAGATTTTCGGCTCAGATCTCTTCGACCTGCGCCGCCTGGCTGCCCAGGTCGAATCGGTAATGCGCGAGGTCAACGGAGTGGTCGATCTGGCGATGGAGCAGCAGGCCGAAATTCCCTTTCTCTCCGTTGATTTCGACCGTAGCGCCATCGCCCGCTACGGCCTGCGGGTGCAGCAGGTGGCCGAATTGATCGAGACCGCCTTCTACGGCCACGACGTCTCCCGGGTCTTGGAAGAGCAGGCCAGCTTCGACCTGACGGTGCGCTATGATCCGAAGGTTCTTGAGAGCATGGATGCGATCCGCAACACCCTTATCACCACCGCCGACGGGGCGATGGTGCCGCTGCACGCCTTGGCCGACATTCGCAAGGACAGGGGTCCGCACAATATCAGCCGCGAGAACGTGCAGCGCAAAATCGTCGTCATGGCCAATGTCGGCGAAGGCCGGGACCTGCGCGGGGTGGTGGAGGATATTCGCCGTGCCGTTGCCGCCTCGGTCCAATTCCCCGTCGGCTACCATGTCGAGTACGGCGGTCAGTTCGAAAGCGCCGCGGAGGCGTCACGTACCCTGATGATCCTCGGCGCCGCCGTCGTCGTCGGCATCTTCTTGCTTCTCTTTGTCGCCTTCAATTCGGCGCGGGACGCCTTTCTGGTCATGCTCAACCTGCCCCTGGGTCTGGTGGGCGGGGTGATCGGCGTCTTCGTCTCGGGCGGCGTGCTTTCGGTGGCCTCCATTATCGGCTTCATCTCCCTGTTCGGCATCGCCACGCGCAACGGGGTAATGATGATCTCCCACATCCACCACCTGGTCGAGCAGGAAGGTGTTGCCAACCCCGAGGAGGCCGTTCGGCGCGGCGCCATGGAGCGTTTGGTGCCGATCCTCATGACCGCCCTCACGGCCGGATTTGCCCTGATTCCCCTCGCCCTGGCCGGGGGCGAGCCCGGCAGCGAAATCCAGACGCCTATGGCCATTGTGCTACTCTTTGGGCTTGTGACCTCGACGGTGCTGAACATGATCGTGGTTCCCGCTCTTTACCTGCGGTTCGGATCCGTGCGCGTGAAGGTTGGCGCTCTGCAGAAACGCGCGGTCTAGGACTGGGACACCGACGGTGAGGCTCGGCCGACTGAAGCCTAATTTGCTCGCGGCTCGAAAACAACATTGCTGCGAAGACATTGTCCAGGTCATGGACTTTTTCAGAGAAGGAGGAGAACCTTTATGAACATCCCTTATCGGTTTGCTGCGCTTTTCTCGGGGTTGCTGTTGCTGGCGGGATGCACCACGGCAAGACAGGATCTCGCTGATGCGGGAAAATATTCCCTACAAATCGAACCGGGCACCGTTTCCGTGGTCACGACGGCGGAGGTTTTTCACGACAAGGAAACTCTAGTGGTTGCCGGCAAGGTCAAAAAGCTTCATGAGTTCCATCTTCCCGGCAAGGTTCATATCCTCATCTACGATCCAAGCGGCGAGTTTTTCGCAGAAGCCCATCCTACGATCACAAACCATGCCTCAAAGAAGGGCGGGATGAAAACGGCTCGCTTTTCGACCCAGATTCCCCGAATCCCTCCGGATGGGTCAATTATTCGTCTGCAATATTTTGATGCCGCTTATCAAAAATAAACCTGATTAGCACGAATCTTCCGCCGGCCAAAAATTGACATATTGTGGCACGGCGGGGCGTTAAATTCATGGCATTTCCCTCAAGGAGGCATGCCGTGAAAATGAATCGAATCCAGTTTCAAGCCGGGATGAGTCTGAAC
>JAGXHK010000198.1 GCA_024636255.1 Desulfuromonadales bacterium | reverse complement strand
CGCATCATTGCCGCCCGCGCCGCCCGCCCAGGTCATCTCTGGGTCGCCATGGGCTTTTTCGAACGCAGGCAGCTCACCGCGGCCATCTGTCGCCACCTGCCGTCACTGGCAGTGGCCAATGACCAAAACATGCGCTGGAAGCGCTTTCTCTACAGGCAGGTCTGCGATCTGACCGCGGGGAGCATGTGCAAATCGCCCGATTGCGGGGTCTGCAGTGACTATGCGCTCTGTTTTCCGGCAGACGACCGGTAGCAGACCCGGGCCGACGAAAGAGGATTACATCTTCGCCCGCTTCGATGTCCAGATCGTCGGCTCGACCTCAGCGCTGAAGCGCGTGACGAATTCGCCATGCTCGGCCTCGTTCAATCGGATTGTCCCTTCGGGAAGTTCGACCTCCCGTCGGTTCTCGGTAATCAGAGTCGAAAGCAGCCGCTCCGCCTCCTCGCGGCTCTGCAGGCAGCGCCTGATCAGCGGGGTCACCCGGTCTTCATCTTCTCTATCAGATGTCATTGGATTTGCCTCTTCGGTTCGGATTGAAGATTCTGGTGCCGAAGGTGGTTTTCACCTCTATTCAATTCTAAAAGGAATCGGCGGAAGGACAAGTCTGTGCACCCCTGCTTCGCTGCGTCCGCGACAGAGTGAGAGTTGACTCTGCACGATCCTGCGTTAGACTTTCTGAAAATAGAGGAGGTGCTTCAATGGCTGACAAAGACTGCTTAAACCCCGAAGAGCATTGCGCGCTGCATGCCTGCCAGCTCACGGCGTCCGAGAGGAACCCTGAGGTCGACAAGATGTTCGAAGATCCGAACTATGTCTGCGAGAACTGCGGAGCACAGGTTCACAAAGACGAGAACGTCTGCCGACCAAGGCCGCTCTGAGATACACGTTCGACGATCCAGAGAGAGTTGAGACGGGGTCTTCCGCTATGCGGGAGGCCCTGTCGTTGTTTTCCAGGCGGAGAAAAGAAGGTTTGACAAGGTAGCCGGTGGCAGTAATGTCTTTATATCGAACACGGACCGGGACCCATAAATCATCTCCTGCTATTCGGGCAGACGCGGCCCGGACACAAGGGAGCAAACGGGAGGCGAATCATGAACAGACTCCTCTATACCGAAAATGAGTACGGCGCGCTGATCGTGCGTCTCGCCCTCGGCATCGTCATTTTTCCTCATGGCGCCCAGAAACTGCTCGGGTGGTTCGGCGGCAACGGATTTGCCGGGACCATACAGCACTTTACCGAAAACATGGGAATTCCCTACGCGCTTGCGCTGCTGGTCATCATCGCCGAATTCTTCGGCTCTCTGGGTCTGATCGTCGGCGCCTTGACGCGCATCGCCGCATTTGGAATCGGCTGCGTCATGATCGGCGCCATCGTCACCGTGCACTGGCCGCACGGCTTTTTCATGAACTGGTCGGGCAATAAGGCAGGCGAAGGGTTTGAATTTCATATCCTCGCGATCGGCATGTGCCTGGCATTGATGCTGCGCGGCGCCGGCGCCTTCTCCATCGATCGCATATTGGGGAAGCCGAAAAGCGAGAACCCGCCGCGGCGCCCCGCCTGAACCAGAACGCGTTCCCGGAGTTTCGACGCCAGCCGGATTCCGCCCCAACTATCCGCCAGGGCTGCCCCCGTGAGGGGGCGGCTCTGGCTGTTTCCTTTCTGTAACTTTCCTGCGTCTTCATCCCAGTTATGTGCCCCCGCTTCCGGAAGAAAAAATCCGCGAGAGAAGGGTTGCTTTCGGCGCGGAAAGAAAATAGCATTGACAGCTGCCTTTTTTTCGCCTTTTTTCGCAGGGTCCTTCACCCCGAACAGCAATCTTCTGCCGGCTGCGATCGCCGGTGCGTGGGCACCAATCCGTGAAACAGCGATACACTCTCAGATCTTCTCTGTTCAGCTGGCTGCGCCGCAGCGGCACGGCCGTCATGAGCCGCTTCCGCCTCAGCGAGAACACTTTCATGCTGGTCATGGCGGTCGCCATCGGCCTGCTTTCGGGGCTGGGCAACTACGCCTTCCGTATGACCATCGAGTTTTTCGAATGGGCTGTCATCGAGCAGGGGCTTGATTATCTCGGCGTCTCTTTCGACGAATGGAGCTGGGGGCGGCTGCTGGTCTTCATCTTCCCGGTGATCGGGGGCCTTCTGCTGATCCCCTTCGGCATTTTTTTCGCCAAAGATCTCAAGTACGGCTTCCCCCGCTTTCTCGAACACGTCAACCTGCGCGGCGCGAAGATCCCCCTGCGCACCATTTTCACCCGCGGCGCGGCCTCGGCCATCACCATTGGTACCGGCGGCTCGGCCGGGCAGGAAGGCCCGATCGCCCAGATCGGCGGCGCCATCGGCAGTCAGTTCGGGCAGGCCTTCCGGGTCAGCGGCGATCGGCTCAAAGTCCTGGTGGCGTGCGGCGTCTCGGGCGGGGTGGCGGCCACCTTCAATGCACCGATCGCCGGAGTCTTTTTCGCCCAGGAGATCGTGCTGCTCTCTTCGTTCGAGCTCGCGAGTTTTACCTCCATCGTCGTTGCCAGCGGCATGAGCACCGTGGTCTCCCGGGCATTGCTGGGCAATATTCCGGCTTTTGCCGTGCCGCCCTATATCCTGGCCAATTCCTGGGAGCTGGTCTTTTACATCCTTCTGGGGATGATAATCGGGGTGCTTGCCTCGGGTTTTATCGATATCCACTTCCGCATCAAGGACGCCTTTGACAACCTGAAGATGCATCGGCTGGCCAAGCCGGTTTTCGGCGGGCTCCTGGTCGGGCTGATGGGCATCGTCTTTCCCCAGGTCTTCGGCAACGGCTATCACTTCATGGAGAGCGTGCTGCACGGCGAGGGGCTCTGGTATCTGCTGATGGCGCTGATTCTGATGAAAGCTCTGGCCACATCGGTGACTCTTGGCTGCGGGCTTCCGGGCGGCCTGTTCGCCCCATCTCTCTATATCGGAGCCGTCACCGGCGGTGCGTTCGGCAAACTGCTCGCTCTTCTTTTCCCCGCCATGGCGATCTCCCCCGGCACCTATGCCCTGGTCGGCATGGGGGCCTTTCTCTCGGCCGCGACCCACGCGCCCATGACCGCTATCTTTCTTCTTTTCGAGATGACCGCCTCCTACCAGGTCATCGTGCCGATCATGCTCACCTGCGTTATCGGCACGACCATATCGCGGCGCTTCAAGAAGGATGGCCTCGATACGGTGGAGCTTTCAAAAGCCGGCATCGACCTGGAGGCCGGCAAAGAGCGCAACATCATGAAGTCGCTCGCCGTCGAGGATGTGATGGTGCGCCGGCCCGAAGTGCTGCCCGAGAATATGACGCTTGGCCAGTTCGCGCAGTTCATCGCCCGCACCCGGCATACCAACTTCCCTCTGGTCAACACGCAGGGGGATCTGACCGGCATCATTTCGGTGCAGGACTTCATGGGCGCCGTCTTCGAGAAGGACCTGCTCGATCTGGTGGTCATCAAAGAGCTTGCCACGACGGATGTCATCACCGTGACTCCGCAGGACAACCTCGATCGTGCCATGCGCAAGATCGGCTATCGCAATATCGAACAATTGCCCGTAGTCGAGCGCGAAGGCGGCGCGAAACTCGTCGGCATCATTTCACGGCGAGATATGGTATCTGCCTACAACCGGGCGCTGATGAGCCGCTCGCTTGGAGAGGACCGCGATGAAGACTGATCTGCTCACCGGACTCAACCCCATGCAGCGCCAGGCCGTGCAGCACGGCGACGGGCCGCTGCTGATCCTGGCCGGAGCGGGCTCGGGCAAAACCCGCACACTGACCCAGCGGGTCGCCTGGCTGATCCGCGAGCATGGCGTTGCGCCCTGGCAGATTTTTGCGGTGACTTTTACCAACAAGGCGGCTGCCGAAATGCGCGAGCGTATCGAAAGCCTGCTTGCCGGCAGCGAAGCGCCCTGGGTCTCGACCTTCCATTCCGCCTGCGTGCGCATCCTGCGCCGCGATATCGGTGTGCTCGGCTTTACCTCCGCCTTCACGATCTACGACGATCAGGACCAGGAGCGCATGCTGCGCGACTGCCTCAAGGAGCTGGGGATCTCGGAGAAGACCCTCAAGCCGCGCTCCGCGGCAGGGGCGATCGATGGATTCAAAAACCGCGGACTTTTCCCGGAAGATGTCGAGACGGGCGAATTCTGGCAGGACCAGCTTGCCCGGGTCTACGCTCTTTATCAGAAGCGTCTGCAGCAGGCCAACGCTCTTGACTTCGGCGATCTGATCCTCTACGCGCTGCGCCTGCTCGAGGAGCATCCCGATGTTCTCGAGCGCTGGCGCCAGCGCTGCCGCTACGTCATGGTCGATGAGTTTCAGGACACCAATGCGGTGCAGTACCGCCTGACCCGCCTGCTTTCCGAGGGAAGCCGCAATCTGTGCGTGGTCGGCGACGACGACCAATCGATCTATCGCTGGCGCGGCGCCGAAGTAGGCAATATTCTCGGCTTCGAGCGCGATTTTCCCGGCTGCACCGCCATCCGCCTCGAGCAGAATTATCGCTCGAGCCAGAACATCCTCGATGCGGCCGGGGAGGTGGTGGCGCGCAACGTCGGGCGCACCGGCAAGATGCTCTGGACGGAGAATCCCTCCGGCGAGCGGATCACCCTCGAAGCTCTGCCCGATGATCTCGAGGAGGCGCGCTTTGTCGCCCGCGAAATCGTGCGCCTGCAGGGGCGCGGCCGCCACCTGCGCGATATTGCGGTCTTCTACCGGACCAACGTTCAGTCGCGCGCACTCGAAGAGGCTCTGGTGCAGGAGCGCCTTCCGTATATCATGGTCGGCGGCATCAAGTTCTTCTCCCGCATGGAGGTCAAGGATATTCTTGCCTACCTGCGCGTGCTGGCAAACCCGGCCGATACCGTTTCGGCCCGGCGGATCATCAACACGCCGACGCGCGGCATCGGCAATGCCACCGTCGCCCGCATTGCTGTTTTCGAGGAGGAGGCCGGCGGCTTTCTCGCCGCCTGCTCTCTGGCTCTTGCGCGGGGCGTCCTCAAGGGTGCGGCAGCCAAACGGGTCGGCGAGTTCGTGGCGATGATGGAGGGGTTTCGCAAGCGGCTGGAGGCGACCCCCTATCCCGAATTCACCAACGAGTTGATCGAGGAGACCGGCTATGGGCCGAGCCTGCGCGAGACCGCGCAGAATGCGATCGTCGAAAGCGACCGGCGCGAGGCGCGCGAACGGATGCAGAACCTCGAGCAGCTGCTTGCCGGCATGGAGGAGCACCGCGGTCAGGAGACCACGTTGCAGGACTACCTCGAGCAGGTCGCCCTGATTACCGATCTCGACGCTCACGACCCCCGCCTCGACCGGATCACCCTGATGACCCTGCACGCCGCCAAGGGGCTTGAGTTTCCCGTTGTCTTTATGACCGGCATGGAAGAGGGGCTGTTCCCTCTCGGGCGCGCCTCGAACGGTGAGGAGGAGCTTGAAGAGGAGCGCCGCCTCTGCTACGTCGGCATGACCCGCGCCATGGACAAGCTCTATCTCACTCACGCGCGCCGCCGCCGTATTTACGGCGACTACCAGTTCAACCCGCCGAGTCCGTTTCTCACCGATATCCCCCGCCACCTGCTCGACCAGCAGGAGCCCGCGCCTGCGCCAAAGCTGCAGAGCAACTCCAGCCATAACCTGGCCTCGATCTTTGAGCAGCTTCCCGCCGGAGCCAGGCCGCAGGCGGAGTCTGCGCTCGAACCCGAAACGGAAGAGGAGCCCTTCGAAGATGAGGTGCGCGCGGTCCCCGAGCCTGAAGAGGGCCTGCGCATCGGCACCCGCGTGCGCCACGTCAAGTTCGGGGTCGGCACCGTGCGCCGTCTCGAGGGCAGGGGCGATAACCAGAAGGTGATCGTCTACTTCAATACCGCCGGCTCGAAAAAGCTGCTTCTCAAATTCTCGGGACTCGAACCCGCCTGATCCAGGCTCCAAAAGCTGGTCCTCCTTGCTCCTCCCGCCATCCTTGCTAGACTTCAAGCCATATCCAAATTCCAGCAAGGAGGCAGCTCTATGGAAACAGTCCGCATCGCCGGAACAGATATGCACGCGTCGCGCATCGCCCTTGGCACCTGGGCCATCGGCGGCTGGATGTGGGGCGGCACTGAGAAAGATGAGTCGATCCGCACCATTCACGCGGCGCTCGACCAGGGGATCACTCTCATCGACACCGCCCCGGTCTACGGTTTCGGCAAATCCGAAGAGATCGTCGGCGAGGCGATCAGGCGCCGCGGCGGGCGCGACAAGGTTCTTCTTGCCACCAAGGCGACCCTCGATTGGTCCGAGAACGGCAAAGTTTACCGCAACGCCGAGCCCGAGCGCATCAATAAGGAGATCGAACAGTCGCTCGAGCGACTGCAAACCGATTACATCGATCTCTATCAGGTGCACTGGCCCGATCCCCAGGTCCCCTTCGAAAAGACCGCCGATGCCATGTCGCGCCTGCTGCGCGACGGCAAGGTGCGCGCCATCGGCGTGAGCAATTATTCCACGGCGCAGATGGAGGCCTTCCGCAAGCAGTCCCCCCTGAATGCCTGCCAGCCGCCCTACAACCTGTTCGAGCGCGAAATCGAAGAGGACATTCTGCCGTACTGCAAAGAAAACGAGATCACCCTGCTCACTTACGGCGCCCTCTGCCGCGGCCTGCTCAGCGGCAAGATGAGGCCCGACACGCAATTCGAAGGGGACGATCTGCGCAAGGCCGATCCCAAGTTCAAGCAGCCGCGCTACAGCCAGTATCTGGAGGCGGTCGAAAAACTTGACACCTTCGCCCGCGAGCGCTTCAAGAGCGACGTGCTACATCTGGCCGTGCGCTGGATCCTCGATCAGGGCGTAGATATCGCCCTCTGGGGCGCGCGCCACCCGCGGCAGGTGGAGACGGTCAATAAGGTGATGGGCTGGACGATTGGGGATGAGGATAAAAAGGAGATCGACCGGATTCTGCGCGAGACGGTGAAGGAACCGGTGGGTCCGGAGTTCATGGCCCCGCCGAATCGAAAAGCGGGCAAGTAACCTTTTTGCATTTCGGTTTTGTGTAAGGTTTCCCAACTTTTCTGTCGGTAGGGGAGACAATGCGTATTCGCGAAGATGGATATTGCGTGAGAAAACAGGTGGTTATCTTTTGGCATGGTGCTTGTAATACAATAAATTAAAGCATTAATCACGCATTTTCGATCTTTTCGAGCCTGGGAGGACAAAATGAAAAAAGTTCTATTTACTACCCTGTTTATCGTAATGGCATATGCCCCTGCTTGGGCGATTCCTAATTTGCAGCTTTATTTTGACCAAACTCTGAACAGTGGTGCGCAGTACAACAGCACGCATGAAAGCTGGGAGACACAAGGGAATCCTGTCACACTATCAGCGTTTATTCACAATCAAACCGGGAATACAGGAATCCAGCTAGGTGATACCTTCAGAATTTACTCTTCTCTCCCTGAAATTAGCGCAGCAACAGACCCGAATGGAAATTACAGCATTTCCATTTCTAACAGCACGTCTTTTGCCCCAGATACAGTTTCGCCAAACCCTGTGAATTCATGGACTTACGGAAACCCCAATATCCCTCCACACAGCATTTTCGACACTTGGAATTCTTATTTCGACTTCACCATTGATTCCGACAACAGTTTTTCTGTGTTCAACGTCCAAGAAGACGAAGGGGAAGTGGATGGTTGGAGGGCCGATTTTGAACTCGCATTTGCCGGAACTCCCGACACGTTTTTCCACTTCGACTTAGTGGATGTCACCACGGGTCTGGGGAATAGCGGTAACTGGGTGAACATAAATCCGTTTTCAAAAGATGCGATTAGAAATCCCGGCGGCGATGGCGGCGGTGGCGGCGGTACGCAGACCCCCATTCCTGAGCCCAGCACTATGTTGCTTCTCGGGGCCGGACTGGTTGGCCTTGGTTTCTACGGCCGGAAAAAAATCCGCAATTAAATAAGTTCAGTCGCGAACAAAAAAACAGAAAAGGGGCAGCCAGACGGCTGCCCCTTTTCTGTTTCAGGCGGCTTTAGAATCTTCTCTCCCTGAAATTAGCGCAGCAACAGACCCGAATGGAAATTACAGCATTTCCATTTCTAACAGCACGTCTTTTG
>JAGXHK010000023.1 GCA_024636255.1 Desulfuromonadales bacterium | reverse complement strand
CTCTTGTGGACCGTGACCAGTTTCACCGCATTCTCGTCGGTCTCGAGACGGATCTGGTATTCATCGCGCTCAGGTTGTTCGTGAATCTGGATGCCGAACCACTTGAGCAGACCCTCGGGACCGAGCCGGTGTTCGAGAGCGGCCTGATGCAGGATTTCGAAGCAATGCAGCAGATTGGTCAGGCGCCGCTCCCCACCCGTCAGTGAGATCATCCGCGGCCGTACCTGCTCCCGGGTCATCAGAATACGGCTCATGGTCATTACCCCCTGGCGGCGCCAGAGGCCGTGATAGTCCCTGAATGTTTCCAGCCACCTCTCCCATTCCGCTTCGTCTCTGGCCAATGCGGCGATCTCGTCGCCCGACATCCCCATGACATCTGTCGCCAGCGCCGCCCGCAGGCGCGCCTCGTCCGCCGGGTCGGCCATGGCGGCCAGCAGGCGCCAGACCTGCTGCGCCTCCGGGGCTGCGAACAGACTTTCGGAGCCGTAGAGAACGCTCGGCACCTGCCGGCACTGCAGAGCCTGCTGCATCAGGCGGGCCTGCCGGTTCGAACGAACCAGGACAGCGATATCTCCCGGGGCCAGCGGCCGCTCGCCGATCCGGAGCCTGCCCTCACCTGCCAGATCGAGCAGGCGCACGATCTCGCTGGAGACCGCCTCCGGCAACAGGGATTCGACCCGTTTGATATTGATGGTCTTCTCCTCCTCGCGGCGCCCGATCTGCCAGATCCGCAGGGGCGTCGGATCGGGCTGCCCGTCGAGGGCCAGAACGGCCTTTTCCCGCGTGCCCTCACCTACCGGGTGAAAATCGATTCCTTCGACCACAAAAGGGCGCAGGTGCGCTGAAAAGAGAGTGTTGACCGCAGCAATCAGCCCCGGCACCGAGCGGTAATTGCATCCCAGGGTATAGCGATGGGAAACCTCCCCGGCCGCCTTCAGATAGGCGTAGATATCGGCCCCCCGAAAGCTGTAAATGGCCTGCTTGGGATCTCCGATCAGAAATAGCGGCGCGCGGTCATCCGGGAAAAGAGCGCGAAATATCCCGTACTGCACCGGGTCTGTGTCCTGGAACTCATCGATAAGAGCGGCCCCGTAGCGCTGACGCACGGAGGCGGCCAGTTCGGCGCCTGCCGCCAGGGTCAGAGAGCGGTGCAGATCATCGAGCAGATCGTCGAACGCGCGGATATTCTGGCGCCGCTTGCGGCGCGGCAGTTCGCTCTGCAGGTAGGCGAGGAGCTTCTGCTGCATACCGATCAGGTGGGTCTGGTAGGCATTAGCCAAGGCATCGAGCGCTTCGCCGAGACGCTCGCAGAGATCGAAGATTCGATGCCGGGGGGGGACGCACCCCTTTTTTACCGCCGCCACGAGAGAGGATGCATATAATTTCACAAATGCATCAAAGCACGGCAGAAGCGAGCCGCCCTCGAGATAGGCGTCCAACTGCATGAGCCACTGGGGAATACTCGCTTTGCGGTACTTGGTGCCGTTCAGGACGCCACCGTCGAGAAGCAGGCTCTCCACCTCCGCCCTTGCCTGCCCCCAGGCGGACGCCAGTTCACGGAAAGATGAGCGGCAGAGCTGCTCGAGATCGCTCGGAGCGGCTTCCTCGTTCTGCGGCAGTATCCGCAGCCCGGCCCGCCGTCCGTAGCCGCGGGCGAAATCGAAGAGCGTGCCGGCAGAGACGTTCTGCGCGCGGCACCAGGCGAGAAAATCGGCAGAGGCGTCCATGAAGTGAATCCGCCAGAAATCGTCCACGATCTCCCGGACCAGCTCCTGCTGATCGGTCACCAGATCGGTCTCGAAGAGCGAGCCGCTCTCGAAGGCTTTTTCCTGCAGGGTACGCTGGCAGAAGCCGTGGATCGTGAACACGGCAGCCTCGTCAAAACAGCTCAGGGCATTGGCGAGCAGAGCGCGCGCACGCTCCGAGCGCCGGGTCTTCTGCAGGTAGCGCAGAAAATCGTCCTGCCCCGGCTCTTTCCCCTCGAGGGCAGAAAGCGCCTCGCGCAGGCGATCACGGATGCGCTCGCGCAGCTCTTCGGTTGCGGCCTCGGTGAAGGTGACCACGAGAATCTGATCGACCCGCAGCTCTTTTTCGAGCAGAAGGCGCACGAACAGTCCGGCGATGGCGTATGTCTTACCGGTGCCGGCACTGGCCTCGATCAGATTGCGTCCTTCGAGGGGACTCTGGCAGAGATCGAATTCTTCAATCATGGGGACAGCTTCTTGCGCTGCGCCAGCAGGGGGAGATATACCTGCCGGGCGAGAGAGCAGAATTCCTCCCCGAAGGGAGCACCGTCGCGAAAGGCCAGTTCAAGATAGCCATCTCTTCCCTCCCCGGAAAAAAATTCATTCCCCTCCCAGGCGAAAAGGGCTTTTTCCAGAGCCGCATCGCTGTCCAGCCCTTTCTCCAGAGCCTCGGCAAAGGCCAGAGAGGCGGCCGGCAGCAGCGGCAGCGGTCGGCTCAGCCCCTGCCAGAAAAGCGCGAGCAATTCGTTGAGATGATCCTCGGCCTTTTTTTGAGCAAGCGGGGCGAACGACCAGCCCCCTTTGCGGCCAACCAGGACCAGCGGGCTCTGCTGGCCTGCGGCACAGGCCAGCAGGTGCTCGATCCATCCCTGCAGCAGATCCTTGCCGCGCAGAGTGGCGCAGCGGTAGCGCACCGGCCCCTGCGGTCCCCAGCCTTCGATCATTCCGCAGATGCGGAAACCTCGGAGAACGAGATCGATTTCGATGGCCTGGGGCTGCTCGCCGAGAAGCGGGGAAACGGTCGCAGCGAAGGCGCGGGCCTCGCCGGCGAACTCACGAAAAGCAAGCTCTCCGGGACGGCCCGGCGGCAATTCGCCCCGTGCCCGGACGATCTCGAAGACCGTCTCAGGCGCTTCGTCGGCCAGCGCCCGGCGGGTGAGCTCCTGGCGCAGGGCATACGCTTCGAGTCCCTCCACCTCGAACGCTTCGCGCTCCTCCAGCGCCCTGTCTCCGGCATCAAGGCGGATGCCGAGACGGCGCTGAAGAAACTCCCTGGCCGGTGCGGCAAAGAAGCGCAGCAGCTCTCTGATCGTGAGAGTCCGCTCCTCTTCGGCAGGCTGCGGCAATGGATTGGCGAGCAGCGGCGGCACAGACCGGCGCTCGTGCAGACGCGCCTGCACCGCGGCCAGGTCGTTGGCCGAATAACTGAACAAGGACCCCTGCCCGGCAAAGTAAGCGGGGTGAAAAGCTTGCAAACGGTGACGCACGACCAGCTGCGAGCGCAGAGGCTCTGCGCCGGCGGCATAAAATCCCCGATCCGCGACATCGAGCAGTTCGCTGACCAGAACGCAGGGAGGCGCCTGACTGTCATCGCGGATGCTCTGCCCGACATAGCTTATGTGCAGGTGATCCCGCGCCGAAAGAAGCGCCTCGAGAAACAGGTAGCGGTCCAGATCGCGCTGCGAGCGGTCGCCGGGTCGATGGTCACCGGCCCGCAGATCGAAACCCGGGGGACGCTCGATGCGGGGGAAGGCCCCGTCATCCATACCGACCAAAGCCACCACCCGGAAAGGGATGCTGCGCATCGGCAGCAGGGCGCAAAAGGTGACCCCGCCGCCGAGAAACCCGATCCCGCCCTGCTCGCGTTCAAGTCTGCGGATGAGCAGATCGCCGATCACCGCCAAACTGACCGGGTCTGCGAAATCCGCCTGGCGGGCCTGCTCGCGAAGGCCGCTCAGGGCCCCGAGCACCAACTGCAGCTCCCAGGCATTCTCTTCGGTCGGCGCGAAAAAAAGATCCACGATGCGCTCGAGGTCTTCGGCCCAGTGCAGGATGGTGCGCGGCTGCGTCAGACGTTCAAGTATCCCGAATAGCTGCTCGACAAAATCGAGGAAACGTCCGAGAACGGCCGCTTCGCTCCCGCGGATCTGTTCAAGGGGAAGAATGCCGGCAAAGAGCTGCTCGCCGCCGGCATCCATAGCATAGCCGAGCAGCAGACGATCGAGCCCCGCCCGCCAGGAGTTTTCGGCAAAAGCGGGCAGTTGGTGGTCCGCGCGGTCGGCGGCATCGCGTCCCCAGCGGATGCGAGCCTGCTTGATCCAGCTGCGGATCGGCTCGAGGTCCGGGTCCGCAAGCTCAAAGCGGCGCATGACGGCTTCGGTTTCGAGGATATCGAGAATGGCGGTCACCCCGAGGCGGCTGCCCGGCAAAGAGAGGAGCTTGAGAAAAGCTTCCACCACAGGGCTCTGGCTACGCGGACTGCGGTCGGCCACCGAATAGGGAATGCGCGGCGCACCCGGCCCTGCGCCCTCGAAGACCGCCGCAATAAACGGAGCGTATTTCTCGATATCGGGCGTCATCACCAGCACATCTGCGGGACTCAGTTCCTCCTGGCGTGAGAATAGATCGAGGAGGCGATCATGCAGGACCTCCATCTCCCGCATCGGGCTGTGACAATCGTGCACCTGCAGAGAATCGTCCCCGTCGGCGATCTGGAGGCGGCTCACCCGTGTGCTCCCCCGATCGCGCAGATTCAGGATGTCGTCCTGCAGAGCGCGCAGCAGGGTTTCGGTGCCGGGTACGACGAAATCGGCCGCTTCTTCTTTAAATTCGGCCCGATCGAGCAGCAGGCGGAAAAAATCCCGACCGAGCGCGCCGAGGCTCGCCAGCAGGGGATGACCGGCATCCAGGTGCAGATCATGGGGCGCAAACCCCTCGAAGGAAAGCTGGCGCTGGCGACGGGCGGCCTCGCGGGCGGAGAGAATATCTCCCCAGTATTCGCGTGACGGGTTGAGAAGAAACAGGTTGACTTCGCAATAACCGGCCAGAGCCTGGAAGAGCGCCAGATGCATGGGCGACAGGGTCGGGATACCGAAGATCGAGAGCCGCCGCGGCAGCCGGGACGCTGCCAGATCCCCTCGTGCTGCACGGGAGAGAAATTCCTGCAGCATGGCGGTGCGGTGCATCGGGCCGGGAACTTCGCACAGGCGGCGCCACAGGTCGGCCTGCCAACTCTCCTCCGGTTTTTCCCGTCCGGCCTCCCAGGCCAGAATCATCTCGGGGCGATAGACGGTGTACTGATCGAACAGGTCGGCCAGGCGGGATGCGAGCTGATAGCGTTTGAGCCCTTCCGGGTCGTCGTGCAGGTAAGCGGCCGGCACATGCGCGCCGGGAACGCCCTCGAGCTCGTCGAGCAGCGCCATGATTCGCCAGGTCAGAACCTCGGGTTGAAAAAGAGCGCTGCTCGCGGGCTGGGTAAGCGAGCGGCGGAAAGCGTCATCGAGGGCCTTGTTGGGAAACGGAAAATCCGCATTGGCCCAGACGCCGAAGCGCTCGGCCAGGCGCAAAGAGAGCCAGCGCCCCATCCCCGGGCTCTCGACGATGATCGTTTCCTTATCCAGGGGCGCAGGCGGAGCCTCGGCAAAAACGCCGGCCAGGTTCTCGAGAAGCACCTCGAGCCGGTTGCTGGTAAAAAGTCGTATCTGCCCGGACATCTCGCTCACGATCGCTTCCTGCTAAAAATACAAAGGTCGGCCATTGGATTCGCCATTTTTATCAGGCGCCTGCAGCGGATGCAAGGCCTCTTGCTCCGATACTCCCTCACTTCTAAGACAGATTATGTCGCACGACTTTGAAGGATCGCCACGTGAATCCACGCAGGCAGAAAAAAAAGGGGAACGATTGCTCGCTCCCCCTCTTTCACTTTTTTGCGCTGGACCTTATTTCACCGGGTAGCCGGCTTCCTTCCAGCCATCGACTCCGCCTTTGAGCGCCTTGGCGTTGTAGCCTTCCTGCGCATATTCTTCCGCCACACTGGCGGACGTTTTTTCTTCCGGTCAGGCGCAATAGAAAATGAGCTCCCTTGTCTTGGGAAGATTCGGCAGGCGTTCTTTGAACTCGGCGAGCGAGAGCCCTCCCTCCAGCCTGTTCTTCTGAAATTTTTCGTCACTGTCGTAGGCGCAGACGAGCGTCGCATCGTCGGCCTGAACCCTGCGCCTCGTCTCCTCGGGTGGTATCCTCTCTACGGGCATACGCTTCCTCCTGTGATCGGGGTTTTCGGGACTCAGCCTTCGGTTCCGGTGCTTCCATCTTTTTCCGTGCTCTCGCCACGCTTTTCCGGACCGTCTGCTTGATCGCGCTTCTTCTCCTCCGGCTTGACGCCGACGAGTTCGAGCACCTTTTCGCCGGCCACCTCTTCTTCCTCGATCAACATATTCGCGAGTCGGTCGAGCTGGTCGCGATACTCCTTGAGCGTTTCGACGGCCTTTTCATACGCCTGCTGCAGAATTGAGCGCACCTCCTGATCGACCTCCCGGGCGGTATCATCGCTGTAATCGCGCCGACCGGTGAGCTCCTAGCCGAGAAAAACCTCTTCCTCACCGTCGCCCAGGGCCATATTCCTGAACTTGGCGCTCATCCCCCATTGAACCACCATCCGGCGCGCCAGCTTTGTGGCCTGGCGCAGATCGTCTCCGGCGCCGCTGGTGGAACTTCCGAAAACCATCTCCTCCGCGGCGCGGCCGCCCATCATCACTGCCAGCCGCTCGCTCAGATAGTCGAAAGGATAAATATATTTCTCCTTCTCCGGCAGCTGCTGGGTGACGCCCATGGAGCGTGAACGCGGATCTTTGAGAAACGACACGATCTCCTGCAGCTCGGTCTTGGCACTCTCGCAGCCGGCCACATCGTCGAAAGACGTCTTCTCCTCACCCTTTTCATACTGCCTGGCCTTGTTCTTTGTAATCTGCATGAACCCCCCGCCCATGGGGCCTTTTCCGCCCATCTTGCGGTACTGATAGTAGACAAATAAGAAAATCAGCAGAAAAGGGACCAGGGGCGCAACGATCAACCAGAGCCAGCTCATTTCCGTTTCCGGCTGGGTGGCGACCTCCACCTCGTGCTCCTCCAGTAACGAGAGCAGCCTGTCATCGCCGAAGGAGGGGACGTAGGTCACGAAGGCCAGGATCTTTGTAGTGGCGTCTTCTGCGGTTTCTCGCGTCACCTCATCTTCGAAGCTGCCGGTGACCTCGCTGCCCTGCACGGTGACCCGGCTTACGTTGCCGGCCTTGAGCTGCTCGCGAAACATGCTGTAGTCGACCTGCTCCATATTGACCGCCGGACCGCCCACAATCCGGCTGACCAGCCAGAACATGGCGAGCAGGACGAACATCGTCAGCAAGAGGCTGATGCCGGGGGAGGCGCTGTCTCCTCCTCCCGGATTTAAATTATTCTTCGGTTGTCTGGGAGACGCACTTCCTCCTCTGCTGGTTATTTCACCGCTCATTCACTGCCTTACTCACTCTATAATCCTTCGACGCGTTGTCAAATCGATCCGAACCGGGACGCCGAGGCATACCGGACTTGCAGGCGGTTGAACAGGTGGTACGGTTGAAGAGTCGGCAGGGGGGAAAGGCAGACGTACTTTGAAAGGGAGGTTTAATTCATGGCACAGACCATTCACATGTATCCTGCTCCGGAGGGCGGATGGGTGATCAAACGCGCCGGCGCAGACCGCGATTCCGGTCATTTCAATACCTCGGGGGAGGCGAAAAATTTTGGCCGCCAACTCAGCCAGGAGCTTGAGGCAGAATTCGTCATGCATAATCTGGATGGCACGATCACCCGCGAGAAGTAAAGAGGCTGTTCACCACTGACGCTTCTAGCCATAAAGGCTAACGAAGATTCTGAAGCCAAGCGAAAAACGCGGCTAGAAAAACGATAACTGCGCTGCTGCTGTCGACGAGAATTCGGGCAAGGCGTCTTCGCGTCATATGTTTGACCTCCTTCTTTCACGGGATCCCGGATTCATGCCAGGTCATAAATTTCAACATGGATATCACTGCCCGGAACGCCAAGTTGAAGCAGGCTTTTTTCCACCGCCTCCATCATCGGTTCCGGGCCGTCGATGAAATAGGCGCGCCGGATATGCTCGGCAGGCAGGTGCTTTTCAAGCACATTTTTTGTAATCATCCCCTTTTCTCCCTCCCATTCCGGAGTAGGGTTTTCGAGAATAACGACGGTCTTCAGATCAAGTCGTGTTTCGAGTCCTTTGAGTTCATCGCGAAACGTCAGTCCTTCCCAGGATTTCGCCCCATAAAAAAGAAGCACAGGCCGCGGGTCGCGGCGGTCTGCCATTGTGCGAAGAATTCCCATAAACGGGGCAACACCGACCCCACCGGCGATAAAGACATATCCCGGGGCCGGCATCCGGTCGATGGTGAAAATTCCATACGGTCCTTCCATATAGGCCCGCTCTCCGACCTTCACGTTGCCGATCTGGCGCGTAAAGTCGCCGAGCTCCTTGATGGTGATCTCGATTTTCGATGGGTCTTCCGCGCTTGAGGCGATCGAAAAGGGATGCTCGCGCAAGGCGAAGGGCGTGTACCAGAGAGAGAGCCAGACGAACTGTCCGGGGCTGAAGCGCAGACCGGAATGCCCCTCGGGCTCAAAAACCAGGGTCCAGCATTGACCCAGTTCCTGGCGCACCTCGGTCACCTGATACGGGCGCCGCATGATGGCGAAGGGTTTGATCAGCCTGCGGTAGAGAACAAAGCCGATCCAGGAGGCCGGGATGATGACCCACAGCCATTTTTTCCATGGTTCATCGACGTAGTAGCCGACCTGCTGGATGTGAATGACCGCAAGAACCAGGGTCAGCACGGCCAGTATCGCGTGCAGAGCGCGCCAGCGGTCGTATTCGATTCCGAGCTGCCGGCGCCAGGCCGAGGTCCCGATCAGAAGGATGAGGCCGAGAAAGGATGCGCATGCAGCAACCAGATGCCTGGGCATGACGGCGGGATCGAGGATGCGAATCAGCGAGGGGTTTTCTGCAAAGATCAGCACGGGGTGCAGCACCGCCAGTATCAGGGCGATCCAGGCGATGCGCCGGTGCATATAGTAGACGATGTCGATGCCGAACGGTTCGGTCGCGCGCCGGAAGCGGGCCGTCAGGGCAAAGGTGATCCCCATCATGGTTGTAGAGGCGAACCCGAGGGCGACGGAGAAATCCCACCAGAACCCTGCGCCGCCCGGAACCGGGCGCACGACGAGAACGATCATGGGAGTCAGAACCAGCCCTATAAAAACAACGATCCACAAAGTTCCGCGCAGAAGGAGATTCATCCCCGCACCGTCCATCGTTTTTTTCCACTCACCCGAGCTTCTCTTCGACTTCCGCCACGCGCCGGATAACGCCGATAACGCTGTCGGGATTCAGGGAGATCGAATCGATCCCCTCCTCCACCAAAAAGGCGGCGAAATCCGGATGGTCGCTCGGCGCCTGACCGCAGATGCCGATCTTGGTTCCGGTGCTGCGCGCAGCCCGAATCACGGCAGCAATGGTGGTCGTGACCGCCTCGTCGCGCTCGTCGAAGAGCTCTTTGAGAATCTCCGAGTCCCGATCGACCCCCAGAACGAGCTGAGTCAGGTCGTTCGAGCCGATGGAAAAGCCGTCGAAGCGCTCGGCGAATTTCTCGGCGAGCACCACGTTGGAAGGAATCTCGATCATGACGTAGATTTCGAGTCCGTTCTGGCCGCGCACCAGGCCGTTTTCCGCGAGCACCTCAAGGATGCGGTCGGCCTCCGTGACGGTGCGGCAGAAAGGGATCATGATCACCACGTTGTCGAGACCGATCGTTTCGCGCACCCGGCGGATGGCCGCGCACTCCAGGGCGAAGCCGGCCCGGTAGCGCTCATTGTAATAGCGCGAAGCCCCTCGAAACCCGAGCATCGGATTGTCCTCTTCGAACTCGAACTCGCGCCCCCCGATCAGTTCAGCGTACTCGTTGGTTTTGAAATCGCTCATGCGAACGATCACCGGCTCGGGATACTGGCTGGAGGCGATGGTAGCGATTCCCTGAGCGAGCTGGTCGACGAAATACTCGCTTTTGTCATCGTAGTTACGGGTCAGTTCTCGAATCTGTTTTTTTGCCTCCTTGTCCTCAAGGCGGTCGTAATGAACCAGAGCCATGGGGTGGGCCTTGATGATATTGTTGATGATGAACTCCATGCGCGCAAGGCCGATTCCGCGGCTCGGCAGTCGCCACCAGCGGTAGGCTGCGGCGGGGCTGGCGATGTTCATCATGATCCGGGTTCTGGTCTCCGGGAGGTTCTCGATATTGACCTCGTTCTCCTCGAATTCGAGAATCCCCTTGTAGATCTTGCCCTGATCCCCTTCAGCGCAGGACAGGGTCACCTCCTGTCCGTCCTTGAGCTCGGAGGTCGCGTCGCCGCTGCCGACCACCGCGGCGATGCCGAGTTCGCGACTGACGATGGCGGCATGCGATGTTCTGCCGCCGTGATCGGTGATGATCCCGGAGGCTTTCTTCATGATCGGCACCCAGTCGGGATCGGTCATTCCTGTGACCAGGATGGACCCTTCTTCGAACCGATCGATCTCACTGGCGCTTTTGATCACCTGAGTCTTTCCCGAGGCGATCGCTTCGCCAATGGCCAGGCCGGTGACCAGGACCTCGCTCTTGCTCTTCAACGTATAGGTTTTCAGAACCCCGGCTTCCTTGCGCGACTGCACGGTTTCGGGGCGGGCCTGCACGATGTAGAGCTCTTCGCTCTTGCCGTCTTTGGCCCATTCGATGTCCATCGGCTTGCCGTAATGGCGTTCGATGGCCACCGCCCAGCGCGCCAGCTGCAGAATTTCTTCATTGTCGAGGACAAAGG
>JAGXHK010000197.1 GCA_024636255.1 Desulfuromonadales bacterium | reverse complement strand
TGAGCATGGGGCTGGTCCATTACAACCAGGACCGCATGGAAGAGGCCGAGCAGTGCTATCGCAAAGCGGTCGAGATCGAACCCGATTCGGTCTTTGCACTCAACTCGCTTGGCGATGTGCATTATGCCCGCGGCCACAGCGACGAGGCGATCGCCTGCTACCGTCAGGTGATCGAGCTCGATCCCACTGATTCCCAGGCACATTACAACCTCGGTGAAATCTACTACGATCTCGACGACCTGGAGAGAGCTGAGCAGGAGTGCCGCAAGGCGGTGCAGCTCGACCCGGATTTTTCCTTCGCTTACCTGACGCTTGGCAACATCTATCTCGATCAGGACCAAAGCCGCGAAGCACTGCACTGGTTCAAGGAGTTTCTGCTCCACGAGCGCGACCCGGACGCCAGGGAAATACGCAATGAAGTGGCCGCTGTGATCGAAGGACTCGAGGCGGAGCTGTAAGACCGGCGGCGTTTTTGCCGCTCCCATGGAAACAAGGAGACCGCGATGGTGCGTGGACTCGGGATACTTCTGCTGCTGCAGTTTCTCGGTGAACTGATCTCCCGTGGTTTCGACATTCCGATCCCGGGAAACGTCATCGGCATGGGATTGCTGCTGATCGCCCTGCAGGCAGGCATCGTGAAGACCGCCTGGGTGCAGGAGGCGGTCGATCTTCTCCTGTCCCACCTGGCCCTGTTTTTCGTTCCCGCCGGGGTCGGAGTGATGGTCTATTTCGACCTGATTCGCAAGGAATGGCTGGCGATCGTTACGGCCATGGTGGTCAGCACGTTCGTTGTCATGGCCGTAACCGGCTGGGTCGAGAGCGCTCTCGATAAGCGCAGGGGGGACCATGCTGAATGAGCTGATCGCCACTCCGTTGTTCGGAATCGCTCTGACCCTGATCGTTTACGCTCTGGCGCAACGGCTCTATCTGCGCACCGGACACATCCTGACCAATCCCGTCGCGGTTTCCATCGCGGCCATTATCGTTCTGCTTCTCGCTGCCGATATTCCTTACCAAGCCTACGCAGTCGGTGGCGACTACATCCTCTTTCTGCTTGGACCTTCGGTCGTCGCGCTGGGGCTTCCTCTCTATACCCGCCGCGCAGAGATTCTGGCCAAGAAGGGACCGATCCTGGTCGGTGTGACGGCTGGTGCGGTGGTTTCGATCGTTACGGCTTCGGGCCTTGCCTGGCTGCTCGGCGGCAGCCGCGAGGTGATCCTTTCACTGGCTCCCAAATCGGTCACGACCCCCATTGCCATCGGCATCGTAGAGAAAATCGGCGGCCTTGCTCCACTGACCGCCGCCCTGGTGGTGCTCACCGGCTGCATCGGCGCGATCTGCGGCCCGGAGTTCTGTCGCCTGATCGGCGTGCGTGATCCGACCGCCATGGGGCTTGCGGTCGGTACGGCGTCTCACGGTATCGGCACGGCGCGCATGCTCGAAGAGGATCGGCTCGCCGGCGCTGTTTCAGGTCTCGCCATCGGACTCAACGGCCTGATTACCGCCTTCATCCTGCCGCTTCTTTTCTGGTTGGTCGGGGGATTCTGAGAGGCGCTGGAAAAACAAAAGGCAGACCTTGCGGCCTGCCTTTTGTCGGTAATGCTCCGGCGGGTATTACTTCTTCTTTGCAGCAGCGGCTTTCTTCGAGGCCTTCAAGGGGTTGACCTTGACGTCGGCCGTCTTGATCTCGAGCTTTTTGTGGGTTGCGAAGTTGCACAGGCCACCTTCCCACTTTTTGGCGGGAGCCGGAAAGGCCGAGCAGACTTTTCCGATGGTCCCTTCGATAACGCGATCGCAACCTTCACATTCTTCGACCGTATTCTTGCAGCTGCTTCCAGTGTGAACGCAACCGGATTTTGCCCAGAAGTTGCACTCCCGACCGGGAAGAACGGTTTGACATTCCATCGTGTGTATCCTCCTTGCACTGTTGCTTGTAGGTCTGAACTCAGAACCCTAAAACTAACCTTTTTTTTCTCCTCAAGTCAAATCCAAAATTCGCTGGAAAGTTTTTCCGGCTTGACCGCGGTTCCGGCTGTTGATTACTGTTGTGAAAATGTGAAACATCACCCTTTGAAAGGCGAAAATAAAATGTCGGCAGAAAAGGACTGGGAGGCGCTCTGCGCCCGGTGCGGGCGTTGCTGCTACGAAAAGATCGAATACGAGGGCGAGGTCTATTATACGCCCGTGCCTTGTGAAAAGCTCGATCTCGATACCAATCTGTGCAGCGTTTACGAAAATCGGCGGGAGGCCCGGCCGGGATGCACCCCGTTGACACCTCAGATTGCATGCATGGGCATTCTTCCCGCCGGTTGCCCTTATGTGAAAGACCTCGAGAATTACCGCGCTCCGGTTCTCTACTTTGAGGACGATGAATAAGCCAGACCCGCTCTTCGTTGCTCCCGCATCTTCTCTGAGCCGTGGTATCCTTAGGTCAGGGCGCGCGATTCGCTAGCGCGCGTTTTTTACGCGGTCGCATGACGTTGTCACTTTAATTCTATCTGGCAGGAGGAAAGATTCATGACGCGCATCACGTTTGGAACCTCAGGTTGGCGGGGAATTCTCTGTGAGGATTTCATATTTGACAACGTCAAAGTTGTCACTCAGGCCATCGCCGATCACCTGAAGAGCGGCGGCGAGGCGGAAAAAGGTCTGGTGATCGGCTACGATGCCCGCTTCATGGGCGAGCGCTTCGCGCATGAAGCCGCCCGGGTCCTTGCCGGAGCCGGCATTCGAAGCTGGGTCTGCGACCGCGATACGCCGACCCCGGTCATTGCTTTCGAAGTGCTGCGCCGCAAGGCCGGAGGTGCTATCAATTTCGCCGCCAGCCACAATCCGCCTGAGTACAATGGCTTGAAATTCTCTCCATCCTGGGGAGGGCCGGCTCTTCCCGAAACGACAGGAGACATCGAAGAGCGGGCCAATGCCATGCTCGGGCAGGTCTGCTATAAAGAGTTGCCTTTCGATCAGGGGGTCAAAGAGGGGCTGATCGAGCAGATCGATCCCCGGGATGCTTATTTCGAGGCGATCCGCAAACTTGTCGACTTTCCCGCGATCGCCCGCTCGGGACTGACCATAGCGGTCAATCCCCTTTACGGTACTGGTCGCGGCTACCTCGATAGGCTGCTGACCGAGGCCGGAGTCAACGTGGTCACCATCAATGATCACCGCGATCCGTATTTCGGCGGCATGCCCCCCGAGCCTTCTCAGGCGCATATCCCCGATTTTATTAAACTGGTCAGGGAAGATGCCTCCATCGGTCTCGGCCTGGCCACCGATGGCGATGCCGACCGCTACGGTATCGTCGATCGCGACGGCAGCTTTATCGAGCCCAATTACATTCTCGCGCTGCTGCTCGACTATCTGCTGCGCAGTCGCAAGCAGCATGGTGATGCTGCCCGCTCGGTGGCGACCTCGCATCTGATCGACGCGGTTGCCGAGCATCATGGTGTGAAGGTGCTCGAGACTCCGGTCGGATTCAAATACATCGGTGAATTTATTCGCGATGACCGGATCCTTATCGGCGGCGAAGAAAGCGCAGGGTTGACCGTGCGTGGTCACGTTCCGGACAAGGACGGAATTCTCGCCTGTCTGCTGGTAGCCGAAATGGTTGCTGTGGAGGGGAAATCACTCACCGAACTGCTCGCGGATCTTTACCGGCGGGTCGGCGAGTTTTACACGCGGCGAGAGAATATCCGCCTTTCGCCGGAACTCGAACGCGTCCTGGCCCAGAAACTTGAGAGTCCGCCCGAGGAGATTGCGGGCAAGAAGGTATCGGATGTCATCACCATGGACGGTTCAAAATTTATTCTTTCCGACGGCTCCTGGGTCCTGTTTCGCAAGTCGGGGACTGAGCCGGTGGTGCGCGTTTACGGCGAGGCGGGCAGTGCAGCCGAACTCGACGAAATAATGCGGGCGGCCGAGGAGTATATCGGCAGATAGGCCCCCCGGGTCTTCAGCACAGCGCGAGCCGCACAGAAGTGGAGCATGCCAGCAAGCCCTGCCTGGAAAACGGCAGGGCTTGCTGGTTTTCCGCTAGTATCGGCGGTCAACAAAAGAGCTTTACTGGTCGAATTTCTTAACATTCCCTTGGTTGCGATGTGGCGGAATTTTACAGGTGCAGCAATTTTTCATCACATTGGAAATTCGAGCTTTTTCCTCGATTTCGGCAATGCCCTGAAAACACTCGAAGTCCGAAAAAAACTTCAGACATTGGCACCATGCCTGCACAAATAAACGCAAACGGGAAAATATTGCGCTTATCCACATAAAGATTGTTCAGGCATTAAGATAACAGATTGGGAATTGGCTATGAAGACTACGGTGATCCAGACCGCCAGAAGGCGTTTTCATCTGATGCAGTTGTCGAGATCATTTTCGATTTCTGAAAAGCAGGTCCATTTTGTGCGCCAGGTGAAATCCTTTCTGTTATGGGATTTTCTTCCCACCATCGCCATTCTTCTGGTTCTCGGCTGGGCGGCCCTGGTCGCGGGGAACTTCATTCTCGAAGCCAGATCCGCACAGCAGGAGGTGAGCGCAGTCAATCCCTGATAACCACGCTGCACGACTGTGCGAACATGATTGCATCCGAGCATCCGTCTCCTTGTCGTGCCTTTAATACGCGGCTGGAGGGTAGGTGGGATCTTCTTCCTTCTGCTGCTGAGGGTCTTCTTTGATTCCCTGCGGTTCGAGGTATTCCGGCTCGGTTTTCTCGACCGGATCCTCTTCGGGCAGCGGATTGTCCCAGGGGATGATCTCCTGGTGTTCGTAGTCGGAGGCAGGATAGCCTTCCCCCTCATCGAGCGGCCCCTTTGATTCCTGAGGGCGGATTTTGATTCCCTCGGGTTCTGCGGATTCGTAAGCGGGGCTGCCGTTCTCTTCGTGAGAAAGCTGGGGATAAACTTTCATCCCCTCGTTCTTTCCGGCCGCGAAACTCAGCGAGGCGAGCAGCAGAAGGATGCCGGCGGCGCCCGCAAGGGCTCCCCGGAATGTTTTTTTTCTCTCTGTCCTCATGTGACTATTATAGACCATTTCAGGCCTTTTTTTGCCTCCAATTGCCAATTCCTGTCATGCGAAACGGCTGATCAGGTTGGGCTGATCCCCTTCTCCCTGACTTCGCGGTGATAAACCTCGTCGAGATCGTCGCCCGGCAGGGCCTTATAGATGTCCCGCAGATAGATCTCGATCTGGCGCACGGCTTCTTCCCTGGTTGCGGCCAGGACGTTGTTGTATTCCTGAAACGCCTTCGGCTCGATTACGAGGGGCCTGGCCACCCCTGAATCCCCTTCTGCGGGGTAGCTGATCTCGGCGAACTCGTAATCCTTGTGCGGCGGCCAGGGACCGCTGATCGCGATGCGGTTGAACTCCTTCTCCGGATCGATGCCTGCGGAGAGGTCCCCGAGAATCTTCGACAGCTCCTCCAGCAGTTCGGAGGGGAGGGAAAACCTCACCTCGACCAAGCGACTCCGGCCTCTCAGGGTGATGCGAAAGGCATCTTTGGTAAGCGGCATGTGGTGACCCCCTTGAGTATTTTGTCGATTCATTGCAGCCCTTTCAGGTACCGCCGGGCCGCTTCAGCCCATTCGCTCTCATCGTCGTGCCGTAAAAAGGCCTGCCAGTAGCGCGCGGCCGCCGATTTGCGGCCGATTTCGTAACAGAAATACGCCAGGTTGAACAATGCGTCTGCGTATTCGGGAAAATACTCCAGAGCCGTTTCAAGTGCCCGGACCGCCTCACTGTAGCGTTTTTGCTCTCCGAGGACATATCCAAGGTTGTACCATGCGGCCGATACAATCTCGGAATCGACGGCCGCCGCCTGACGGAAATGCTTCTGGGCTGCTTTCAGATCGCCCCGGCCCAGAAGAAGATTGCCCAAATTGAAATGGGCTTCAACCATCAGCGGGTCGATCTCCAGCGCCTGCAGGTAGTGGGTTTCTGCGGCCCCGCATTCCTGTCTGTTTTCAAGGTCGAGGGCTTTTTTGAAAAGCTCTTCGGCGCTTCCTTCTCGTGCCGCCGCCTGGGATTCCATCCGGACGGCCCGGGCGGGACGGCGTGGCCCCTCGGTCGAGAAATCGAAAAGCAACTGCCCACGGGCATCGGTGATTCGCCCGTTCAGCTCGGCGAGCAGCTCGCCGCCGGCACCCAGGACGAGGCGCACCTGCGCCAGAGGGCGCTCGATATCGGGAAGGATGCCCGCGAGTCTGTTCAGGCCGCGAGCCACGGCCTCGGGAGAGAGACTCTGGCGGATCAGCCCCGCCACCGCACGCAGGCTGACAAGATCCTGAAAGTCAAGGCGGTCTCCCTGGGAGCGAATCAGGCCGAACTGCCGGCAGCGCTGTACGGCTTCGGGTTCCATATCAAGCATCCGACACGCCTGCTCGAGGCCGACAGCGCTTATCCCTGCGTTCGCCTTCTGCTTTTCTCCCGTAGCCCGCGCAATGAATTCGCGCTCCGGGAGAATTTCAATTGGATGTCCCTGTTTTCGAAGTTTCTCCGCATCGGCAAGCTTGCGGCTGATGGTTCCATCGGCAAGAACCGGCCAGCCTTGTGCGCCGACCACCAGAATTCCGGTCCGGCGCGTCACGGCGCTGGTCGGTTCGCCGCCGCCTCTTCGCACCAGGATATGCGCCTCGCGGCGCGGCATGGCGAGTAGGCGCCCGGTAAAAGCGATTCTCATGTTGCAAAAGGGCGCTTCGGCCGAATCGGCCGTTTGCCCATGGGTGTTCATCGGCGCAACTCCATAACCACTCCCGTGAACGGCAAAGCGTCATCGGATGATTTCCCTATCCTGCGCTGCCGCCCTTTTCTTTCTTTTTTTCTTTCGATGAGGCGCGCTTGACGCTTCTCGCCGGCGGTTTTTTCCCTGCGGCGGTCTTTTTGCGGCCGCTTTTTTCCTCTTCTGCGACGCTGCGCTTGAGCGCGTCCATGAAATTGACCACCTTGCCCGCCTCTCTTTCCTCGACGACCTCGACCTCTTCACCCTGAATCTTCGCCTTGATCACGTCTGTGAGAGCTTCTTCGTAGCGGTCCTTGAACTGGCTGGGATCAAAGGCCTCGGACTTTTTCTCAATCAGGCTCTCGGCCAGTTCGACCTCCTCCGGGTCGACCTTTTTTCCCGGGATGCCTTCGAAGAACGCCTCGCTGCCGCGCACCTCGCTCTGGTAATGCAGGGTCTGCAGGAAAAGTCCCGTATCGCGGGGAGAGATGGCGACCATCAGCTCGCGATTGCTCATGACCACCCGCCCGATGGCCGCCTTGCCCGTCTTCTCGAGGGCTTTCCGGATCACCTGGAAACCTTCTTCGGCCACCGGACCGTCGGGAGACAGATAGTAGGGCGTGTCCAGATAAATCGGATCCAGCTCAGCCTGGTCGATGAATTGAACAACCTCGATTGTCTGCGTCGTCTCGAGGCGGATTTTATCCAGCGTCTCATCGTCGACGACGACGTATTTGCCGCGCTCGAATTCGTATCCCTTAACGATCTGGTCTTTGTCCAGCTCGCCGTGTACGGGGCATGTATACTGGTAGCGCACGCGCTGACTGCAATCCTGATGGAGCATGCGCAGACTCAGCCTTCCGGAGCTGCTGACCGCCCGGTAAAGGCGAACCGGAATGCTGATCAGCGACAGTTTGAGATTTCCGGTCCATGAGGCTCTCGGCGGCATGGCACTCTCTCCTCGCGAAGGATGTCTTTTTTTCAGTGACTTCACGCCTTTTGAATATAAAGTAAATCCAGTGGTCCGCAAGATATCGCAGGAAAAATACAGGATTTCTTTTCCGCGGTCGCTGCTCCGCAAGGCTGCATTCCCATTTCTCTGGACGGGGGGCCAACGGTTGACAATATCTGCGGTCCGTCTATGTTTATGGCATTTTACCCCTCCCGGAGCGCACATGACTGAACAGAAGGAAAACTGGTTCACCGCTGCTGCCAGAGATCTCAAAGAGATCCGGCTCCATATCGTCTGGATGGTCCTTGCATTTATTCTTGGTTCGACCCTGGGTGTTCTTTATCCCCAGAGGGGAGACCAGCTGGCTTCAGGATTTGCGCAGATCGCGGCCCAGCTGCGCGAGCTCGGGCCGGTGGCCCTGATTCTGGCAATTCTGCTGCGCAACGCCGTGGCGGTCGGGGTGGCGCTTTTGTTCGGGGTCGTGCTCGGGCTGGCACCTCTTCTGGCCGCTCTGACCAACGGGATGCTTGTCGGCTATCTGCTTGCCCAGGAGCCCTCTGGATGGTGGCGTCTGATACCGCATGGCATCTTCGAGCTGCCGGCCGTCTTCATCGGCTGGGGGGCGGGGCTCTGGGTCGGCATGTGGATGTTCAGGCCGCCGCGCTTCGCGACCTTAAAAGAGCGCTTCGGAAAAGCTGTGCGTGTTTACGGCGCTATCGTTCTGCCTCTTCTGATCGTGGCCGCCGTTATTGAAGGACTAAGCGCCGTGCTGTTCTACTGGTGAACCGATTTTCGGCGAAACCTTGCTTTTTTTCTCCCGGATTGCGAAAATCCGTGTCCATCTGCCACCGGGAGAGACGCATGGACCTGATCGAGATCACCCGCCGATTCGCTCAAGACCTGAAGCATCTGCAGTTTTCAGCGCCTGTCACGCATGTCTACAATCCTCTTGAGTATGCCTGGAGAAGCCACGCGGCCTATCTGCAGCGCTATGGCGGCCCCGGCAAAGAGGTCGTTTTTCTCGGCATGAATCCAGGCCCTTGGGGGATGGCTCAGACGGGAGTCCCTTTCGGGGAGGTCGCGATCGTGCGGGACTGGCTTGGCATCGAGGAACAGATCGACAGGCCGGAAGAGGAAAATCCCGCCAAACCGGTCACCGGCTTCGCATGCCATCGAAGCGAAGTGAGCGGAAAGCGGCTCTGGGGACTGTTCCGGGAGCGCTTTGGCGCGCCGGAGAAGTTTTTCGCCCGCTTCTTCGTGCTCAACTACTGCCCGCTTCTCTTTCTCGAGGCGTCGGGCCGCAACCGCACCCCGGCACAACTTCCCATTAAAGAGCGCCGGCCTCTTCTCGATATCTGCGACGATGCGCTGCGCCGGAGTATCGCCGCCCTCGGAGCCGATACCGTCGTCGGCATCGGCAATTTCGCCGCCGAGCAGGCGAAGCGCGCGCTGGCCGATTCACAGCTGCAGATCGGCTGCATTCTGCATCCCAGCCCGGCCAGCCCGATGGCCAATCGCGGCTGGCCGGACAAGGCTTTGCAGCAGCTTGGCGAGTTGGATATTTCACTTCAGCCCTGAAAAATGCTATGAATGAGTCGGATTTTTCTCTGTTTATCCAGTCCCTCGATTTCGCCGCCCGGCGCCACAGCGGACAGCGCCGCAAAGACGCTGCCGCCTCGCCTTACATCAATCACCCCATCGAGGTGGCCCGGGTGCTTTGGGAAGAGGGCGATGTGCGCGATCCGGTGCTGCTCGCCGCGGCGATTCTGCACGATACGGTGGAAGATACCGAAACCACGGATGCCGAACTGAGGAATCTTTTCGGAAGCCAGGTTGCCGGCGTGGTGGCCGAGGTGACCGACGACAAGCGCCTTCCCAAAGACGAGCGCAAACGCCTGCAGGTGGAACACGCCCCGCATCTCTCGCTGCGCGCCCGCCAGCTCAAAACCGCCGATCTGATCTGCAACGTTCACGGGTTCATCGACTCGCCGCCGGCGAAATGGCCTCTGTCCCGGCAGCGCGGGTATCTTGACTGGGCCGAACAGGTTTTCGGCGGGTGCTGCGGCAGCAATCCCGCCCTCGACAGCCTCTTTCGCCAGACCCTGAGTGTGGTCCGCGAGGCCCTCCTGCGGCGGAGCGATCCGCAGTGAAGGTCGTATCGGTCAGTCGACGCACCGATATCCCCGCTTTTTACCCCGAATGGTTCATGAACCGGGTACGCTCGGGTTACGCCTGCAGCCGCAATCCCTTCAACCCGAAGCAGATCTCCACAGTCAGCCTGCAGGCCGACAAAGTCGCAGCCCTGGTCTTCTGGACCAAAGACCCGCGCCCCCTTCTGCCTCACCTGGACGAGTTGGAGAGGCGCGGCCTGCGCTTTCTTTTCCATATCACTCTGACCGGACTTCCTTGTGCTCTGGAGCCGGAAGTCCCCGAATCCGGACTGATCGTCAAGGCGATGCGCCGCCTTGCCGGGCGCCTCGGCGCGCGGCGCGTGATCTGGCGCTTCGACCCCGTCGTGCTGGGCGAAGGGATGGCGCCATGGCAGGTGGAGGAGCGATTTGTCCGCCTGGCTGACGCATTGCAGGGCGCGGTGCCTGAGGTGCGGGTGAGTTTTCTGCGACAGTACCGGCAGGTCGCCCGTCGTCTGAAGGGGGAGATGGGGATCGCCGATCTCGATACCGAAGCGAACGGCGCGATTCCCGAGGCGGTCGCTGAAACCGCCGCCCTGCTCGGCGCGGCGGCCCGCAGGCGCGGTCTGGCAATCTCATCCTGCGCCGAGCGTTTCGATCTACGTCCATTCGGCATTATGCCGGGGCGCTGCATCGATGCCGGTCTGCTCGAGGAGATTTTCGGGCTGCATCTCGATCCGCGCAAAGATCCCGGTCAGCGGCCCGAATGCGGCTGCATCCGCAGTATCGATATTGGTATGTACGGGACCTGCCGGCACGGCTGCGTCTACTGTTATGCCGCCACCGACCGCGCCCTGCGCGAAGCGCGGCACGATCCGCAGAGTCCGTTTCTGTTCGGAGCTCCCCCCGTCGAAAACTCACCTCAGGGCACCCTTTTTTGAAATTACGGTACGAGTTGGTAGCCTTTTAGCTGGATTTCACGACAAGGAGTAAGGCCTTTGCCGAATCGCAACGATCTGCAGCGCACTCTGCAGCGCATCGACAACAAACCCTATCCGGCGTACAAGGAGATCAAGGGGAGCTATTCATTTGACGGCTTCACTCTGATCATCGATCACGTACAGGGCGATCCGTACGCAGCGCCGAGTCGACTGCGCATCCGGATGCCCCTTGAAGTTGCCGGATTTCCGGAAGAGCTCTGGGCGCAGCGGAGCCGTCGCGAAGGTGTCTGTTCGCATCTGGCCCGCCATTTCGGGAGGGTGGCCAGCCGGTTTGCCTCCCGCAGCGGAACCGGAAAAAGCGGCATGATCGGCATCGACGCCCCGGGCCAGGAGGTCCTTCCGACCACCGCTTGCCTGCTGGCGGACGATCATCCCCTGGAGTTGCGCTTCACGGTGGGGCTCCCGGCCCGCGGACGCACCATCCTCGGCAACAGCGCGGCGCGAATTCTCTGCGCAGACGTGCCCGAGGCCGTCGAGCAAAGTCTGCTCTACCGCAATCTCGACGGCGAGGTGATTGACCACGTTGCGCAGGTCAACGAAGATGCCGATGCGCTGCGCGCGCATCTCGGGGAGCGCGACCTGATCGCCTTCGTTGCTGACGGGGCGATTCTGCCGCGCCGCAGCGGTATCGACCCGCGCCCTCTGGAAAAAGCACCGATCCCCTTTGAAAGCCCTGCGGCCCTGCGGGTCACGATCAATCTTCCTCATGCCGGGAACGTCAGCGGGATGGGAATTCCCAGAGGCGTTACGCTGATCGTTGGCGGCGGCTTTCACGGCAAATCGACCCTGCTCGAGGCGCTCGAGGTCGGCGTCTACAACCACCGGCCCGGCGATGGACGGGAGCAGGTCGTTACCGATCCTTCAGCGGTAAAGATCCGCGCCGAGGACGGCCGCTATGTGGCCGGTGTCGATATCTCCGCCTTCATTGCCAATCTGCCCGGCGGCCAGGACACCCGCTTCTTCTCCACCCTTGACGCCTCCGGCTCTACCTCGCAGGCGGCGAATATTTTAGAAGCGATCGAGGCCGGGTGCGGGCTACTTCTGGTCGATGAGGACACCTCGGCGACCAACTTCATGATCCGCGACCAGCGTATGCAGGAATTGATTGCCAAGGAGAAGGAGCCGATTACGCCCTTCATCGACAAGGTCCGTGGGCTCTGGGAGGAGAAAAGGATCTCGACGGTTCTGGTTATGGGCGGCAGCGGCGATTATTTCGAGGTCGCCGATACAGTGATCGCGATGGAGAATTACCGGCCACGCGATGTCACCGGAGAGGCCCGCGCGATTGCGCAAAGGGAGCGCTCCGAGCGCAGGATTGAGGGACGCAGAGGCTTCGGCGATATTCGCGATCGCGCGCCGAAAGGGGAGAGCCTCGATCCGAGCCGGGGGAAGAAATCGGCCAGCGTTAAAAGCCGCGGCCTCAAGGCGGTTCTGTTCGGAAACGACGAGATCGATGTCTCGGGCGTGGCGCAGATTGTTCACCCCGGACAGCTGCGGGCCATCGGCGAGGCGCTGCTGCGCGTGCGCGAGCTGGCGGACGGCAAGCGGAGTCTGGCGCAGATTCTCGATGAGGTGGAAAACAAGATCGACGCGCACGGGCTCGATTCCCTCGTGCCGTGGGTCGCTGGCGACCTGTGCGCCTTTCGCCGCTTCGAACTGGCGGCGGCCCTCAATCGTCTGCGAACCCTTGAGATCGCCGCAGGGAGGGAGCAGCCATGAGCCTTACCGCGCGCAGCATGTCCCTGAATGACGGTCGCACGCTGGGCTACGCCGAATACGGCGACTCCGCCGGGGTGCCGGTCTTCTATTTTCATGGCTTTCCCGCCTCGCGGCTCGAAGGGCGTCTGCCTGCCGATGCGGCGGCCGAGAAAGGCGTTCGCCTGATCGCGCCAGATCGTCCGGGGTTCGGACTCTCCGATTTCGCCTCCGAGCGAACGATTCTTGATTGGCCTGCAGATGTTGAGCAACTCGCCGACTATCTGGGGCTTGAGAATTTCGCAATCCTCGGCGTCTCGGGTGGCGGCCCCTACGCGCTGGCCTGCGCTCTGCGCCTTGCCGGGCGCATCAGCGCCACCGCGCTGGTTGCGCCATTGGGACCGGTTGCAGAAGGGGCGGGTCGCGCAGAGATGAATTTATTTGCCCGGATGAGTTTCTCTCTGGCCCGCAACCACCCAAGCCTGTACACCATCCTCTACGGAAAGGTCCTCATACCCCTTCTCAGGCGCCGCCCAACGACCATTCTTTCCTTATTGCAGCCAAGCGCAGCCGACAAGCCGGTGGTGGAGCGTCCCGAAGTTTGCGCGCAGATGGAAGTCTCCATCCTCGAGGCTTTCCGCCGCGGCGGCCGAGGTGCTCTGCATGAACTCGGCCTCTATGCACGTCCGTGGGGTTTCGCCCTGCACGACGTCACCGCGCCGGTCCACCTCTGGCAGGGGGACCAGGACGGCACGGTGCCTTTGTCCATGGGGAAATATATCGCCGAAAAACTGCCTGACTGCCGTGCCCGATTTCTTTCCGGTGAAGGTCATTTCTCCCTGGCCATCGATCATGCCTGCGATTTTTTTCAAGTATTGCGCGATTCATTCAGGGCGTGTAAAGAATCCCGACAGCGGTGACGCTTTCCCAGAAAATCTCTAACGCGCCGATTCCTAATGTTTTTTTCTTGGATATAAAAACGCTTATCGGCTTGAGAAAAATTGTCCGTCGGATAAATTTTCAAATCGTATGAGAAAAAGTCCTGTAAAAACAGTGGATTACGCATTGGCATGAACATTGGAGGAAATAGGTTGTTATTGCTGAATCTTTAATTTTCAATTCTTTCACCTCGTCCAATGCAAAAGGGAGGAAAAATGCGCGCTTTCAAACAATTGGCGGTCCTCACAATTTTTCTGCTGGCCTCTTTCTCGGGTAAGGCACAGGCCATCTCGCTGGACAATCTGGTCAATGGCGGGAGCATCAGTGTCCACGGAAACCAGTTTACAGACTGGCTGATCTTCACCTCCTCGTCGCTGACCCCGAATCTCGAGGAGATTGAAGTCCTGCCCCTCGATGATGACCCCCTGAATCCCGGACTCCAGTTTTTATTCGGCAATCAGGTTCAATTTACAGCGACTGGAGATCTGCAGAGCCAGTTTTTCGATTTCGGGTTCACGGTCTCGACGGTGAGCGGCGAACCCATGATCCAGGATAACTCTTTGAGCCTGACCGGCCATCGGTTCTCCGAGGACCCCGAAGGTGAGGAGTTTCTCAATGTTTTCGAAGATGTCTGGGACGCCGGATTCGATAATATCCTCGGGGAGAAACAGGTCACGGCCGATAAGCTGTTTCCGGAAAACAATGTATTTTTCGATATGGCGGAGTTTTCACCGCAATCGACGATCAATGTGGATATTTTCACCGACCTGAATACCCTCGCGGCCGGTGATTTCGTCAGCCTGGACAGCCTCGAGATGCGTTTTTCACAGGTTCCGGAACCCTCTACTCTTGTCCTGCTCGGCAGCGGTTTCGGCCTGCTTTGTCTTTGGGGCCAACGCCGCCGTGTAAAGTGATATCGTCACGGCCATCCCCGCGATCAAACAGCGTCACGCCGCACCGCATGCATTTGCAGTGCGGCTTTTTTTCCGTCCAGGCACTCTCGGAGGCTCTGTCCGCGAGACGTCTATCCGAGGCGGATGATCAATCCTTCGTGGGGGCGCAAACGGGCCTGGCCCGAAAAAATCTCGTCTTTCCGATCTCCTTCGCTCGATAAAACCACGCGGCCGAGACAGTTCCCCGTCGGCCTGAGCATTTTTTTATCTTTTTCAAAATTCAGCGCCACCAGCATTCTCTCCCTTTTCTGTTCGCACAGGTAAGCCAGCAGACCGTCACCGGCCTGAACCAGGCGGAAGTTGCCGCTGGTCAGTGCCGCATGACTGCGGCGCAGATCAAGAAGGTGTCTATAGAACATCAGCAGGGACCCTCGGTCTTTTTTCTGCGCTGCGACATTGCGCTGCGGCCAGTCTTGATTGAGAGGCAGCCAGGGTTCAACGCGTGAAAACCCGGCATATGCGCTCTCGTCCCACGGCATCGGCGTGCGTACCGGATCGCGGCCGAGCCCGAGACCGGGGTTGTTCTTCTCCCACGGATCCAGGATGTGCTCTTTGGGTACCGGGACATTCTCGATGCCGAGTTCGTCACCTTGATAAAGGGTCGGCGTGCCGCGCAGGGTCAGCAGCAGCATGGCCGCGATACGCGTCTGTGCCGGGCCGAGCCGGCTGGCCAGGCGCGGTCGATCATGGTTACCGAGCAGCCAGGTCGGCCAGGCGCCCTCGGGAAGCTGATCCTCCAGGCAACGGATGGTTGCAGCCAGGGCTTCCGGGCGCCAGGGGGTGAAGATCAACTCGAAGTTATGGGGCAGGTGCAGCTCGGGCGCTCGGGGGCTGCCGTAATAGGCGACCAGACGTTCCGGCGGCAGATAGATTTCGCCGAGCAGAATTTTGTCGCCGAACTCTTCGACCAGCCTGCGCATGCGGTGCAGGATCGGATGAATGTCGGGATGGTCGGCCGAGAAGATTTCGCGCAGGGCGTCATAGGAGCGCTGACGCTGTGGGTCGAAGTCGGGATTCGGGGGATTATTGCGCAGAAGGGGGTCTTTGGCCAGGTGCCAGATAGCGTCCAGCCGAAAGCCGTCGATCCCTTTGCGCAGCCAGAAGCGCATCACCTCGAACATGGCCGCCTCCACCTCGGCGTTGCGCCAGTTGAGATCAGGTTGCTGCTTGAGATACGCGTGATAGTAGTACTGCTCGGTCGCCTCGTCCCATTCCCAGGCGATCCCTCCGAAGTTGGCGAGCCAGTTGTTCGGCGGGCCGCCGTTCGGTCCGGGGTCGCGCCAGATGTACCAGTCGCGCCGGGGATTGTCGCGGCTTGAGCGCGATTCGATGAACCAGGGATGTTCCTCCGAGGTGTGGTTGGGGACAAAATCGAGGAGTATCCGCATGTCGCGGCGGTGGGCCGCGGCGATCAGGTCGTCAAACTCCGCCATGGTGCCGAACAGAGGGTGAACCGCGGTATAGGCGCTGATGTCGTAGCCGAAATCCGCCATGGGAGAGGGAAAGACCGGGCAGATCCAGAGAATGTCGATCCCGAGCCATTGCAAATAGTCCAGACGTCTCGTGATGCCGGCCAGATCCCCGACCCCGTCGCCATTGCCGTCCATGAAAGAGCGTGGATAGATCTGGTAAATGACGCCGGTTTCCCACCAGTTTGCGGTGCTGATCATGGCCGTCCTCCCTGGTCCGTCTCCGCAGTGGCTGGAAATTGCAGATGGATCTGTTAAAAGTAAAGAATAACAGGCTGTTTTCTGTTTTGACCAACACGCGGTAAAAATCTGAACTGCGGAAGGGATATTTTCATGCTCGGTGCTCTGGCAGGCGACATCATCGGCTCGCGCTTCGAACACGCCAATATTAAAACCAAAGAGTTTGACCTTTTTCATCCCGAGTGCGTATTCACCGACGACAGCGTTCTGAGCGTGGCCCTCGCCGAGAGTCTGCTCACAGGGGCGGACTACGCCGATGTCATGCGCGGCTATTACCAGCAGTATCCCCACGCCGGCTACGGCGGCTATTTTCATCGCTGGGCGCAGGATCCGTCCATGGGCCCGTACAACAGCTTCGGCAACGGCTCGGCGATGCGCACCAGCCCCGTGGGATGGTACTACGACGACTTCGACGACGCGCTGGCCGCTGCGGAAAAAAATGCTGCGGTGACGCACGATCATCCAGAAGGGGTCAAGGGAGCGCAGGCAGTTGTAGCCGCCATTGTGCTGGCCAGGCAGGGCAGGGATAAGGAGGATATCCGGACCGACCTTCAAAACCGCTTCGGCTACGATCTGCAGCGCAGGCTCGACGAGATCCGCCCGGGATACGACTTCGATGTGACGTGCCAGGGATCCGTTCCGGAGGCGATCATCGCCTTTCTGGAGTCGGCGGATTTTGAAGATGCGATCCGCAATGCCGTCTCGCTCGGCGGAGATTCGGATACTATCAGCTGCATTGCCGGAAGCATCGCAGAAGCCTTCTATGGCGGGATACCCGCGCTCATGGCGAAGGAGGTCTTCGCGCGGCTCGACCGGCATCTTGCCGAAGTGACCCGGTGTTTCCGGCGCGAGGTGATCGAGCCGAAAACCTGAGGATTCTTCAAGACCAAAAGGTTATTGCAATGGGAGCCGTTCTCTCTTTTCTCCTGATTCTGATTTTCTCGATCATCGTCACCAAAATCGCAACGGTGGCTCTTTGCCATACCGGACTCTCGCGCCAGTCGGCCCGCTTCCAGGCGCGTTCAGCCTTCACCGGAGTCGGTTTCACCACCACCGAGGCCGAAAACGTCGTAAGTCATCCGGTGCGCCGGCGTATCCTCATGTTGCTCATGCTTCTTGGCAACGCCGGAATGGTGACGGTGATCACATCGCTGATTCTGAGTTTCGTCAAGACTGGCGCCTGGGACATCCCCTGGTACTGGCGGTTGGCCGTCATTCTCTGTGGTGCGATGACTCTCTGGTACGTTGCCACCAGTAAATGGTTCGACGACAAGGTGTCGCGGGTCATCAACTGGGCGTTTAAACGCTGGGCGCATCTGGACACCCGCGATTACGTCGACCTTCTCCATCTGACCGGCGATTACCAGGTCAACGAGCTGAAGGTTCAGGAAGAGGACTGGCTGGCCGGTCAGTCGCTGCAAGATCTCGCTCTGACCGGTGAAGGGGTGCTGATCCTGGGGATTCAGCGCCCGGATGGACGCTTTCTCGGTGCGCCGACCAAGGAAACCGAGATCAGGCCGAAGGATGTCGTCATCCTCTACGGCCGGCAGGAAACCATCGCCGAACTCGATGAGCGGCGCCGCGGTCGGGAAGGTGAAGCCGCGCACCGCGAGTCGGTCACCCGGCAGAAAGACCTGATCAGACAACAGGAAGAGGAAGAAGAAAAATCCGCCGAAAAAGAAGAGGAAGTAAGGCAGCGGCAGATCGAAG
>JAGXHK010000196.1 GCA_024636255.1 Desulfuromonadales bacterium | reverse complement strand
TTTGCCCGCTCTCGGCGTTGCGCCTCCTCGGCTTAGCTCTGGCTATGCCTGCGTCGGCGCGCCTTGACGGCCTCTTTTTGCGCGGGATTTTCGGTCGCCAGGCTGCCGTGAAAGCTCGCCGCCACGTCGAGATCGACCCCGGCGCGCACCATGTCAAGAACCACGCCCCCGCCGAAACAGTACCCGATGGCCGCGATTTGGGTAGAGTCGACATCGGGATGGGCCTTCAGTTCCGCAAGAGCGGCGAGAAATCGCTCTTTTGCCTTCTCCCGGTTCTGCCGGAGCGCGCTTGCGAACTGTCCCGCCTCGTCGGGGTGGTCGGCCACCTTCCCCTCCCCGTACATATCGAGCGCAAAGGCGACATAGCCGAGTTCGGCCACCTCCCTCGCTTTTTTGCGCGCGTAATCGTTATGCCCCCACCACTCGTGAACTACGAGAACGCCCGGACGCTTTTTCCCCTCGGTTTCCGTATCCCAGGCGACATAGCCCTGCAGAGGCACCTCGCCTGCGCGGTACGTGAGCTCTTTTCCCTGCACCGCGGCCGAGGCGCCTGAAGCCAGACCGAGCATCAGCAATGTCAGGATAAATCCTTTCATGGGCTCCTCCCTGATTTATTTCTGACCAGAGTTGGTCTATTATCTGGGATTATAACGCGCATGCCTTCACTTGCCAGAACGCTTTGATTTTTTTAACGCCGGCCGGTAAAAACCCCCGAAACCAGCGAGGTCCGCATGGAACTGAATTTCAACCCGACCGAACTGCGCATTCTTGGCTGCCTGATCGAAAAAGAGATGGCGACGCCCGAGTACTACCCGCTTTCTCTGAATGCCCTGACGGCAGCCTGCAACCAGAAATCGAACCGCGCCCCGGTCATGGCCCTGGAAGAAACTGAGGTGGTCCGCGCCCTGGACGATCTGCGCACCCGTGGCCTGGCCATGCAGTCCTCCGAAGGGGTGCGCACGCCGCGCTATCGGCATACCCTGAAGGAGAAGTTGCACCTCGAACCGGAAGAACTGGCGGTGCTCGCCGAACTTTTACTGCGCGGCCCGCAGACTCTCGGCGAATTGCGCACCCGGGCCGAGCGCATGCATCCGTTCGCCGGGATCGACGCTGTCGAAGAGGCGCTGCAGGAGCTCGAAGGGCGCACTCCCGCACTGATTACCACGCTGGCACGCCAGCCCGGACGCAGGGAAGTGCGTCACACTCACCTGCTGGGCCGCGACCCGGAAGCCGGCGCAGAAAGTCGGGACGCGCCTCAGGAACCCGCCCGCAAACAGGTGGCAGAGGAGAACGAGCGGATCGCCTCGCTCGAAGCCGAGCTTGCCGCTCTGCGGGAAGATGTGAAGACACTGCGCCAGGAGATCTCGGAATTCAAAGCGCAGTTCGAATGATCACTTGACCTGCGTCAATGTCACGGCAGGCCGAATCAGGGGATCATTGCAGAAAATAGCCGATCTCAAGGAGCTAGCATGCTGACATTTACGGAAACGGTTCTCAATTTCACGATCTGGTTTCTGGGCGGCGCCGGGCTTTTCTTCAGCCTGCGCGCAGCGGCGAAACACCGCCGGCGCCGCCGCAGCGAAAACAGGTAACCGCCGGTTCATCCGGAAATAATGATCACCCATCCGATCGCCGCCAGCAAAAGAGCGCCTCCTGCCATGAGAAAAGCGCCCAGCAGCAGGCGGCGAAGACGGGCGATAACCGCCATCATCCCTTCCATCTGCTCCGCCATTGCATGCAGCGCCTTGGCCTGCTCCCGGCCGTTTTTCTCCAGCACATCGATGCGTGCCTCGAGACTTTTCTCCTCGCCGTTTTTTCTGCTGCGCGAGCGCTGCAGGATATCCGAGGTCAGAGAAAGGACCGAAGGCGCGTACTTGACGAGTTTTAACCAGGGTATGGCCATGAAATATCTCCGGTTCTGTGCTTGTGCTTGTGCCCTGAAGTGGGGCTGCTTTCCGACAGGCTAGCGGCAATCGCGGTTTTTTTCAAACGGACCTTGCTCCGGCAAAAACTTTTCTTTTCGCTATAATGACGGAAAGACCATTTTTTCAAGGGAGGAAGGATGATGACAGACAAAGATCGGAAAGAAGAACAAGAAGAGAGAGAAGAGCATGTCGCCAGCGACGAGAAGCGCAAGCCGGGCTCTCAAAAATTTGCAAAACACCGCATTTTGAGTGGCAGCAACCAGCCCACAGACGATGAGCAGAAAAAGGATAAATCGAGCGGCTCTGAATTCAAGGATCAGTGACCCGCCAGGGACGGTTCTGCGCGGAGAGCCGAAAGGGCAGGCGCTCTTCACAGAACCGCCGGACTCAGGGATCACAGACTTTCAAGACGCCCCTCGCGGGGCGAGCGATACGAGCTACGCCTCAGCCTGCTGCGATCTCGCATTGCCGATACGCGCGCAGATCGTCCTGAATCAGAGTGGCCGCCAGGGTGATCACCATAGCGTCGTCGAGAAAGCCGAGCAGGGGGATGAAATCGGGGATGAAGTCGAGCGTCGACGCGAAGTACAGCAGAGCGACTGTCACCGCGGCGATCGTCCTGAAAGGGACCTGGTCGCGATATCTTCCCGTCAGGTAATCGCCGAGCATGGCGAGCATGAGGCGGATATCCTCCCATACTCCCTTTATTTTCTCCGGGATCTTCCCGGCAAGCGCTTCGACCTTTTCCCTTCCTTTGCTCCAGGCGCGGGAGACGTCATCCTCGCGGACATCTTCGCTTTTCTCCTCGAAGGATTTCCTGAGCATCTCTTTCTGTTCCGGGGTCAATGCCTCCATGGCTGTCTCCTTTTCAGTTCACCTGCGGCAGATCAAGAAAATGTTCGGCTTTCCTGCTCGAGCACGCGGATGAAAGTAGTCCGCTTGGACAACTCCCTGAGCGCGCCGGCGCCGACGTAGGTACAGGCCGAACGCAGGCCGCCCAGAATGTCCTTGATCGTTTCTGCGGCCGGTCCGCGATAGGGAACCTCGACGGTCTTGCCTTCCGAAGAACGGTACTCGGCCACCCCGCCGGTGTGTTTTTCCATGGCGGTTGCCGAGCTCATGCCGTAGAAGAGCTTGTAGGTCTGGCCGTTGCGCTGCACCAGCTCGCCGCCGCTCTCGTCGTGCCCGGCGAACATGCCGCCGAGCATGACAAAGTCAGCGCCGCCGCCGAATGCCTTGGCCACATCCCCGCCGCAGGCGCAGCCGCCATCGGAGATGATGCGCCCGCCCAGACCGTGAGCGGCGTCGGCGCATTCGATAACCGCCGAGAGTTGCGGATAGCCGACGCCGGTCTTGACCCGCGTGGTGCAGACCGAGCCCGGACCGATGCCGACCTTGACGATATCGGCGCCGGAGAGAAGCAGTTCTTCAACCATCTCGCCAGTGACCACGTTGCCCGCAGCGATGGTTTTATCTGGATGGGCCTCGCGCACCCGGGCCACGAATTCGACAAACGCCTCGGCATACCCATTGGCGACATCGATGCAGATAAACGGAATCTGCGGATGCTTATCCAGAATCTGCCCCATCTTCTCGAAATCGTGCTCGGCGGTGCCGGTACTTACCATGATGTGCTCGCTGATCTGATCCCCCCGGCGGTTCATGAAGGTATCCCATTCCTTCAGGCTGTAGTGCTTGTGAACGGCGGTGAGCATGCCGTTCTCGGCCAAGACCGAAGCAAGCTCGAAGGTGCCCACCGTATCCATGTTGGCGGCGATGACAGGCACCCCGCGCCACTGCCTGGCGCTGTGCATGAAGGTGAAGGTGCGCTCGAGCATCACCTGGGCCCGGCTCTTGAGTGTCGAGCGCTTGGGCCGGATCAGCACATCCTTGAACCCCAGTTTAAGATCGGTTTCGACGCGCATTGACAAATATCCTTTCTGATAAATTCATTGAATGGGTAGAATTGTATCAGGAATTTTTATCTACAGCGCAAACACATGCGGAAAATCCGTTTTTCTGCATGGACGAGAGCTTCGATGGCGTTTATGCTGTCTCATCTCTTCCCAAAACCTGATCGTGCCCATTTTGCCATGAAGCCAAAACACAAATACTGGATATTCCTGCTTGCCATCGCAAACGTGATTTTCGGCGTCATTGTCGCGAGCCTGATCGGCACATGGTTCACCCTTGCCCCTGAAGAACAGGCGTTCGTCAGAGGCATTCTCGACAAGATTCTGCCTTTTCCGCTTCTGGGAGCATTGATTCTGTTCACGGCCATCGGCGGCCTGGTGAGCATGCTGTTCTTCTACTACATCATTCCGACGCTGCAACTAGCCGAAAAAACCCGGCTGATCACCACGGTCAATCCCGACTACCGGATATATCCGAGGGGAGCCAGCGAACTGGTCTATCTGACCGAAGTCATCAACGACTGGGCGGATACCTTTCAGAAGCTCAAGACCGAGGTCGATGTCAAGATCGCTGCGGCGCACAGCGATCTTGACGAAGAACGCAAGCGGCTTGCGGCTCTGATGTCTGAGCTGCCCAGCGGCGTGGTGGTCTGCAATACCGATGGGCGGATCTTGCTTTACAACGCACAGGCGCAAAAGCTTCTGCAGGCACCGGAAAGAACCAACGAGGAGGAAGCGGGAGGCCTGCTCGGGCTCGGCCGTTCACTTTTCGGGGTGCTCAGCCGCAATCCGGTGGCGCATGCCCTCGACCTGCTGCAGCAATCGGTCGAGCGCGGCGAAACTGCGCCGACTGCGGGGTTCATGACCACAGTGCGCGGGGGGACATACCTGCGGATCCATATGGCACCGGTTTTCAGCGAGAGGCAAAAACGGAAGGAGATCTCCAGTTTCGTTCTGACCCTTGAGGACATGACGCCGCAGATCGAGGCCGACACCCGGCGCGACACCCTGATCCAGAGCCTGACCAGCGATTTCCAGAGCGCCCTCGGCGATATCCGCAGCGCGATCTCAGCCATTCTTGCCAAACCGGATCTTTTGCCGGAGCAGCTCGAACCTTATCGCCGGACGATCGATCAGGCCTCATCCTCGCTGTTGCAGCAGCTGGGCGAGGCCCGTAAAAACTATGCCCGCCACCTTCAGGATCTGAGCAAAGTCGAATATGTGCTGGCGGAGAATCTTCTCGAGGTCCTGCACAAAAATATCCGGGAGCGCTTCGCGATCGAGGTCGAGCGCCACGCCGAAGAGGGTTTATGGCTCAGGCTCGACAGCTATTCTCTGGTGCAGGCGGTCTCGCATCTGGCCGGACTGCTCAAAACTCAAAAACATATGGGGGCCTTTCGCATTCTTTTTGAACGCAGCGGCCCGCAGACAGCATCGATGACAATCGGCTGGCCCGATTTCTGCCTTGATCACGGCTTCATCAGTGACTGGGTGCGCTCCCCCCTGGTCAGCGACCCGCAGGGAAAGCTGCTGAGTTTCAGCGATGTGGTTGAGCGCCATGGAGGCAGGGTCGAAATCGAAAAAGCCGGGGGCCCCGCATGCCACGAGGTGCGCATCGATCTGCCCACCGAGGCGCAGGCCGAGCACAGCCTCTTGCCAGATGGAAAACCTGAGTCACGGCCGGTTTACTATGAATTCGATCTTTTTCACCAACCCGGCATCGAGGAGCTGGGATCGATGCCGCTGCGGCGGCTGACCTACGTGGTCTTCGACACAGAGACCACCGGCTTGAATCCGGCTCAGGGAGATGAGATCATCCAGCTCGGCGCGGTGCGCATCGTCAATGGTCGGCTCCTGCAGGGCGAAACCATTGACCAGCTGGTCGACCCGCGGCGCCCGGTTCCACCCGAATCGGTGGCGATTCACGGGATCGACCCCGCGCTGCTGGCCGGACAGCCGGCCATCGAAGAAGTGTTGCCGCACTTTCACCGCTTCGCAGAAGGGGCCGTACTTGTGGCGCACAACGCAGCCTTCGACATGCGCTTTCTGCAGCTGAAAAGAAAAATCACCGGAATCAGCTTCGACAACCCGGTTCTCGATACTCTTCTGCTCAGCACCGTTGCCCACCCCCATCATGAACACCACGGTCTCGATCATATCGCCGAGCTGATGAATCTGCAGATCGTCGGCCGACACACCGCTCTGGGAGATGCATTGGTGACGGCAGAGATCCTCCTGCGCCTGATCCCGCTGCTCGAGGCGAAAGGGATCACGACACTCGAGCAGGCCATCAGCGCCTCGGCAAAATCCCGTTTCGCCAAGCTGAGCTATTGACCCTGTTTTCCGCCCTGCGTCATCTCATCTTGAATTTTGAACGGGCCCACGGTGTAGGCGTGAAAAGCGACGCGACCGTCGAACCCCAGCAGGGTATCGAGCCTGTCGCGATTCACTGGGTGAGTGACCCGCCGGCGCGCCTCGTCGGGGTCGAACCAGCCGACCTCGGGACTCTCTTCGCTGGCATGCAACTCACCCGACTGATACGTCCCCAGAAACGTGAAGATCACCGCACTGGGCGGCGAGAGTTTGGTATAGACCGCAGCCAGAGGGCCGGCAACGATGTGAACGCCCGTTTCCTCGCGAACTTCGCGGAGCAGCGCCGCGAGCAGTGACTCTCCCGCCTCGAGACGCCCCTGGGGTATTTCCCACCCCCGCCGGTGGTGGCGGATCAAAAGGATTTTGTTCGCGGCATTGCGCACCAGACAGCCCACGACCACGGTATGTTTCGCTTCGGACATTGTTTCTCCCGGATTCGATCGCTCTCCAGCGCAGAGGGCACTCTGACACTGGCGAGGCCGACTCGGCATGCTAGGCTTTAACGGCAACCACCCGAGAATAAATCCATACAGTTCGGGAACACGCCGGGCGAGGAGTGAACGCATGGCGCGCAAAATTTTCATCGCGGCAACCGACCAGAACTGCGGCAAGACCACAACCAGCCTTTCGCTGCTGCACCTGGCGCTGAAGAAATATCAGCGGGTCGGCTTCATCAAGCCACTTGGCCCCAAACCGATTGAATTCAGGGGCATCAGCGTCGATAAGGACCCTGCGCTGATGGCTGAAGTTTTCGGTCTTGAGGAGCAGCTGCCCTTCATGTCGCCAGTGGTGCTGCAGCGCGGCTCGACCCGCAGAGTCCTCGACGGCGAGATCTCCCCCGCTGAGTTGGAGGAGAAAATCATACGCGCTTTTGCCGAACTGGAAAAGAGCTGCGATCTTATCATCATTGAAGGCGCCGGCCACACGGGCGTCGGATCGGTGATCAAACTCTCCAATGCCCGTATCGCTCGCATGCTCGATGCTCCGGTGCTGATGGTCAGCGGCGGCGGCATCGGCAGCGTCGTCGACGCGGTCTATATGAATCTCGCCTTGTTCCGCCAGGAGGGGGTCGGTATCCGCGCCGTGCTGGCCAACAAACTGGTGGCCGAAAAGCGCGAGGTCATCCTTGCCTATCTGCGCCGCGCCTTCGCCGACGAACCGTTCAAGGTGATCGGCGGGTTCAATTATCATCCCATTCTCGCCAATCCGACTCTGCGCCGGGTGTCGCTGCTGCTCGACCTGCCCCTGCACGGCAATCAGCAAGAGACCAACCGCATCGTGCACCATGTGCAGATCGGCGCCCCGGCAACACAGCGGGTGGCAGAACTGCTGCAGGAAAACTCGCTGCTCATCGTGACCAGCAGCCGCGACGAACTTCTGGTCACGCTGGCCAACCTCTACCAGATCCCCGAATACCGCGCCCGAATCATCGGCCTGGTGATTCCCGGTCTGGCGCCGGTCAGCCGGATCACTCAGCTGATACTTGAGCGCAGCAATATCCCCTACATGCGCACCCAGAGCTACTCGACCGCCGCGCTCTATCAGATCATCACCGAAGATGTCTCGAAAACGACCGCCGAGGATACGCAGAAACTCGAGTTGATCCGTTCCCTGGCTGAAAAACGCCTCGACTTTGATGAGATCGATGCCCTCTTCGCTCCGGACTGAGGACGTGATCTGCCGCATTCGCTCGTGACCGCCACGTGGCGGCGCGAGCACTAAGTCTCTGAGCGCCGCTCTGTTTATCCGCCTTTATCGGAACCTTCCAGGAGCCGCATTTCATGGATACGCTTTCCGCTGCAGTCATGCTGTTTCTGATCATGGACCCCTTCGGAAACATGCCGGTTTTCAACGCAGTCCTCAAAGAAGTCCCGGAGCCACGACGGCCGCGGATCATCGCCCGTGAATCACTGATCGCTCTTGGCTTTCTGCTGGTCTTTCTCTGGGCCGGACAGCCGATCATGAGTTTTCTCAACCTTCGGCCGCCGACCCTGAGCATCTCGGGCGGAATCATTCTTTTCGTCATCGCCCTGCGCATGGTTTTCCCCCGTCATGAGCCCGAGATTGAGCCGCTTCGCGAAGAGCCGCTCATCGTGCCCCTTGCCATGCCGCTGATTGCCGGCCCCTCCTGCGTCGCGGTGCTGATGCTTCTGGCCAGCTCCGAACCGCATCGGATGTTCGACTGGACTCTCGCTCTGCTGACGAGCTGGTCGCTCACGGCCGCCATCCTGATCCTGTCTCCTCTGCTGATCCGGCTCCTGAAACGCCGCGGAATCATGGCCCTTGAACGATTGATGGGGATGATCCTGATCATGGTCAGCGTACAGATGCTTCTCGACGGCGTGGCGAATTATCTGGGCCTGGCACTTTAGCTGGGCGACAGCCCTGAATATTACCATTTCGGGATTCCGCAGCTCGTGGTCTATCCCCGGGCCTCCTCCCCCGCGTTGGCGGAAAGAATTTGACACTCACCTGAGATTGCGGTAAATACATGAGCCTGTTTAACAGAATGCCGCCCTAGCTCAGCTGGTAGAGCAACTGATTCGTAAACAGTCAATAGTATAATTTTTTATCAACAATAACAGACACTTACAGCATAAACACCCGCTCGGGGTAGCAAACGGGGTAGCAAATTAGTGAAGTGCCGCCCTAGCTCAGCTGGTAGAGCAACGCACTCGTAATGCGTAGGTCGTCGGTTCAAATCCGATGGGCGGCTCCAAAAAAAACAGCCTCGGCAAATTGCCGGGGCTGTTTTTTTCTGCGCTTGGTTTAATGGGGTTCTTGTGGCGTCGCGATGCTCAACAGGGCCTGTTATTTATATTTCCGGATGAGGGGGCAGATTCATTCTGCTTTTTAGCCAAGGCTCTTTCCAGTGAAAAGGAATAACACTGCAAAAGGAAAATTTCTGTCAGCATGTTATGGAATACCCTGTGAAAGGGCGGCATCAGCTGAGACTCGAGCGCCTGCTTGACTTGACCAGGTTGCTCTGGGTTAGAAAACATTTCCTCCGGAAACTTTAACTCTAATTTCGGGATGTCGTATCTATCGACTATGTCAACCACCTTCGCTTTCAGTTCTGACCTCTCATCCTCGGTGAAATCTGGATAGCAGGATTTCAGGAAGATGTCGGCCGCGTTCTGGAAGGGAGCGCTTTTGCCTATGGGAAATTTCAAAATATTATCTGCCATCAACAGTTCACCCTTTCGGTCAACAAATATGGCCCTGGTTGTCAACAGCAGGGCAACCCTTTAGTCTCTCGCGAATTCTATTTTTACGTTGCGCGATGCTGCACCATTGATTCGGGGGATGATCTCATTTTCAATATAGGCGTCGGTGACTCCGCCAATGATACGGATGCTTATTTCCTGCGGCCCTTGGGGCTGGTTAACGGGTTGGTTGACGGTGACCGGAGGCCCGCCGCCGGAGAAATTGCCGTGGGCGGCGTCGCTGCCCGCGCTGACCGCCCCTCCGCCGCCGCCGAACTGGGTTGACTGGATTGCCTTGACGCGGGCCATGCCGGCGATAGTGGCGGCGGCGGCCGCGGCGATGCCCATGGCTGGGCCTGCCGGGCCGAGGGGGGCCAGCGCAGCATAGGCACCTTGGGCCGCCCTAAAGGTATCTATCAGTGTGCCGGCGATACCGGCGGCCTTTGAGACCTCAAACATCTTGCGGGACTGCCCGCCGCTAATCGCCTGCAAACTCGCACCGATAGACATGAACGTTGCGGCGCTACCCTGCCAGATTTGGGCTTTGGCCCGCGCCGCCTGCTCTTCGGCCCAGGCCTCTTCATCGAGCCCGCGCTGGTGGGCTGCGGCCCGTTCCGCGGCCTGGGAAATCCACAAATCTTGCATTTGGTTGCCGGCCTCGATGGCCCCGGCGAAACGCTGCTGGTCAAACTCGATCTGTGCCGCCAGGCTGCGGTTCTGGTCCTCGATCTGCTTCTGCGCGATGGACTCCCAAGCGCCGGCCTGTCCGATGGTGGTCAGCGGCTCTTCGCCGGGGAGCAGCGACTTGTCAGTCTTGGGGGCTTTGGGTTGCTTGGCCGCCTTGCCCAAGGGGGAGCTGGCCGCTCCGGCCACGGCCGCCGAGGGCAGGGCGGCGAAGGGCATGCGGTCCATGTTGGGGTTGAGATTGTCGGCACCGCCCAGGCTTGATTCGCGCAGCAGGTAGGCGGGGAGACCGGGGACACTTTGCCTTGCCAGGTCGGGGTCGTTAATGTGGGCGCCGAAGCCCATGCGCATAAACTCGATAATCTGATTCGCCCCCTCGGCGGCAAAATTGATCGCCGCAAGGGTCCGGCTCAGTGGGCTGTCTTCAGGAAAATCCCGAAACGCTTGGGCCAGCTCATCAACCCCACCGCGCATGGCCCGCATGGCCTCGGTGGCCGTCTCCAGCCCCCAGACCACGGTGTCTTGAACGCCGGCCTTGCCCAAGGCCGACGAAAGGTTGAAAAACTCGGTTTTCATCAACCCCAAAGCCTTCACATGCTCGGGGATCTCGCCCTGGTAGTTGTTGCGCAGGGCCTCGGCGAACCTCGGCAGGAAGTCTGAGGCCACCACCTGCCCTTGTTCCAGCATTTTGCCAAGCTCGGCGGTGGTGACGTTCATCGCTTCGGCGGCGATGCGGAAGGACCCTGGGATGCGCTCGCCGAGCTGTCCCCTGAGCTCCTCGGCCTGCACAGTTCCCTTGCTCATCATCTGTTCGAGGGCCAGCAGGGCGCCCTGGGTCTGCTCGCTGGAGAGGCCGAGGATCGCCGAGGTCTGCGCGACCGACTCGAACACGTCGCGCACACCTTGCCCGGCCAGGGAGGTGCCGCTGGCGGCGGCGGTCAACCCCGAATAACTGTCGGCGGCGCTGAGCAGATCGAGCCCCAGCCGCCCGGCCACCTGGCGCACAAACTCCAGCTCACGCCGGCCCGCCTCGAAAGACCCGGTTGCCGCCTTGAAGCGGTTTTCCAGCCGGTCGAGCTGCATGGCCGCGTCGCCGGCCTGCTTGGCGAAGGCGACGAAACCGGCGGCGCTCAGGCCAATCCCCAATGTGCCGAGCGCGCTGGTCAACCCGGCAATACCCCGATTGACCGAAGCCAGAGCCGGCTTGGTCTGGTCCTCGGCACTCAGAATATAACGGGCCCTGCGGGTGACATCACTCATGACATTTTCTCCTGCGGTTGATTTGACGGGTTATCCGGAAAGCCAGTCGGTTTCCCGGAAACGGTGGTTTCCAATCCAGCGTTCAGCATGAAGGTTTCCTTTCTATCGTTAACGGAAGGGAATTATTTGACGCAGGCCGCGATTCCAACCCGGATCCATTCCCGCAGGCTGATTCCTGCCTGGTGCATCTCTCCGGGGTCTTTGCCGGCGGCCGGCGGCCAGCGCCGCGCCCGGGGGAAGGTTTCCAGCCACCAGCGGGAGGCCTTGGCCCCGGGACGGTTGCCCTTGGCGTCCGGTTCGTCAAAGTCGGTGGCGATCAGCAGCACGTCCATTTCCCGCAGGCGCTCGCAGCTGTCGGCATCCGGCTTGGCGCTGCTGTTGCCGATGGCATAGACCCCAAGCAGATCGCCGGCCGCTTCGGCCAGGGCCAAGGCGTCAAGCTCGGATTCGACCACAACGACGGCTTGATGATGGCGCGCCAGATAGAGCGGCGCCCGGCTTGAACCTGGCACCACATAATAGCGGGGCTCGCCTGCTGGCCGGCGGATGCGCAGCCGCTGCACCTGGCCACGATTGAGGCAGGGGATAACCAGCCCCTGCGGGAACCACAGGCGGCGGGGCTTGCCGGTCTCCTCGTTGATTTCTTCAGGCAGCCCCCACGATTGCCGAGGGCGCCACAGGTCCTTGCCCTTCTGCCCGGGATTCCAACCAAGGAAGGAGGCTTTGACGGTATCAAGGCCAATGCCGCGCCCGGCCAGCCATTGCAGATGCTCAGGCATGGCAAGGAGGTGCTGGTGGGCCCAGGAGGTGAGCTTTTTGGCCTGGGCTTGCCACTGCTCGCCGGGGATGCTGGCCGGCTCCGGCTGCCAGGCAGGGCGGCGGATGATGGTCGTTCGTGGCGGGGGGTTGGTGTCGCCAAGGTCGCGGCCAAGGGCGGTGCAGGCCTCACGGTAGGATAGGCCGTCGAAGGAGCGCAGGAAGGCAATAGCATCGCCCCCTTTGCCACACTGCCGGCACCAGAAGGAGCCGTGCTCCCCCTGTTGCGGCCAGATATGGAAGCGGTCAATCCCGCCACAGACCGGACAGGGGCCGTGATATTCGCCCCCCTTGTAGCTGCTGGCGCGCCTGGCTTGCAGACTCTTGCCCTGGTAGATATCGAGGAGGTTCACGCGGTCCGCCCCCCCCAGGCGCAGCCCAAGAGAATGGTCCGGAAGGTCCGGCAATCGTCCGGCTTGCAACTACCTATCTTTATTACTCTTTTTATTCTCTCCGGACGATAGGACGATAAGTGTAGTAAAGAGAAGGTGCGAAATAAATAAACGTGTAAAGGGAATATAAGGGAAAAATGGTCCGTCCGTCCGGCGACTTTTGAAAAGTGTATGTTTTTCAGCATCTTACAAAACCCCCTCCGGACCTTCATCGTCCGGGAAATTCCCGGCCCCATCAAAAAGCCATGTTGATCAGCTCGACCCCGAAGTAACGGTATGTGTTGCCTTCCCCCCCTTTTTCCCGGCGGAATCGTCGCGCCAGCATCTCCCCGAAGCGCTTCTGACTTGGGACCTTTTCAGAAACCTGTGAGCTGTACCAGGTGTGAAAAGATCCGTATGCAACTTTGGCGGTCATCAGCGAGTGCTCGGCAATGATGCAGCACTCCTCCAGCCATTCGGCCAGATCGTCCTCCGCCCGGCGATATTCAGCGGTTGCCGCCAAGACCTTCTGCGGCGGTTTCAGCCCCTGCCTCTGCCATTGGAGGCAACCCTTGACCAGCCAGGCGAGAATGCCGGGAGCTTCTGCCAGCAGCCGCTCTTCAAGGGTGCGGTCAATGGGGCGCTCGTTCGGTGCGGTGGGGCGGTCGACGAAGGACAAGGGGAAATCGATCAGCAGCATCCGCGCCCATAGTGCGCCATCATCGGCGCCGGCCCGGGGCTTG
>JAGXHK010000195.1 GCA_024636255.1 Desulfuromonadales bacterium | reverse complement strand
TGCTGGCACTTGTCAAGAAACTCGATCAGGATGCTTTTCTGTTCAAAGGCGCTGAAAAGGCGCTTCATTCTTTCCAGGTCGGCGAACTCGGGCTGATCGAAGATGCGACTGACCCCTTCGATAAACAACTGCCGATTCTCCTCGGTGTCGAATGCCTCCTGAAACAGAAGCATGGAGCGCCTGAACAGCCGGTCGTAAACCGCCTTCTCCTGCTTCATTTCCCGCAGCAGCGCCTGTTTGACCTCCTTCAACTGCAGCCCGGCATAGGTGCGATTGAAGAAGTTGGCCATCTGCTCGAGTTCGGACTGATTCAGCTCTTCGCGGACCTCGATAATCTTGTTCTGCACCAGACCCGAATCGGAGACGAAGATAACCAGCAGCCGGCCGTGGGAGAGCCGCACAAATTCGATATGCCGAAATGCAGTGCTGGTGAACTGCGGTGCCATGACAATCCCCGTGTAGTGCGAGATGTTCGAGAGCACCTTGCCGGCTTCGCGCAATAGATCGTCCGTGCGCAACCCTTTGCGGCGGTAATAGCGCCGGATGCGTTCCTGCTGCCTGGCTGAGAGCGAACGTACCCGTACCAGAGAGTCGACATAGAAGCGGTAACCCTTCTCGGTCGGGATGCGTCCTGCCGAGGTATGCGGAGCGATCAGATATCCCATCTCCTCGAGATCCGACATGACGTTGCGCACGGTTGCCGGCGACAAGCCGAATGCGTGGCGCCGGGTGATCGAGCGCGAACCGACAGGTTCGGCCGAAGAGATGTAATCCTCGATGATCGCTTCGAGTATTTTGCGACTGCGTTCGTTGAGGGCCTGCGCCATCGTTTCTGCCCTATGAAAACCTGAAACCGGGAAACCCGGCCGCTCTATAGAAATTAGCACTCAAAAACGGTGAGTGCTAACCGAGGAAAAACATAACAACGGCCCCCAGCTTTGTCAAGGCCGGCAAAGCCGGAAAAACCGGCGCTTTTTACAGGAACCCGCTGATCAGATGATCGTAGACAAGCCATCCTTCGACCGTGAAGTGCCAGCGACCGGCATCGCACACCAGCATATCGCCACAGCGGCGGACCGCGGCAGGATAAGCCTTCACGAGCCCAGAGTCAAAGCGTTCGCAGAGAAGCCTTTCCGAAACGCCCTCAGCAGTGCGCAAGCCCAGGTAAATCGTCTCGGCCATGGCCTGGCGGCGATCGAACGATTCGAGCCGGACATCCGGGCGCTCTCCCCTTGTCACCCGCCGTTCATAGGTTTCCAGCTCGTTTGCGACCACCCGACGCTCTCCGTAGCCGTGCGCCTGAAACCCGTGAGCTCCGGCGCCGACACCGAGGTATTCGCCGCGTCGCCAGTAGTTTAAGTTGTGGCGGCACTCGAAACCCGGCCGTGCATAGTTGGAGATCTCGTAATGGCTGTAGCCGGCGGTCTCCGGTGCGCGGTGCAGCAGAAGAAAAAGATCGGCAAACACCTGCTCGTCAGGCACGGAAAATTCTGCCGCGCGGTGGCGATGAGCGAAGGGAGTTTCTTCCTCGACGGTGAGTCCGTAGCAGGAGAGATGCTCTGGCGCCAAATCCAGATAAGCCTTTAAGTCCTTCAGCAAGCCGGTCCGGTTCTGACCCGGAAGGGCAAACATCAGATCAAGGCCAAGATTGTCGAAGCCGGCCTTTCGCGCCCGGTCACAGGTTTGTCGAGCTTCGCCGGCGCTATGGATGCGACCGAGCCGGGCAAGTTGCTCATCATTCAAAGACTGTACGCCGAGAGAGAGACGATTGATTCCGGCCAAGCGGTAGCCACGCAAGCTCTGTTCGGTCACCGTGCCGGGGTTGGCCTCAAGGGAAATCTCGGCGCCCGGCGACATGCCAAAGAGAGTGGCCGCCTTTTCGAGAACCTGCGCGACCTGGGAAGGTGTCAGTAGCGAGGGGGTACCGCCACCGAAAAAAACGGTTTTGAACGGCTTTTTCCATCTCCCTGAAGCAGCGGCCTGCTCAAGATGACGGCAGAGCAGATTAGGGTATTCCGTTGGAACGGTCCCGGAGACGGAAAAAAAATCGCAGTAGGGGCATTTGCGGCGGCAAAAAGGGATGTGAATGTAGAGACCGGACATCGAGATGTTACGCTATGCGACCACCCATAGGGTCAGTGCGTGCGCCCTGTGCACCAGGTCGGTCGAGACGCTCCCCTGCAGCAGGGACATGACTTTAGAGAGATGGCGAGAGCCGACCGCGACGGTGTCGCAGTTGCACTCCCGGGCGGCATCGAGAATATCCTGCGCAATGCCGTGTCGGACCGGCTGGCAGCAGATCTCGATACGTTCGGAAGACAGCCCCTTTCGCGCGAAAAGATCTCTTATCTCCCCGATCAGGTTATGCAGTGGTAACAGCTCATCACGGCAGTCTTCGTCGCCGTGCAGTTCATGTTCGCGAGGAAGCGAGACACCGGGATCGAGCGCGGCGTCGGGCGGCAGCCCAGCCACAGCCGAAAAGACCACAACCTCGGCTCCAGAGACATGTGGCACCACCTCAGCGACGTATTGCGCGGCGCGGCGGGAATGGGGCGAGCTGTCAATAGCCAGGAGAACTTTTTTCATCGATGATCCGTCAACGTATCGTTTTCCAAGAGTGTTTCGGGAAGTGCGAAACATGGCGAAAACCCAGCAGGGCGCGCCTAGTGTCCCGTGCGCCTTGCCGGTAAAATTTGATCTCAAACGAACTAACCGCACGGGATGCTAGAACAGTATAAACAAGACCGACATGATTGCCAGCAGCAGCACAGCCAGCAGCACCCAGACACCGATGGGATAGGTCGCGGTGCGACTGCGACGATCGACCTGCTCCAGCAGGTCAGCGCGTTGTTCGGCGCCGCTGTATTCGGTGGCCAAGCGCATGCAGTATTTCTGCAGGTTTCCTCCCGGCTCACTGAAAAAACGCACCAACACACCCGTCAGGCGCCACCCCAGAACTCTTTCCGCCCAGCTGTTGATACCATTGAAGATACGATCGGCCGCTAACGTGAAAACACGGCTTCCCTTGCGGTAGAACCAGTCCGCATCTAGATTGACGGAGCGGATCTCCGGGGGATAGATGCCGGCTAGGAGCAGCAGAGTGAAGGCCAGCGCCGAGAAGAACAGCAGCTGGCGCTGCGCGAGAACATGGGCGAAGGTGTATGGCTCATAATCAACGGGAAAGGGAAGCATTCCGTATACGAAATCGGGATAAACGCCCAGAAATACGCACATGAAGGCCGCCCCGCCCATGGCCAGCAGCATGTGCAGCGGCGCCTCCTTGGGGCGCAGTCCTGCATCATGGGAGAAAAAGGCGAAGAAGGGGATCTTGATGCCGGCGTGGTGAAAGACGCCGGCCGAAGCGAAGACCAGAATCAGCCAGACGATCTGAAAGTGCCCGCCGGCGGCAGCATCGACAATCATCGATTTTGCGATAAAACCGCTGAACAGGGGAAAAGCGGAGATAGCCGCCGCCCCGATCATACAGAACGCCGCTGTCAGCGGCATGGTCCGATAAAGACCACCGAGATCGGTGGCGTTGATCTTCCCGGTGCGGTATATGACCGCGCCCATGGACATGAACAGCAGACCCTTGTACAGGATGTGCGCGTAGGCATGACAGACCGCCCCGTTGATGGCCAGCTCGGTGCCAATGCCGATCCCTACAACCATATAGCCGACCTGGTTGATCAGACTGTAGGAAAGCACCCGGCGCAGATCGTTCTCGATTACGGCAAAAAATATTGGAAAGGCTACCATCGCCGCACCGATCCAGATCAGCGGCTCGCAGCCGGGAAAGGCGCGGGCCAGCACATAGACCGCGCTCTTGGTCGTGAAGGCCGAAAGAAAAACTGTGCCGGCAATGGTCGCCTCGGGGTAGGAATCGACCAGCCAGGCATGCAAAAGCGGCCAGGAGCAGTTCAAACCAAAGCCGAGAAAAATGAAAATTGCGCCGGGCTGCGCCAGGTCAAGAGCGGTAAATGCGACACTGCCGCTGGCGTGGTAATGCAGCACGATGCCGGTGAGCAGGCACAGCCCGCCGGCCGCATGAACCAGCAGGTAGCGCAGAGCCGCCCCGCGCGCGCCGGCGGTGCGGCGGGCGATGATCAGGAAGGTGGCACTGACCGTAAGAGTCTCCCAGAAGAGAAACAGAGTGAAAAAATCACCGGCAAAGGTGACGCCCAGCGCAGCTCCGGCATAGAGCAGCCCTACGACGTAGTGGGCGCAATCATCGTGGTGCAGGGAAAAGACCAGTCCGAGAAAGGCGATCAGGTGAAAGATATAGCCGAAGATCCTCGAAAGTCGGTCGACTTCCGCCAGCGCCAGGTCGAGACCGATAAAGGATAAAGAGCCGTACGTGCCGTCCGGAGCGCTGTAAAGGATCAGAAAACTCACAACCGGCACTGCCACGGCGACGACCTTGAGCAGACGACCGCGCAGGCAGGCGACCAGCAGAGCACCAAGAATAAAAACAAAGGGCGGCGGAATCAGCAGGCTACTCGTCATAATAATCCTCATCGCGCATCACCAGTGGACGCAGGACATATTTGGCGATCAGCACCAGGAGAATGCAGGAAACCAGGCCATAAATAGCATAGAATCCAAACCATTTTTCCCAGGCGAAATGGGGATGCTTGTGAATGAAGAACTCAAGCCCGAGCAGCACCACCAGACTGGCGTAGAAAATACCGAGCAGTCGCTTGACATTGCGGGGATTATCGAAAAGATATTTTTTTTCGTTCTGCTTTTTCGCCATGAACCAGACCCGTTAATGTGCGCTGTTGAAAAAGATAACGGCCAGATAGAGCACGCTGAGACCAAAGATGATCCAGAAAGCCGTGCGATAGCCTGGTACCGGCTCGTGGGCGAGAATCTTTTTAACTCCATCCTTCTTTTTGACGACATCCGACATGCTGTGCTCCGTATTTTCGGTTGGCGCTCCTGCTCAGCTTATCGCATCAGGGGAAAAGGGCCTGGTTGATCAGGTGGAGAAAGAGATCCGGATAGAAGAACAGGACCACTGAAATCAGGGCCGTGATCGACAGAGGGACCAGACAGAGCAGGGGCGCCTCCTTGATTCCGGTCTGCTTTTCTTCACCGGCCGGCACGCTGAAAAAACCGCGGTAGACGATAGGGAAGAAATAGGCCGCACTGAGCAGTGAGCTGACGATCAGAACCAGCAGCAGAGCAAACTGTCCGGCCTCGACAGCGCCGAGAAGCAGGTGCCATTTGCTGATGAACCCGCCAAGCGGGGGAAGACCGATGATGCTCATGGACCCGAGCAGAAAAGCCAGATAGGTCACCGGCATGCGCCGGCCCAGTCCGTCCATCTCGCTGATATACTTCTTGTGATGCGCGAGGTAGATCGCGCCAGCGCAGAAGAACAGCGTGATCTTGCCGAAGGCGTGCATGGCGATGTGCAGCGTTCCGCCCACCATGCCGGCCGCTGAGAGCATGCCTGCGCCGAGCACCATATAGGAGAGCTGGCCAACGGTCGAATACGCCAGGCGTCGTTTGAGATTGTCCTGGGTCAGCGCGATCAAGGAGGCGGCCAGAATGGTGATGGAGGCCAGGGTGGTGATCACCGCACTGAGATCGAACTCCGCGAGCTGCTCCGGCCCGAGGATAAAAAATATCACCCGCAGGATCGAAAAAACACCGACCTTGACCACCGCTACACCGTGCAGAAAGGAGCTTACCGGCGTGGGTGCAACCATGGCCGCGGGAAGCCAGGCATGCAGCGGCATGAGACCCGCCTTGGCAAAGCCGAACACAAAAAGGAGCAGCAGCACCGTGATCAGTTCGGGGCCCGCCACTCCGGCGAGAATGCCGCCGCTGCGGAAATCAAGGGTTCCGGCCACAGCATAGGTGACCAGCATCGCCGGAAGCGCCAGCCCGATCGAGGTACCGAGAATATAGGTCAGATATTTGCGACCCGATGCGCGCGCCTCCACGTTCTGCTCATGGGTTACCAACGGATAGGTGGAGAGAGAGAGCACCTCGTAGAACAAATACAGGGTCAACAGGTTGCCGGCAAAGGCGACGCCGATCGTGGCGCTGATCGCCACCGTAAAGCTGGCGAAATAGCGGGTCTGGTCATGTTCTTTTAGCCCCCGCATGTAGCCGATGGAATAGAGCGAGGTAAGAAACCAGAGAAACGAGGCGACCAGGGCAAAGAACAGCCCCATAGAATCGACCCGCAGCTGCAGCGGTACGCCGGGGATCACCTCAGCGATCGTAAAGGTATAGGCAATACCGTCGAGAACCGCCGGAACCATCGCTGCGACCAACAAAAACTTGGCCAGGGCAATGAGCAGAGTCCAGGTTTCGCGCAGATTGGGGATTCGCGCCGACAGGTAGATGGGAATCGGCCCGAGCAGCGAGACAAGAACCGCGGCCAAGGGCAGGAAACTATGCACGTTCTCCATGATCAACAACAAACCTCAGGAAGATAGGGGGCTTAGAATCCCGCCGGCAGAGCAAGGCGGATCACATCTGCGACGATGCGTCCTGAGCCGAAACCGACCACCAACAGAGTCAGAGCCGTCAGGACCAGGGGGCAGAGGATCATCAGCGGCGCCTCAGCGACCTTTACGCCGACCGGTTGACCGGGAGTCTGCTCGCCAAGGCGAAAATAACCGATTTCGATAATGCGGAAGAAAAGCACAGCGTTCACCAGGCTGCTGACGACCAGGGCGGCGACGTATCCCCACTGTCCGGCCTCCACGCCGCCGAGAATCAGGTACCATTTGCTGAAAAAGCCGCAGGTAGGCGGTACGCCGATCATCGAGAAGGCGCCCAGGGTGAAGGCGGCCATGGTCACCGGCATCCTGCGGAAGATTCCCGTCAGATTTTCGAACTGGGTATTTCCGACTCGATAGGCGATGGCCAGCACTGCGAGAAACATGCACAGAGTCATGATGGCGTCGTTGACGATGTGCAGCACCGCGCCGGTCAGTCCCGCGGAGTTGGCCACCCATACGCCACCAACCATATAGCCGACCTCGGCGACAATGATGTAGGTGAGCATGCGCTTGAGGTCCTTCTGCGCCAGAGCCAGGAAGGAGGCGCAGACGATAGCCAGGGCGGAAATCCAGACGATGGCCGACTGCACCCCGGCGTGCTGGAAGAAGGCATAATCCGCCGAGTATACCCAGAACAGCACGCGGATCATCAGGTAGACCGTCACCTTTGTCATCAGCGGCGCGATCACCACGCTCACGCCGTCCGGAGCATGGCTGTAGGCGTTCGGCAGCCAGCCGTGCAGGGGGAAGAAGCCCATCTTCACCCAGAAGCCGACCAGCACGAAAGCAAAGGCGGTGGCCAGGGCGACCGGGCTCGTCAGGGTGGGGATGATGGTGGCGATATCCGCCATGTTCAGCGAGCCGGTCAGAATGTACAGATAGCCGACACCAAGCAGGTAGAAGCAGGCCCCGATGGTCCCCATGATGATATAGTTGAAGCTCGACAGGGGTGCGCGATCGCGCCCCAGGGCAATGAGCCCGTAGGAGGTAATGGAGGTGATCTCCAGCAGTACGTAGAGGTTGAAAGCGTCACCGGTAACCACCAGTCCGAGCAGCCCGGAGATGAGAATCAGCAGCAGTGAATAGGTC
>JAGXHK010000194.1 GCA_024636255.1 Desulfuromonadales bacterium | reverse complement strand
GTCGCGACCCGACACCGAAGCGGCGCAGAACTGGCGAAAGGAGAATCGCCTCTGGTCCGACCACAGGCGCGTCTTTTTAGGCGTGCCGCTCACGACAGCTTCCCTGCTCGATCTGCTCGGCGCGCATGGCGGAGCGGTGCGCGCCGATCTGCTCGATCTGCTGGCCTTAAAACTCGGGCATCCTCTTGGATTTTCTTCCCGTACCTGGCTCGAATGGCAGAACCGCACGTTGAAAAAAGCCGCCTACCGAGCGAAAGAGCCTGCCGACATCTCCCTGCCGTCCCGACTGTGAAAAGGCGTACCGTTATGCTCGACCTCGAAAACCGCTCCCACTGGAGCGCCGGTCTGTTTCCAGGCTACGACCGCGGGGGGGAATTTCAGCTCACCCTGGTTTTTAAGGCCGGATATTCCTTTGACGCCAGCGGCGGGTTGACTCCGCTTCCGGAAACTGCCCGGATCGAAGCGGCTGATCGCTACCGTGGTGAACCCGGAGAGTCAAGCCTGGCCGCCGCCAGCGAATCCGTGCCGTTCAAAAAGGGGGGAGAGCTGATACTCAGCGGTACCGCCTACCCGCCAGGGAACTCGCGCACCGTCATGGAAGCGTCGGTAAGAATCAGGATGGAGGGCGATCACCTCTGGGAAAAAACGGTGCGCGTCTTCGGCCGGCGCTGCTGGAAGAAAAAATTCATGTCGGCCACACCCGGCAGCCCCGGTCCTCTCGGTCCCACCCCATTGATTTACGAGCATGCTTACGGAGGAGCCAGCGCCGGGAATTCGGAGAAGATATTTCCGCCCAACCCGGTCGGCAAGGGATACAGCGAAACCGGTTGGCGCATCGGTCGGCTCGATCTGCCTGAACTCGAAGTGGGGCCAAAGTTTATCACTGCACCTGGGCAAAGAGTCGATCCCGCAGGCTTCGGCCCCATCGCGCCGACCTGGGAGCCCCGCCTGAGCGATTTCAGAGCCTTCGACCCGAAGGCAACTGCCTGGGGAGGCCCCCCTTTCGGGAAGGCCACCCCTGCCGATCTCTGGAATGCCGCCCCCCACGACCAGCGCTTTCCCCGGCCGTTTCGGGGTGGTGAAACGCTGCATCTTCAGGGGCTGGTGAAAGACGCGCCTGTTGACGGCGTGCAGTTCAGAGTCCCCGTGCTGCGCCCGAAATTGCACCTGATCGTCGACGGCGGAGTGCGGTCTCTGCTGCCGTGTTGTGATACCCTGCGGATCGACGCGGACCGGCAGGTAATTGAGCTTATCTGGCGTGCCGGGGTTTTATGGCAACTGACGTCCACCCAAAAAGGCTGGATTGTCTTGCGGGATCTCGATCTGGAAGAGAGGGATGAATAATGGCCAGAGGCAAGGCCGGAACGCCGCTCTCCACAGTCGCGTTTCCGCAAATCTCGATCATCGCTGCCGGGCTTTGCTGCATTTCAGGCGATCAGCCTTTTGCCCTGCTTGGCGCTGTGGCCGCGCCCGTCTGCGGCGCGCGCCCGGCTCCGGTGAGCGTTCCCGTTGCGGGTGAAAATGGTGAAGCCCGCCTGCTCAGTGCTCCTGTGCCGGGATTTGAAGACGTCGATCACCCGGAGTTGCGGATAGCGATTCTTCTGCAAAGCGCACTGGAATCGCTGCTTCAGGGTCTGCCCGCCGGGCTGGATGCTTCCTGTCTGCAGGTGACGCTCCTTCTGCCCGGAGAGGCCACATCCCGCGGGGGTGCGATCAACCGCGATCTGCTTGAGCAGGAATTGAAAGAAGCGAATCCGGTTCTGGCATCACGTCTGTTCCGTCTGGTATCAGCTGAGGAAGGGGCCTGCCATCATCTGAGCAGGATCTGCAGAGAATTAGGGGAAGGGCGCTGGCAGGCAGCGATTTTCGGCGGGGTCGATTCACTGGTCGATGTCGTAACCTGCACTGAACTGGCCCGCGCAGGGCGGATAATGACGACGGCCTCGGGTGAAGGTCTGGTCCCAGGTGAGGCCGCGGCCTGCGTGCTTTTGCGGTCGTCGTCAGCGAATGAGCAGTCGGCCGTGGACATCAGCGCGATCGGGACTGCTTCCGAGCCTCATGTCGGCGCGGCCGACCGCATGCGGATGACAGGTCTGGCCGCGGCCCTGGAGCAGGCGCTGAACCGGTCCGGCATGTGCGCCGAAGACCTCGGAGAGATGATTCATTCGCGCGATGGAGGCCCGGCAGATGCCCTGGAGTGGTACCAGATGCAGCGGCAGTTCTGGACTCCGCAGACGCCGGAGAAGAGCAGGATGTCGGGCGATCTGCCCGCTGAGTTAGGGCTGAGCCGCTCCCTCGGCGAGATCGGGGCCGCGGCCCTGCCGGTCATGCTGGTTCTCGGCTGCGCCCGGTTCGCATTTACACATCCCGCGGTTACGGCTCTGGCTGTGTGTGAAACCGGAGATGAGCCCTTTCGGGGGACTGTGATTCTCACCGCGTCTTGACACCGCGTGTGGATTTTGCTGGCGAAGTGCCGTCATCCTTTTTAAGATGTGGTTTTTACATGGTAAAATTAAATCATTATGGCCCTGGCATGAAAAGGATATTCGCATGAAAACGTATTGGATTCTCTTGGTGATTCTTTGTCTTTCCCTGAGCCTGTTCGCGGGTTGCGCATTTCTGCCCGGCCCGCGCGCGCTCTCGTATGCCCCGGAAGATCAGCTGGTGATCCTGAGCCGAGAGCAGTATCGGGAATTTGTCGCGAGCCAGGATGTGATCCTCGGCACCGATCGAAGCGAACTGGTGGAGAAAGTCGGACAGCGCATGGCCGGGGCGACAGAGGAATATCTGGCACTGCAGGCGCGAACTGACGAACTGAGCCGTTACAGTTGGTCGTTCTCTTTGCTGCGTGAACCCTGCCGCAATCTCTGGGCCGCGCCGGGAGGCTTTACTGCTGTCTGTGCCGATTTCTGGCCCTATGTGCAGAATGAGAACGGCCTTGCGGCGGTTATGGCGCATGAGTACGCTCATCTGGTCGCCGGCCACGGCCGTGAGTTGATGTCGGCCGCATTAAAAAAACGTATCGGCGCGCCCCTTTCAACCGCGTTGCTTGAGGAGCCGGATGCGACCCGGCAGATCTGGCGCGAAGTGTTTGGCATGGGCAATCCGCAGCAGATCTATCCGTATTCATTGCAGCAGGAGGCAGAGGCCGACCGGATTGCCCTGACGTTACTGGCCCTTGCCGGGTATGATCCCCGCCAGGCGATCCAGATGTGGGAACATCTTTACCGGCTTGAGAATAGTGAGAAAACGGAGAACTTTTTTATCAGACATCCTGTCTCGACAGAGCGGCTCGAGCGCATGCGCAACGCTCTGCCCGAAGCCATGAAGTATTTCGAAGGATGATCGCTGAAGGGCAGACAGGCGAACGAAAGTTGCCGAGCCGGTTTTGGAAAAAGGACGAGGATTTTTCGATCTGCTGAAATAAAATGGAGCGGGATTGTTGACACAAGCGGAACGTGAGCTATTTTTTTTGGAGTTAAAGCAAAAAGCGTAAGAAATTGTTTTTATGGCGCGCCATGTCCCACCCTCATAAGCATGGCGCGCATTTTTCTGCCCTCTCTTCTTTAAATATCTTCCCCTTTGTCTGCGCTCCGTTTCTCCGCTTCAAAATCCTTCTATTCGCCACATACAGCCTCGCGTTGCAGATCGGGAGGAAGCTCCGGTGGAAAAAGAGGCCTAAACTGAGAATCCGGACGATTATAGTGGCAACAGATGCATTCGCGGAAAGATCCGAATTCAAAACGGTCGGTCCCCTGTTGAGGCACCAGAATATGGCATGATTCGCAGGTGTAGATAAAGCTACCCTCCCTCTGTGCAGCTTGAGGGCGTCTGGCGTAGGAGGGTTCAGCGACCGGTTCATCAATGAAGTTGTGGTGCACATTCACCATATCGGTGCGCGGTGCCCCTTCCTGTCCGATGTACGTCAAGTCGTGACACCCCTCACAGTCTGAAGTCTCATTGTGCGCCTCGGGAACAAGCGCCTGGTGCTGGACATGGGAGTCGGTTTCAAAATTCTCGATGTAACTTTGAAAATATTTACTTTCTATGAGACCAGGTGGCAAATCATCGGGAAGAGATGTGCCGTTTTCAAAAACTTCTGCCAGTGGAGTCTGTCCCGGGGGATTCGGGCCGTTGTGGCATGTGAAACAGGGTTCAGGGTTGCGAATCGGGTTGCTCCGCAGGTGACAGACGCTGCATGCCGGGCCTGAGTCGCCTTGTCCGGAAACGCCATGGCAGAGCGTGCATGCCGTGCGGTCTATATGAAAATGGCCGAGGTAAATATCGTCACGGATTCCTTCGCCGTCAAGGTCGAAGCCATCGGTGCCGACGTCGGCATCGAGATCGATTGGGTGTGCAAACCAGAAGAAATCGTCCTGCCCCCCAGATGCCGGGTGGGCCGCTCCATTGTTATGGCCGACCTCGTCCACGACCTGCTCCTCCCTGACCAAGTCGAAATAGACATTGGTTCTTTCGAACCCGGCCTGATTGCTGCCGTGGCATTGAGTGCTCTCGCAACCGTTGTCCAGGGTGCGCAGCGTCACATCGAAGCGCGGGTTGGTGCCGGGCCCCCCGGGTTCGCCATGGCATCCCTGGCAGAGCTGGATGTCGCTTTTGGCGGCCCGGCCGTGGTTTATGGGACTCGCCCATTGGGGGATATGGATGTTGCCGTCTTCATCCTGTGCGAACAGATGGCGGGGATGCAGGAAAAACCGAGGGCTCAGGGGATCGAAGTCGATTGGCGGTATGTGGCACTTAAAGCAGCTCGTTACCCCGTTGCCGCCGCGGAAGTCCTGGCGGTGACAGACCTGGCATTCGGTGAAATCGCCTTCTGCCTGGGCTTCAAGCGCCTCCGTATCATGGGTGAACAACCAGCCGGGAGGATGCGCGTTGCGCGTGGTGGGCGCCGAGTCGCTGCTGCTGCCTCCGCCGCAGGCGGTGAGGAGAAGCAGCAGAAGGTATGTAGAAAGCCGTGGAATCATGGCGCAATCCTTTGCATCTCTTCCATTCCCTCTATCAGCCATGACAGGGGCGGCAGGTTTTGGATGCCTTCGGGTTGCCGTGACACCGCAGGCAGGAGCCCGGGTCGAGGCGCCCGTCGATGCGGTGGCGGGTCAGATAGTCGCCGCGGTGCTGCATGCGCCGGTAATTCTCGGTCGGATTCTTCAGTGAGGGCTTGAGCTCTACACGGGTTGCGTGACAATCGTTGCAGAAGCTCTGCTCGTGACACATGGCGCAGACCTGCTCGTCCTGATAGGTTATCAGCCGGTGTGAATCCGTAAAGTAGGGGGTATGATTGTAGCGCTCGTAGACCATCTCTTCATTGTCGTAGCCATGGCAGCGCACGCAGAAGACGCGTCGTTCGCCCAATTCATAAATCGGGGGGTGTTTTTTGGGCAGTTGGTAGCCCTGCTGCGAGACGCAGGCGGCGCTCGCTCCCAGAACGATAAGCAGAGCGGGGATAATAAATGTGGATCTGGTGGGCATGGTGCGCACTCCGATATGCTGCGACCGAAATCAGCGGTAAAGATAACTGGCAATGAACATGGTGCGGTAATTATCATCCAGGTACGGGTCGTCCATGTAGTCGAGAGAAAACTTCAGGTGCAGGCGATCTCCCAGCATCCGGTATCCCATTCCCAGTGAAGCGAAAAGCGAGAGGTCCTCATCGTAGATTGCTTCATCGTAGCCGACGATGACTGTATCTGCGGTAACGAAGAGCGGGCGCATGTCGAAATAGAAAAAGCCGCGTCCCATCGTGTAGCGGTTTTCCTCTTCGTCCCCGCTCATCCGGCCCAGTTCGATCCCGACCTGACTGAGGATGGCGAATTTCCAGGCGGTCACCAGAGAATAATAGCGGGCTGAGCCGAAGCGGCTGTCATAATCGTAATTCTTAAACTTAAGTCCGACCTCGACCTGCTCATTCGGATACCAGTAGCCCTCTGCGCCGATGACGTCGATGGAATTATCTGTTTTTGCCAGAAAGCGAAAAGGAAAGGCGCTGCTGTCTTCCTCGATAAAATAATTTTCGTAGGAAAAATGCTGGTAGAAGGGACGGATATCGAAACTTCCGAACGGGATGCGCAGTTCGTAAAAATGTTCGGCCCACCCCTCGGAATTGAGATTACGGGTCGAAATACCGCTCAGGGCCATTCTGTAGGGAAGGTAGACCGTGAGGTCGAGGCCGAGGAATTCCTCGTCCTGCCCGCCGCCGTTTGCCAGCGCCTTGTACGAAAGACCGGCTTCGTAGCGGCTCAGGCGGTGGTGGGAAATGCGTCCGCCGTAAATGTAATCGCCGCTTCGTCCTCCCTCTGAGTCCTCGAGAGTGGCGGGTTGTCCGGCGTAGGCCGATACGGAAAGAGAAGGCAGAATATCCGCCTGGCCGTAAAGACCGTCCACCGTTTCATTGGCGACGCCGGCGTAAATGTTGGTTCGCCCGAGGCGGATCAGATAATTGCGCGCTTCCGGGGTATATTCGAGATAGGCGTAGAGGAGCTCCGCTTCGGTATTCTCTTCAAAGTAGTCATCGCCGAGATTCGCGCGCATCCACCCGTAACCGTGAAAAGAAAGACCTGGGCTGTCAAGGTGCCCGTAATCGATCTGCAGGTATTCATAAACAGGCAGGATTTGTTGGCCGTCTTCACCGGGGATGTCGCGCTTGAAAGACTGAATCAGGGTATCTGAAGTCAAATGCAGGTCCGCCGCAATTGCCAGGGACGGCAAGAATAGAAATGCAGCAAACAAAAGCAGATTTAATTTGACGCCGGTTGCTGGCATCGGTTACCCCCTGCAACAAAAAAATAACACAAATAAAGTGATTGAATAGAAATGAAATTCCAGATTTAAAATGTCATCTAAGCACCGCCAAGAGCGCAGGGCGGGAAAAGTGAGGCACCCTGCTCCGGTTTTCGCCTCAGCCAATTTGAAGGCAATTATTACACAAAAAAAGCCGCAGCCAAAAAATTATATTCACTCTCGGTGATTTGCCTCCCCTGAATGGATGAAATTCAAACCGATTTCATCAAAAGATCAAGCTGACAAGCGAGAACAGTGCGGCCCCATAAAGGAACGGATCGCATTCGCGAAATTTGCCGCGCAGGATCTTCAATGCGACGTAGGAGAGAAAACCGAAGGCCAGCCCGGTGGCGATGGAGTAGGTCAGGGGCATGAGCAGAAAGGTCAGAAAGGCAGGGACCCCTTCTTCAAAATTGTAAAAATCAAGCTGGCCGATGCCGCGCATCATGAAAAACCCGACAACGACCAGGGCGGGTGCCGTGGCATAGGCCGGTACCGCAGCGATAAGGGGGGTGAAGAATGCCGCGGCGAGAAAAAGCAGGGCGGTTACAACGGATGTCAGGCCCGTTCGTCCGCCCTCCGCCACGCCGCTCGCAGATTCGATGTAGGCGGTCGTGGTGCTGGTGCCGAGCAGGGCGCCGCCGACCGTCGCCAGGGCGTCCGCATTGAGCATGCGCGGCAATCCAGGAATGTTGCCTTCGCGATCGACCATGCCGGCCTCTCGGCAGACGGCCAGCATGGTTCCGAGGCTGTCGAACAGGTCGACAAACATGAAAGAGAAAATACTCGACCAGAGGCTGATGTTCAACGCGGCGATAATATCGAGTTGGAAGGCGAGCGGGGCGATTGAGGGGGGCAGGGATACGACTTTTTCGGGCAGAGGCGAGAGGCCGAGCAACATGCCGAGTCCCGCCGTGGCCAGAATCGCGATCAGGATCGAGCCGCGTACCTTGAGTATTTCGAGCAGGGCGATCAGCAGAAGGCCGCCCAACCCGACCAGAACGGCCGGGGAAATTCTCCCGAGCTGAACCAGAACTGCTTCGCTTTTGACCACCAGACCGAGATTCTGCAGTCCGATAAAGGCGATGAAAAGGCCGATTCCGACCGAAGTGGCCAGCCGCAACGAGGTAGGAATTGCTCTCACGATTCTTTCGCGAAGACCGAGAAGCGTCAGAATCAAGAAAAACACACCTGAGAGAAAAACCACGCCCAGGGCCGTCTGCCAGGGAAGTCCCTCGCCGAGAACCAGGGTATAGGTGAAAAAAGCGTTCAGCCCCATCCCCGGCGCCATCATCAGAGGCGCATTCGCCCAGAGGGCAATGATCAGGGTGGCCAGGCAGGCGACCAGGCAGGTCACAGTGGTCAGCGCACCCTTGTCCATGCCGGCCTGACCGAGAATCGCGGGGTGAACGAAAATGATATAGGCCGCGGTCAGAAAGGTGGTGATGCCTGCAATGACTTCGGTCCGTGTATTCGTACCCCGGCTGTGCAGGTGGAAAAATTTTTCCAGCATGGCGAAGGGCCTCCTCATGGCTGAATTGGCCCGTTTTATAGCACAGCGCTATGCCGGGTTCAAGTTCAAGTCACCGGGGTCTTGAACATCATCAAGAGCATCTTGAAGCGTTTGGCCGCCCGCACTTTATGGGAAATGCCGCCCGGCATGAGGATGATCTGGCCCGCCTCTACCCTGGCTGGGCTGCCGCCAACGGTGATTTCCGCTTCCCCGTCGAGAACCTGAACGAAAGCATTGAACGGGACCGTATGCTCTGAAAGGGCCTGCCCCTCGTCGAAACTGAAAACCGTCAGTGTCCCCGATTCGTCCTGCAAAAGTGTGCGACTGACCACTGAGCCCTCCTGATACTGAACGAGCCCGGCGAGCTCCATGGCTTCGCCGCCGGAGAGATTCAAGGTCTTTTTGTCCGTAGCCATAATCAACCTCCTTCACGATAAGGGTGTGAATATTCTTGCGTGATTTGTGCAAACCTTAACAGGTAGAGCGCCCCTCTTCCTTGACACCCGTCAAAATTCTTCTCAGCGTTGCGGCGCGCGCATGTCGTCCCAGAGAATTTCGATTTTGTGGACCAGTGCCGCGTTCTCTGCCTGATTGATCGCATGATAAAGGGACCCGAAGGCGTTTTTCTCGTCTCCCTTGCGGTTGTACGTCAACGCCGCGTGGTAAAGCGTCCAGCCACGGGCGTCATTGCTGCGCGCTGAAGACAATGCCTGGTTGAACCAGTCGAGGGCCGCCGATAAGTCGCCTGCGGCAAGTTCGGCCATGCCGGAAGCGTCCTCGCGCAAATGGCTGTTCTCGGGCAGTTGTTCGGCCAACTTCCCGGCAGTCGAGGCGTCGTCGAAATCTTCGGCCAGCAACAGGGCAAGCCGCCAGAGAATCTCGGGATAGCCTGGATCGGAGGCTGCAATCTCTTTGAGTGCACGTTCATAGTTGCGGCGCGCAGCACCTGCTTTGCCGGCTATCTCCAGCAGTCCTCCGCGCTGGAGGTACAATTCTGTCCGTCCGGACTCTTTCGCAAGCGCCTGGTCAAGCTCGCGGAGGGCTTGAGTATGATCTTTTTTCAGGAGGTGATCCGCGGCCGTAACGTTCTTTTCCGGAGCGGGCATGCATCCGGCCAGAACGATCAGAAACGCTGCGGCAAGGTGAAATATTTCAGCAGAACGCATGCGGGCACCTCCACAGAGGCGGTAAAAGTTTTTTGTCATGCGGTGATTGAACCGAGAAGCCCGATCTGTGAATAAAGAAAAAGCCGGAGAGAGATCTCCGGCTTTCGGATATTGCGCCCGCTCTTATCTACCGGTGAGTCGGATGAGAGCTTCCTTGTATTTTTCACTGGTCTTGCGAACAATATCATCGGGAAGCGGCGGCGGGGGGGCCTGCTTGTTCCAGTCGAGAGTTTCCAGGTAGTCGCGCAGGAACTGCTTGTCGAAGCTGGGCTGCGCTCCGCCCGACTGATATTGGTCTTTGGGCCAGAAGCGCGAGCTGTCCGGGGTCAGCGCTTCGTCGATCCAGATCAACTCACCATCCATGAGGCCGAATTCAAATTTCGTGTCCGCGATGATGATTCCCTTGGTGGCGGCCAGATCGCGTGCTCTCTGGTAGATGGTCAAGGAGAAATCGCGCACCTTTTCGGCGACCTCGCGCCCACACAGCTCAACGGCCCGGTCAAAGTCGATGTTTTCGTCGTGGGCTCCGAGTTCGGCTTTGGTGCTCGGGGTGAAAATCGGCTCGGGAAGCTTGTCGCTCTCTTTGAGTCCGGCAGGCAGGGATATCCCGCAGATCGTCCCGCTGCTTTTGTACTCTTTCCAACCGGAGCCGGAAATGTAGCCGCGCACGATACACTCGATCGGCAGCGGCTCGGCCTTTTTCACCAGCATGCTGCGCCCCTCGAGTTGCTGGCGGTATTTGTGCGTGGCGGAAGGGAATTCAGCGACATCGGTCGCAACGATGTGATTGGGGAGAATGTCCTGCATCTGCTCAAACCAGAATTCTGAGATCCGGGTCAGAACCAGCCCCTTGTCGGGAATCCCCTCATTCATGATGACGTCGAAAGCCGAGATGCGATCCGAGGTGACGATCAGGAGATGTTCTCCCAGATCATAAATGTCCCGCACTTTTCCGCGGTTGACAAGTTCAAGATCGGGCAGGTCGCTCTGCATCACGATAGTGCTCATTTCTATTTACCTCTCCAGAGAGCTGGCAAGAACGGGATCGATGGTAATCTCGGCCTGGCCGCGAAGTTGGTTCAATTTTTCCTGTAGTGCTTCATCCTGGCGTTGCTGCAGCAACTCTTCGCTGATCTCTTTGCGCCTGGCATCATCCAGATCAGTCATATCCGCTGCCTTGTGCTCTTCGAGTACTGCAACGACATATCTGTTCTCGAACTGGTAGACCTCGGGCGCCGGAGTGCGATGGCTTCGAGTTCGAAGGCCGCTTCGACAAGAGAGGCGTTGTTTCCCAGCCCGGGGATAAACGCATCGAAGGGACGCGAGAATGCGCCTGTGGTCTCGATCTCCAGGTCTTCGGCTTGAGCGACCTCTGAAAGGTTTTTGCCGTTTTTCAGAGCCGTGAGAATCGCCTGTGCTTTCTCCTCGGCCAGTCTCCGGGCTTTTCGCTCACGCAGAGCCTGTTCGGCTCTGGCACGCACTTCCTCGAGGTCGGGCAGTCGGCTGGGCTGGTGCTCTTTAACGCTGAAGAGGTAGATACCCTGGTCGAGAACTGCCGGTTTGGCCAGTACGCCCTGCTCATGGGAAAAAGCGGTTTCGGCAACTTCAGGGACCATGCCGAGATCGCCAGCCGGTTCGTCGCGGGCGAACAGGCCCGTCTCCTTGACCTCCATGTCGTTGGTTTCGGCCGCCGCTGCGATGCTGCCGTCCCTGCGGTTGAGATTGTAGGCGTCCATGGCCTTTTCGATGGCCATTTGTCTAGCTTTTTCCTGGCGCAACCCCTGTTCGACCTGCTCGAGGACATCGTCCAGAGGCTTAATGCCGGCCTCGAGGCGCCCGGTCACCTTGATAATATGAAAGCCGAAGGGCGTGCGCACAATTTCGCTCACCTCGCCGGGCTCGAGGCCGAAAGCAGCCTCCTCAAAAGCCGGGACCATGATGCCTCGGGCAAAGTAGCCGAGGTTTCCGCCCTGTTCTGCGCTGCCCTGGTCTTCACTGTGTTTGCGGGCAAGCTCTGCGAAGTCTTCGCCGCTCTGGACCTCGCCGCGCACGTTTTCAGCCAGGGCCCGTTTTTCTTCAATCGCCTCGTCCCCGGCATCTTCCGGGACCCTGATCAGAATATGCGAGGCTTCCACCTGCTCGGGGATTTCGAATTCGGTCAGATGGCGGCGGTAATAGCGCTCGAGTTCTTCTTCGCTCAAGGTGACCTGGTCCAGATATCGCTCCGGCTCAAACTCCAGGTAACGCAGAGAAATTTTTTCCGGAACGCGGAACTGTTCGCGGTTCTCGGCGAACCAGTTTGCCAGTTCGTCTTCGGAGATCGCGACCTGCTCTTCAAGCAGCCCGGGGCTCAGCGCCACATAGCCAAGCGCTATCTCTTCGTTGCGACGCCGAAATTCTTCTTCGATATCTTCAGGTGTGATGTTGACATCCGCCTGGATCTGGCTCACTGTCTTATCGATAAGCAGCTGTTGGCGCTGGCTCGCTTCGAAGGCATCCGGAGTCATGCGCTGATAGCGCAGCACCTCGAGGTAACGATCGCGGTTGAAGACCCCGTTTTCCTGGAACGCCGGGATGCTGGCAATGGTATCGACGATCTCCGCTTTGGTTACTTTGACGCCGCGGCTCTTGGCTTCCTGCGCGAGAAGTTTCTGCTCGATCACCATCTCGAGAGCCTGCTCGCGGAGTCCCAGGCGCCGCTCCATCTCGGGAGTGAACCGTTCGCGGTAGATGTTCTGGTAGAGATTGTAGAGGTTGGAATAGGCGCGCTGGTAGGACTCATACGCGACCTCCTCGCCATTGACGCTGACAGCCATCGATGATGGCGAACCGCTTGAATCGGAGCCTTTGCCCCAGACGAGGAAAATAGTGCCGATGAAGGCAGCAATGATTGTCCAGAAGACAATCTTAATGATAAAGGATTTCTGCTTTTTCCGGATCAGGTCGAGCATGGCTCACGTCTCTCCTTTTGGCTCTCGGTGCGGCCTCGGGGCCTGGATATAAGGTCGCATATTATGCCATGGCAAGTTGCTTTGGCAATGATTTTTTCATTTTAATATCTTGATAAAAACCGGGTTTTTTGGTACTGTGTGCGCCGGTTCGAGCAGGGGGGACTGCCCCCCCATTTTTTCGGTGAAAGGAGCCAACTTTCCGATGTTTAACCTCTTCGACTCCATCCTGGGGATGTTTTCCAATGACCTCGCGATCGACCTGGGGACGGCCAACACCCTGGTTTATTTGCGCGGCAAGGGAATCGTCGTCTGCGAACCTTCGGTTGTCGCCGTGCAAAAAGACAGCGTGGGAC
>JAGXHK010000193.1 GCA_024636255.1 Desulfuromonadales bacterium | reverse complement strand
CTTTTTGACCTGGCGTGCCTTGCAGGTGCGCAAAGCGGCGGCCGAACTGTTTGCCGACGGCTCCTACCTGCCCCTGGAAACACAGGGCGAATTCGCGGACCGGATTGTCGCCTTCGGCCGGGAACTGAAGGGCGAATGGGCGATCACCGTCGTACCGCGCTTTCTCGGTGAGCTGCTGGAAACGGGCGAATGGCCCCTGGGGGAGGACTTCTGGAAGGACACGCGGGTGCTGCTGCCCGAGGGGGCGCCGGAGAAATTTCAGGAAGGAATTTGCGAAGAAGCGCTCAGCACCCAAAATGGCGCGGTCTCGCTAGGGCGAACCTTCAAACACCTGCCGGTTGCACTCCTGCGCGGTTCAGCCGAGGACTAGCCGTTCTGGCTATCTATTCTGGGTCGACCTGCATGGCCTGCTCGCAGGCGCGATAAAGCTCTTGAAAGTGAAAGGGCTTGACTATGAATCCGTTCATTCCCGCGGCCAGGCACTGGTCGCGGTTTTCTTTCCAGGCGTAGGCGGTCAGGGCGATGATCGGTACGTGCCGGCCATGGCGGCCTTCCTGAGCGCGAATCCGCCGGGCCGCCTCGATGCCGTCCATCACCGGCATCTGAATATCCATCAGAACCAGATCGAAATCCTGATTCTGCCAGGTCAGAATCGCCTGGGCCCCGTCCTCCACCGAAACGACCTCCCAGCCTCTTTTCTTCAGCACCGCCTCGGCGACCTGTTTGTTGATCGGATTGTCCTCAACGAGCAGGATCCGGCAGACGCCCTTGCAGCCGTTTTTCTTCTTCGGCCGGCTCTCGGTGCGATCCTTTGCACCTCTTTTGCCCCTGTTTCCGTAACCAGGATCGTCTCCCGCCGGAGCGGAGACGAGGGCCAGAGTCCTTAGCGGCCGCGATGATTCGGTGAGGCCGTCATCAGCCTGGGGCTCCTGAAAAGCGATGGTCCGTGCGATCTTTCCACCCATAGCGCGACTCTCAAAGGATAAGAATTAAATGTTTACGCAGGGATAACATGTTTCGGCTGACATCATCAAGGATCTAAACCGAAATTGTTAATTTTTGCTTACACGTGATTGCGCAACTGAAGTTCGATCGGATGGGGATTCAGATAGACCTGTTGGCGAAGATAGGGCTGCTCGTATTTGCGCACATAATGATTGATAAGGGTCACCGGCACGATCAGCGGGATATGCCCGTTGCGATAGTGGTCTAAGATCTCGAGCAGTTCCTGCTTCTCGTCCGCTGAAAGTTCTTTTTTGAAATAGCCGAGCAGGTGCTGCAGAACGTCGATATGCTTTTTAACTGTCGTTCTGAGACGCATCGCCTTCATGAGCAGGACCTGATAGCGCGCAAAGAGCTCAGGTCCGGCCAGACTCGTTTCAGCGGCGACAAGTCTGCCCATCTCCGTGTAGACTGCGCGGCTGTGAGCGAGCAGGAGCAATTTGTGGCGGGTGTGAAAATCGATCAGATGAGCGCGGCTGCACCCTTTGAACAGGGTTTCGCGAAAGCGCTTGAAGGTAAAGAGGCATTCGATGAAATTTTCCCGTAGTCGCGCATCATGCAGCCGGCCATCCTCCTCGACCGGCAGCAGGGGGAATCGCTCCATGAAGATCCGCGCAAAAATTCCCACCCCCTGAGTCTGCGGCACGCCGTTTTTATCATAGAGCTTAACCCGCTCCATGCCACTTGAAGGCGAACGGCTTTTGAAGATAAAGCCGCAAAGATCCTCCCGGGCCAGTTCATCGCAGCGTTTGTGGGCCCAGTCCTGCATACTCGCGGTGATATCTTCGCCGCTGCGGCTGAAAACCAGACGTGGACTTTGGGCATCGCCGACCAGCCGCAGGGACTGCCGGGGCGTGGGCAGGCCAAGTTCGACTTCGGGACAGACAGGGACGAACTCGAGAAACGGCCCAAGAACATCGCGAATAAGGCGGTCGAGTTTATGCCCGCCGTCAAAACGCACATTTTCTCCCAGCAGACAGCTGCTGATGCCGATGCGAATTTTCTCCGCCATGTCCGTCAACTCCTTTTTTTCCGATCAAAGGTGCAGGAATCTGTGATTAAATCACCTTTGCAGTTTACCAGATCGATAGCGCGACAGGAGGTAAAATGCCGAACACGAAAAAACGAATCGCCGTCCCGGCACAGCTCAGAAAGCTGGTGCACAAACGCGCCAAGAAAACAGGGGCCGCCCCCGGCACCCTGATACACAGCGGGGAGAAAAAAACCGAGCGGGCGCGCATCCGGGTCATCGATTACGATCAGGACAAACTCGAGCGCCGCGAATACGACGATGCTTCGGCATGCTGTCCGCTGCTCGAGACCAGCACGGTTTCCTGGATCAACATCGACGGGCTTCACCAGGTGGAGATCATTGAAACGATCGGCAGGTGCTTTAATCTGCATCCGCTGGTGATGGAGGATATTCTCAACACGGACCAGCGCCCGAAAGTCGAAGCCTATGATGATTACGTCTTTATCGTGCTCAAGATGCTCACCTTCAATGAACAGACCGGGGAAACCCTTCCCGAGCAGGTCAGCCTGATTCTCGGCAGAAATTTCGTTCTCTCCTTTCAGGAGCGCGAGGGGGATGTTTTCGAAGGGGTCCGTGAGCGGCTGCGCTCCGGGCGGCGCATCCGGTTCATGGGCGCGGACTATCTGACCTACGCGCTGCTCGATGCCATCGTCGACAGCTACCTGCTCACGCTCGAGAAAATCAGCGACCAGATCGAGTTGCTGGAAGAAGAACTGATGGAGCGCCCCACTCCGCAGACCCTCGATCGCATCCATCATTTCAAACGCGAGATGATTCTGCTGCGCAAATCGGTCTGGCCGCTGCGCGAATTGATCGGTGGGCTGACCCGCGGAGAACATCCGCTGGTCACCCAGGAGACCATCCTCTTTCTGCGCGATGTTTACGATCACACCATCCATGTCATCGATACGGTGGAGACCTTTCGCGACCTGCTCGGCGGCATGACCGACCTCTATCTCTCGAGCGTGAGCCACCGCATGAACGAGGTCATGAAGGTTCTCACCCTGATCGCCACGATCTTCATTCCGCTGACCTTCATCGCCGGAGTCTACGGCATGAACTTCGAATACATGCCCGAACTGCAGTGGCGATGGGGCTATCCGGCGGTCTGGGCGGTAATGATCCTGGTCGGCATTCTGATGGTCGGCTTTTTCAAAAGGAAGAAATGGCTGTAGGGGCGACCCCGTGGGTCGCCCGGGAGGCAGAAACGTGAACCCTGTCCCGCAAATCCGCATCCGCACCGTCAACCAGGTCGCTCTGGCTCCCGAAGGCGATTACGTCCTTTACTGGATGATCGCCTTTCGCCGCATCGAATGGAACTTCGCTCTGCAGCACGCCTGCGCCATGGCGCAGGAGCTCGACCGGCCGCTGGTGGTTCTCGAGGCGCTGCGCTGCGATTATCCCTGGGCGAGCGACCGGCTGCACCGCTTCATTCTCGAGGGGATGGCCGATAATGCGCGGCGCATGGCGACCCGGCGCGCATTTTATTACCCGTACCTCGAGCAGGGGCACGGAGCCGGGAAAGGGCTTCTCGAAGCGCTCGCGAAACACGCCTGCCTGGTTGTGACCGACGATTTTCCCGCTTTTTTTCTGCCGCGCATGATTGCGGCGGCAGGCGCCAAACTGGCCGTGCGCCTTGAGGCCGTGGACAGCAACGGCTTGCTGCCGCTGCGCGTGCCGGACAAGGCGTATCCGGCCGCTTATCACTTCCGGCGCCTGCTACAGAAAGAGCTGCGCGGACACCTTGCCGAGCCGCCGCAGCGCGATCCGCTGCAGCAATGCGCACTGCCGATGCTCGAGAATCTACCGGCGAAGATTGCTGCGCGCTGGCCGGCGCCCGGCAAATCGCTTTTAGAAGGCAGCGCGAAGGCTCTGAGCGCGCTTCCCATCGATCACACGGTTGCGCCGGCTTCCTTTTCCGGCGGCGCGCGGGCGGCCCGCCAGAGGCTGAATCGCTTTATCTCCCGCCGCCTCGCGGACTACGGCGAACGTCAGAGTGATCCCCAGGCCGATGCGACCAGCGGCCTTTCCCCCTATCTGCACTTTGGGCACATCGCAGCCCATGAGATCTTCGCCCGGATCGCTGAGCACGAAGGGTGGAATATCGGCGATCTGGCGCCGGAGACAAGGGGAAAGCGCCACGGCTGGTGGAGAATGAGCGAAGGGGCGGAGAGCTTTCTCGACCAGCTGGTCACCTGGCGCGAGCTGGGCTTCAATACCTGCGTTTTCACCGAGGGCTATGGGCGCTACGAGGCTCTTCCCGCCTGGGCGCGCGAGACTCTGTCGAAGCATGCGGACGACCCGCGGCCCTATCTCTATACCCGCGAGGATCTCGAACAGGCGCAGACCCATGATGAAATCTGGAACGCCGCCCAGATGCAGCTGGTGCGCGAGGGGCGCGTGCATAATTACCTGCGCATGCTCTGGGGGAAAAAGATTCTCGAGTGGACCTGCTCGCCGCAGGAGGCGCTCGAGGTCATGACAGAGCTGAACAACAAGTACGCCCTCGATGGGCGCGGCCCGAATAGCTGCAGCGGAATTTTCTGGTGCCTCGGGCGCTATGATCATCCCTGGCAGGAACGGCCGATTTTCGGCAAGGTGCGCACCATGACCTCCAAGAACACGGCGAAAAAATATCGGCTGGACCGCTATATTCGAACCTATGCGCCGAATCCGAAGGATTGATGAGATCTCAGACAGTGCCTGTCTACAACCTCGATGCAGGCGAGAAACCGAAGCCAGAAGGGGATTGAACGGTGGAGTTTTGGCAGGGGTTTGTCATCGTCACGTTTGTGCATTTGCTGGCAGCAGCCTCGCCGGGGCCGGATTTTGCCCTGGTCGTGCGACAATCGATTCAAAATGGCCGGAGTTCAGGGATCTGGACAAGTCTGGGGATCTCATTGGGGCTCTCCATCCATATTCTCTATTCAGCCGCGGGACTGGCCGCTGTCGTTGCCCATTCCGTGCAATGGATGCGCTTTATCAAACTGGCCGGCGGCGCGTATCTGCTTTACCTGGGGCTCAAAGGATTGTTGGCGAAGCCGCACCGAGGTGAAGATATTATCCTGTCTTCCATCGCGCGAAACCGCTCGCCAAAGCGCGATGTCATCACCGGTTTTCTCTGCAACGCCCTCAATCCAAAAGCACCGGTCTATTTTCTCTCACTCTTTACCGTCATTTTGTCTCCGGCCATGCCGCTGCCGACACTTGCCCTCTACGGTGGATGGATCATGTGTCTTCAGCTGTTCTGGTTTTCCGCTTTGGCTTTCTTCCTGACTAAAAGTGCTGTCCGGAGGCGACTGCTCAGTGCCGGACACTGGATCGACCGACTCTTCGGCGCTGCAATGGTGGCGCTTGGCTTCAAGGTCCTCGATTTCATGAGATTTGAATAGCAGAGGTGTCAAATGCGCCGTGCCGCATCGCGCCAGCCGGTAAGCAGAAGGAGCCTGTGCGGTTCTGCAACCCAGCTATTGACGCCTCTTGACAGCATTTTGGCAGGCGGTAAGGTGGTATCATGAAGCTGATTTTTCACGGCACCCGCGGATATATTGATTCCTGGTCCCGGCGCCACCGCCGACACACCGTTCTCGAAGTCCAATACCGGGGCAAGGGCGTCGTCATCGACTGCGGCGAGAACTGGCGGGGGCGCCTTGATAGGCTGAACCCCAAAGCCATCGTCATCACCCACGCGCATCCTGATCATGCCGCAGGCCTGGAAGACGGCGTCTCCTGCCCTGTCTATGCCACCAAAGAGACCTGGGAAAGACTCGAGGACTTTCCCATCGAGGAGCGCCGGACCATCGAGCCGCGCCAGCCGGTGACGATCCGCGGCATCACCTTCGAGGCTTTCGCGGTACAGCACTCAGAGCGGGCCCCGGCGGTCGGCTACCGCATCAGTGCCGGCAAGGTGACCATCTTCTATGTCCCCGACCTGGTCTACATTCACGAACGCGGCGAGGCGCTGCGCGGCTGCCGTCTCTATATCGGCGACGGTGCGACCGTCGATGGCCAGATGGTGCGCAAAAGCGACGAGGATGAGCTCTTCGGCCACACGCCGGTGCGCACCCAGCTCACCTGGTGCCGGAAGGAGGGCGTGCCCAAAATGATCGTCACCCACTGTGGCCATCAGATCGTCGATGGCGAAGAGGCAGGGATTCGCGAGAAAATATCGGAATACGCCCGTGAGCGCGGGGGCGAGGTGGAGGTCGCCCATGACGGAATGGAGCTGACCCTGCGCTGAAGCCACTTGCCGCAGTGCCGCGGTGACTCGGCAGGATCAATACACCACCGGTTTTTCTGCCCGACTTGACAAGAGGCCAGCGTGTTGTAATATTCGTTCTCTATGGAGAACAGCTTTCCAAAACACCCGAGTGCCGTTAAAGTCATGGATGATTCCGGCGTGCGTCTAAATCATATTCTTGCCCGGTTGCGAGAACGTGACTTCCGCATTACTCCGCAGCGAATGGCTATTCTGAAGATCCTGGCCGAGAGCCGCGACCACCCCACCGTTGAGGAGATCTACGCCCAGGTGCGAAGCGCCTTTCCCACGACCAGCCTGGCCACCGTGTACAAAACGGTGACCCTGCTCAAAGGCCTCGGGGAAGTTCTGGAGGTGGGAACACGGACGGGAAGCAGTCGCTACGACGGCGGCAAGCCATACCCGCATCCCCACGTGATCTGCACCGGGTGCCGGGCGATGATCGATTTCGAAGAACCGGCACTCGATGACCTGACCCGGCAAGTCGCCGAAAAAACCGGCTATCAGATCAGTGACTATCAATTTGATTTTTTTGGTCTCTGCCCCCGCTGCCGAAAATAAAACTCCAGCGGATTTTTTTACCGTCTCATCAATAATCGTTATCAGGAAAGTATTTTTCGGGGGCGGCGATGGCGCCGCTCACTATTTTCAGAACAACACGACACAAGGAGGTCACGCTTGTGGCACAATTGCAAGGAACCCAGACCGAAAAGAACATTCTGACCGCTTTTGCGGGCGAAAGCCAGGCCCGCAACCGCTACACCTACTTCGCCGCTCAAGCCAAGAAAGAGGGCTATGTTCAGATTTCCCATATTTTCGAAGAGACCGCCGATCAGGAAACGGCGCATGCCAAGCGTCTGTTCAAAATGCTCGAGGGGGGCGAGGTGATGGTCGAGGCCGCCTTTCCCGCCGGCAGGATCGGCACCACCGCCGAGAACCTCAAGGATGCGGCCGGAGGCGAGAACGAAGAGCACACGGATATGTACCCCTTCTTCGCCAAGGTGGCGCGGGAAGAGGGATTTAACGATACCGCCAAGGGTTTCGAGGCGATCGCGGTGGCGGAGAAGCAGCATGAAAAACGCTTTCTCGGCCTGCTGAACAACGTCACCAACAACCGCGTCTTCGTGCGGGACGAGCCGACCGTCTGGCGCTGCCGCAACTGCGGATACCTGCACACCGATCAGGGCGCACCGGACGCATGCCCCGCCTGTGCTCACCCGCAGGCGCACTTCGAGATTCTTGCCGAGAACTGGTAAGCGCTGCAGAAAAAAAACGGAAACTGAAACGCTTTAAGGCACGGCTCCGGATGGGGCCGTGCTTTTTTCGTCAGACTCTCAGCCCCCGGTGGCGGATTGGACAGCCGAACCCATGACCTTTACAATGGTTTGATGATAAGCGATACGAACACAGAAAAAAGAGGCCGTCTGCTTGCGGTCGGTGACATCCACGGCTGCCGGGAACTGCTCGAGCAACTGATGGAGAAGGTTGGCCCGACACAGGATGATCAGGTTGTCTTTCTGGGCGACTATATCGATCGGGGGCCAGATTCGGCGGGAGTGATCGATGATCTGATCGATTTCGGGGCACGGTTTCCGCGAACGGTCTTTCTCAAAGGAAACCACGAAGCCATGTTTCTCGACTACCTGGCCGATCGCGATCCACTCAGCTTCCTGATCAACGGCGGTGAAAACACTCTGGAGAGCTACGGTGGCGAGGACGCGGTCCCCTGCGCGCATCGCGACTTTCTGGCGGCCCTGCGCACCAGCTTTGCGACCGAAGACTTCGTTTTCGTCCATGCCGGGCTGCGTCCTGAAGTACCCCTCGAAGAGCAGAGCGAACATGATTTGATCTGGATCCGCGGGGAATTCCTCCACTCCGGATACGACTGGGGAAAGACAGTTGTCTTCGGGCACACCCCACAGCAGGAGCCCCTACTCACAGAGAATCGCATCGGAATCGACACAGGGGCGGTCTACGGAAGGTATCTGACCTGCTGCGATGTGCAAGAGCGCAGATTCTGGCACGCCGGCGGCGAACCCGCAAAACGCCGCAAATTTTTCATCTTCTGACGCTCGGGGTCCATCCGTTTGCGCCGGGCGCGAATCCGGCTCAGCGCGTCTCACTTTTCGGCCGGCGCAGAATATCCCCGGACTCATAACCGGCAGGAAGCTCGAGGCAGACCATGGCATTAGGCTGGCCGGCCGCCAGCGGGTCTCCCGCCTGGGAACGCAGCGGCCCGACAGTAAACGAGCTCTGGCGCATACCCGGCGCGATCACTTCAAGCATCTCGCCGGAAAGAAACTTGCTGCGCCCCTGGACCACGGCGCGCCCCTCTCGGTCGCAGTCGCGAACCACGCCGACAAAATCGCAGGAGCGCTCATAGGCCGAATCCTCCGGATGAACCTTTGGATCCCCGTCCGGGAAGAGAAAACCGGTATCGTACGGCCGGTGGCTGACCTTGCCAAGTTCCTCGCGCCAGATGTCCTCGCAGCGCCACTGCGCCGGTTCCTCCAGATAGCGATCGAGCGCGGCCCGATAGACGCGGGTGACGGCAGCGACATAGGAGAGACTCTTCATGCGCCCCTCGATTTTCAGGCTGTCGATGCCGGCGGCGACCAGATCCGGCAGGTGTGCGACGAGGCAGAGATCGCGGCTGTTTAGCAGATAGGTTCCGCGGCCGTCCTGTTCGACGGGAAAGTGCTGGCCGGGGCGGGTTTCCTCCATCAACGCGTATCCCCACCTGCAGGAGTGACTGCAGTTGCCGCGATTGGCGCTGCGGCCCGAGAGCGCCGCACTGAGCAGACAGCGCCCCGAGTAGGCGACGCACATGGCGCCATGGACAAAAACCTCCAACTCTGCCGAGGTGCGCGAGCGCAGCAGGCGCATTTGCTCCAACGAAAGCTCGCGGGCAAGATTGACCCGTGCGACACCGGCCGACTGCCAGAAATTGACCGCTGCGGCATTCACCGTGTTGGCCTGGGTGGAGAGATGAATTTCGCGCTGCGGATCGATCTGCTTCACCAGGCTCAGAACGCCGGGATCGGAGATGATGTAGGCATCCAGATCAAGCGGGCGCAGCGCCTCAAGCGTCGCGGCGAGCCTGTCCCATTCCTCATCGTTCACATACGCGTTGAGCGTTAGATAAAGACGCCGCCCTGCGGCGCGGGTCATCCGCCGGGCCTCGGCAAGATCCGCCAGGGAAAAATTCCCGGCGTGCGCCCGCAAGCCGAACGACTCTCCGCCGAGATAGACGGCATCGGCGCCGAAGCGAAGCGCGGTCGCGAGTTTTTCGAGATCACCGGCGGGAGCCAGCAATTCGGGACGGGTCATTCGATCTTTCTCCTTGTGGTCACTGAAAACGCCTTGGAGGCTGCCGGAATTTGGGGAATCGTCACGAGAAATTGGCAAATAGAGGTCAGATTTTCGGTCCCGGCGGCCCCCTGGGATGTTAACACACCTCGCGCCGCAAAGTCCTCTTCCGTGGATGCCTGCCTCTTTGCCAGCGCGGCCTCCTTGCGGCTTGACATCCGGATAAATTGCCGATAATTTTTAGGGAATTTCTCATTTTCGAATCTCTTCTCCATGACATTTTTTTCGGGGGGACCGCCTTGCGCACTCCATTCAGCTCTCATCTGCTCATTATCGCGTTTCTGCTCGGCGGCTGCGCCGCTCCCATGGGCGCCCCCGACACCGACGCAGACCGCCGGATCTCGGAGATGCAGCAGAACCAGCAGGAACTGACGCGCCGCGTCGAAGGTCTCGCTTCCGAGGTCGCGAACCTGCGCCGCCAGGTCTCCAGCCAGCAGCAATGGATCAACAGCCTGCAGCGCAGTCCGGTGGCAGAAAAAGACACCGCATCGGGCGAAATGACTGGATCGCCCCCTTCCCCCTTCTTTTCCTCACCCGAAAAAAGCACCGCCGTCTCTCCGACCTCCGCGACCGAACTTTACCTGACCGCATTTTCCGACTACGCCTCAGGCCGCTATTCACAAGCGATTGAGGGGTTCCAGGAGTTTCTGCGCGCCTATCCGGACAATGAATATGCTGGAAATGCGCAATATTGGATCGGAGAATGCTATTACGCTCAGCAGGACTATGAACAGGCCGCAGCGGCCTTTCGGCAGGTTGCGGAAAATTTCCCGGATTCCGTTCGCGCTCCCGAGGCGCTGTTCAAGGCGGCAACCGCCCTGCAGCGGCAGGGACGCCCCGACCAGGCTCGGGAAGTCCTGAGGATTCTACGGCAGCGTTATCCCCAAAGCGACGCCGCCCAAAAAGAAGTAAAAGGCTTATAGCATCGACCTGCGCGCAACGAGTTGTTTTTGGCTGCGACGCGGCGTTTCTGGCTTTTTTCTTCATTTCGCGCCCCGCGCAAGAGGTTTCAATCAATGCCTATCCGTGCCGTCACCATATTGCTTCTGCTCCTGCTGGCTGTTCCCGCCCTGGCGAAGGAAGAGCCGATCACCTACAAGGTTAAAAAAGGCGATACCCTCTGGGGAATTTCTGAGCGATTCATCCAGGACCCCTACTACTGGCCGAGCCTGTGGGCGAACAATCCCAGGATCACCAATCCCCACTTCATCTACCCCGGACAAAAGCTCTACGTCTACGACGACCGCATTGAATTCGTCCCCGCAGAACGCGAGATCGTACAGATTCTGGAGCAGGCCGAAACGCCCCGGCCTGCCGAGCAAGCCCCCGCGCCGGTCGAGGCGATCACGATCAAGGCCCCGGCCGGAGGCGTCGGCTTCATCGGCGGCGAAGTGCTGAACGCCGCCGGCACTCTGGTCGACACCATCGACAACCGCATCATGATGGGTACCGGCGACCAGGTCTTTGTCGAGCTGGCGGCCCCGGAGACGGTAACCCCCGGCGACCGCTTCACCCTTGTCGATTCGGAACAGGAAATCTATCATCCGGTTACTGAAGAGGCGGTGGGAACCAAAATCGTCGAGCTCGGCGAGGTTCAGATCACCGAGCTTCATGAGGAGGTCGCCACCGCGGTGATCACCAGCGCGGTCAAAGAGATCGAGCGGGGCGCCCTGCTGCTCCCCTCACTGCCCGATCGCCACGAAATCGAACTGCGCCGCGCCGCGCAGGAGCTTTCCGGTTATATACTCGTTGGCCGCAACGACAACCTCGCCCTTGCATTTCCAGATGTGATTCATGTCGATCTCGGCAGTGAAGACGGGCTTCAGGTCGGCAACCTGCTCTACGTCACGCGTTCGCGCCAGGCGACCGAAATCGCTCAAAAGATGCGCGGTCGCTGGGCCGAGGCGCTGAACCTGCCCGAGGTCGTACTCGGCGCGGCCGTGGTGATCGATACCCAGCCGCACAGCGCCGCAGCGTTGATCGTCAAGAGCGTCCAGACGATGTTTCGCGGCGACCGAGTCGTTACCGCGACCGAATAGTTTTCCGCACGAAAAACGAGGGGCAGATTAAAAAAGGATTGAACTCGCTTCAATCCTTTTTTATTGTCCTTTCATGTCCGCACGTATTTTCAACGAAACCGAACGCCACTGGCTTCGCCTGCATCTGACGCCTGGCCTTGGCCGGGTCGGCCTGCTGCGCCTGCAACAGGCTTTCGGCTCACCCGCGGCCGCCCTCGCCGCCACCGCGCAGGAGCGCCGCCGGGCCGGGCTGCGCCCGCAGGTCGCCGCCGCAATACCTGCCGCCGACGATCCTGCCCTGCTCGAGTGTCGCCGCGCTCTTGAACTGGCCGGCGTCCGGCTGGTCTCTTTATGGGATGCGGATTATCCTCGGCTGCTCGCCGCCATCCACGATCCGCCTGCCCTTCTCTATGTGCGTGGCGACCTGCCGATGGCCGACTCCCTGGCCGTCGTCGGTTCGCGGCGAGCCCCCGCCGCGGTTCTCAGGCTCACCGAAGAGATCTGCTGCGAACTCGGTGAACGCGGTATCTGCATTGTTTCAGGATTGGCACGCGGCATCGACACGGCGGCCCACCAGGGCGCCCTGGCCGGCGGCGCCGCGACAGTGGCGGTGCTCG
>JAGXHK010000192.1 GCA_024636255.1 Desulfuromonadales bacterium | reverse complement strand
TCTCTCCTCCGACCAGTACCGCCTTTACCGCCTGATCTGGACGCGCACCGTCGCCTCGCAGATGGCAGCGGCGATTCTCGATGCCACGACGATCGACATCGCCGCCGGCGCGCGCTTCACCCTGCGGGCCACAGGTCAGGTGATCCGCTTTCCGGGCTTCATGCAGCTGTATATCGAGGGGACCGATGAGGCCGAGGAGGAGAAAGCGGGGACCCTGCCCGCCCTCAACGAGCAGGAAGAGCTGGCGGCCAGAGAGCTGCTGCCCGAGCAGCACTTCACCCAGCCGCCGCCGCGGTTCACCGAGGCGAGCCTGGTCAAGACCCTGGAGGAGAACGGCATCGGGCGGCCCTCGACCTATGCCTCGATCATGAACACCCTGGTGCAGCGCAAGTATGTCCGCCTGGAAAAGCGCACCTTCTTTCCCGAAGATGTGGGGATGGTGGTCAATGATCTGCTCTCGCGTCATTTCACCAAGTACGTCGATTACGACTTTACCGCCGAGTTGGAAGAGGAGCTCGATGCCATCTCGCGCGGCGAGAAGAAATGGCAGCCGAGCATCAGGAATTTCTGGGATCCGTTTATCAGCCTGCTCAACCAGAAAGAGAAAGAGGTCTCCAAGGAAGAGGTCACCACCGAGAAGACCGACCGCAGCTGTCCCGAATGCGGCAAACCGCTGGTTGTCAAACTCGGCCGTGCCGGAAAATTTCTCGCCTGCTCGGGATTCCCCGAATGCCGGCATACCGAGCCGCTGAGCGGGGAAGAGCGCGAAGAGCCGGTCATCTCGGATGAGAAGTGCGACAAATGCGGCGCCCCCATGCTTATCAAAGAGGGTCGCTATGGAAAATTTTTCGCCTGCTCGGCCTATCCGAATTGCAAGAACATCCAGCCCCTGGTCAAACCGAAAGCTCTCGGCCTGGCCTGTCCTGAGTGCGGCGAGGGCGAGTTGATGGAGAAGAAGAGCCGCTACGGCAAGATTTTCTACTCCTGCAACCGCTACCCAAAATGTAAATACGCACTCTGGGACCGCCCTGTCGGCGAAGCCTGCCCCAAATGCAGCCATCCCCTGACCGTAGAAAAGATCACCAAACGCGAGGGCACTTTTCGCAAATGCCCCAAGGAGGGGTGTGACTACAAGCTGGTGCTGGTCGAGCCGGAGAAAAAGCCGAAAAAAGAGACCGCCGCGAAAAAGGCGCCTGCCAAAGCACGCAAGCCTTCTGCCAAAGCGGGAAAAAAAACCGGCGAATAAAATTGCTGGAGACTATCTCACGCGCAGCAAAGGCCGGACACATGTCCGGCCTTTGCCGTTGAACAGCGAGGTCTTTCGATATGAGCGGAAAAGAACACGGAATTACCGTCATCGGCGGCGGGCTGGCCGGCTGCGAGGCGGCCTGGCAGATCGCGCAACGCGGCCTGGCAGTGACTCTTTATGAAATGAAGCCGGTGCACTATTCGCCGGCCCACAACAGCGAGAAGCTGGGCGAACTGGTCTGTTCCAATTCCCTGCGCGGCGCGGCCCTGACCAATGCCGTCGGCCTGCTCAAGGAAGAAATGCGACGCGCCGGCTCCCTGTTCATCGCGGCGGCCGACGCCACCGCCGTTCCCGCCGGCGGCGCTCTGGCCGTTGATCGTGAGGGATTCGCGCACTACATCGACCAGGCGGTTACCCGGCATCCGCTGATCACCGTGGTGCGCAAGGAGATCACCGAACTGCCCGAAGCAGGGACGGTGATTCTCGCCTCCGGGCCGCTGACATCGCCGGCTCTTTCGGAGACGATCCGCAAGCTGACCGGAAGCGAGCATCTCTACTTCTATGATGCCATCGCCCCGATCGTGTATGCCGATTCCCTCGACTTCACCTATGCCTGGCGCGCATCGCGCTACGGCAAGGGAAGCGACGACTATGTCAACTGCCCGCTGGACGCGGCGCAGTACCGCCGCTTTGTCGCCGAACTCAAGGAGGCGGACAAGGTCCCGGCGCGCCGATTCGAAAGGCTTGTTCACTTCGAGGGATGCATGCCTGTCGAAGCGATGGCCGAGCGCGGCGAAATGACCCTGGCCTTTGGCCCGATGAAGCCGGTCGGTCTGCCCGACCCGCGCACCGGACGCGAACCGCACGCAGTGGTTCAGCTGCGCCAGGACGACCGCCATGCCACCCTCTACAACATGGTCGGCTTCCAGACCCGGCTCACCTACCCCGAACAGCAGCGCATATTCCGCACCATCCCAGGGCTCGAGGGTGCCCGTTTCGCGCGCCTCGGCAGCATGCATCGCAACACCTTCATCAACGCGCCGGCCTGCTTGACCCGGTCGCTGCAGCTGAAAGAGAATCCGCGCATCTTTTTCGCCGGACAGATTACCGGAGTCGAGGGGTATGTAGAATCGGCTGCAACCGGCTTTCTCGCCGGGCTCTTCGCAGGCGCCCGTGAGATCGGGGCCCAAATCCCCCAGGTGGCACCGACCACGGGTTTCGGGGCGCTCATAGGACACCTGACGGAATCCTCGACCAAGGACTTTCAACCGATGAACATCAACTACGGACTGTTTCCCCCGCTGATCGGACGCAAGCTGCGGCGCAGCGAAAGGCGCCTGGCGCAGGCGGAACGTGCCCTGGCCGATCTTGGTTCCTGGCTCGATGATATGGGACAGTCGATGCACCGGAGCGAGTGATAGAAGATCCGTCAAAAGCCGGAAAATCCATCGTTCACACGAGCATTGCAGCCCGGCGATCCGTCTGCCAGGCCAACTCCCCGGATTTCCCGCACAGGGTACTCCGGTATTTTCTCCCATTAAATTTTCTGCGTGCGCCGGCCGCATGCCATAACGCTCATGAACCTTGAGATTCGCACCTCCAATGGTCGCCAACATCTTAAATTCTGATAATTCGCCCTGTTTAAGTAATCAATTTTATCTTGAATTTCAGTAGTTTCAGTGTTACCTAAAGCAGATTCTGTTGGAGATGTTCTTTGCATTCACAGAGTCTCTTCGGGCGTGTTCACTTAGAGTTCATAAATCTCCCGCATGTACCTCCGAAACGATCATTTCAGGCAGTCCGATTTGTCGTCGGCCTATACTCAAGGAGAGATCCCTAGAGCTGCGAGAAGAAGACTTCTTTGCCGGTGTATTTTTTGCAAAGAAGATCTCCAGGAAGCGAATCGCCTCGAACTCAGGGTCTGAATTATGCCCGCCACATCCGACAACCTCACCGCGCTGAATCCGGAAGAATTTCTGGAGACGTTGCGCAGCTACCCTTTTCTGGAAAAGTTCAGTCTGGCGCTTTTCTGCCCAAGCGCTGGCCTGATTGCATCCTCCGGGGCAGTGTTCAGTTTGTGCAATGGCAACAAACAGGCCTCGTTCTGCGGCGAGCTCTGCCGTCCGACCCAAGAAAAAGCCATCTTCCAGGCCCTGGAAACGAACCATCCGACCACATTTCACTGCAGCTCCGGCCTTCTCAATTTCGCTGTACCCTTTTCCCTCAAGGGCCATCAGGACTGCTGCATCATCGGCGGCGGCGTGCGAAACGGCACGATCGATCTCGACCAGATCGAAAAGGTGGCTCAGAAAAAGAACATCGACGGGCTATCTCTGCTCGAACTCTGGGAGCGGCTGCCTCAGTCCAACGAAGACGAGGTACGCCAGGTCGCTGAACGCACCTTTGAAATGATCCCCAATCTGCAGGGCAACAACCTTTTCGCGGCGGCTCTCGAACGCACCATGCTGCGGTTGAACGCTCTGGTCAACATCACACCGGGGCTCGATCGGTGCGCATCGCTCGAGGCGGTAGCGGAGCTTGTCTGCGAAACCCTGACAGTCCTCTTCGATCTGACCCGCGTCGGCATGCTTATGCCCGCAAGCCGGACCCGGCAGGCCCGGCTGTTTCCTCTGGTCGGCTGGCCGAAAGAGCCGACAGACCTCTCTTCCCGAACGATGGAAATCCTCTTTCGCCAGGATGCCAGCCGCAAATACGCCCTCAGCGCCGAGGACTGCCTCGACCTCGCGCCGGAACTCGAAGCACACGCCATCATCTGCATCCCCTGTGCGGCTGATGGCCTGGCCCACGCGGTCCTTGTCCTTCCCGACGTGAGGCTGCCCCCGCGAGATCTGCTGCTCATCGAACTGCTCGCCGGACGGGTCGGCACGCGCCTGCTCAGAATGAGCCGCGACCGCGAACAGGACCTGGAATCCTCGCTGTCCGAGCGCCTGATCGAGATGATCAGCGGGCTGGCCGTCCTGAAGAGCCGCGAAGAACTTTTCCAGCGCATTCTGACAATATCCGCCGAGTTGCTGCATGCCTCGAAAGGTTCGCTCATGCTGCTCGATGCAGCGGGCGAACAGCTGCACATCGAAGCCAGTCTCGGCATGAATCCTGATCTTGCACGCAGCATGCGGGTCAAGCTCGGCTCTGGTATCGCAGGCCGGGTCGCCAGCAATGGTCACCCGCTGCTGGTCAACGATATCGAAAAGGACGACCGGGTCCGAGCGCCGAACCGGCCGCGCTTCAAGACCAAAGCGTTCATCAGCGTTCCCCTCAAGATCCGTGATCAGGTCTTCGCCGTTCTCAACCTCTCCGACAAGGAGCACGAGGGCACCTTTTCCGAAGAGGACCTGAAATTGCTGGCAACCTTCTCGCCGCATTTTTCATCGCTGATCGAGCGCACTGAAACGCTCGAGCGTGCCCTTCAGTTCGAGGAGCTCTCTGTAACCGATTCGCTCACCGGGCTCTATAATCGACGTTTTCTTGAGCAACGCCTGGATGAGGAGGTCAGCCGCAGCCTACGCCAGAACCTTGCCTTGAGCGTCATCCTGATCGACCTCGATCATTTTAAGGATTACAACGATCTCTGCGGCCATCTTGCCGGCGACCGCGCTCTTCAGCGCATCGCGCGCCTCCTGCGCCGCTCGGCCCGCGACATGGACATCGTCACCCGCTATGGCGGCGAGGAGTTCTGCATTCTGCTGCCAGGGACGTCCAAAAAAGAATCTCTTCTGGTCGCCGAGCGCATGCGCAATGC